>NZ_JBIUAG010000005.1:0-437737 GCF_044547355.1 Kutzneria sp. NPDC052558
AAAACCTCCGCCACAAACCGGGTCAACTCGTCATTGAGCGACTCCACCTGACCAAGATCCACAGCACAAGATCAAACCACACTCCCTGACAAAGTGACAAAGTACTGTTGAACGTCAGTATGGGGCCCTTCATGACACAAAAAGCGCCGGTGGTCAGAGGCGTTCGTCGAGGCGGATGTGGACCTGGTCGCCGACGTCCTTGCCGATGGCCTTGCGGACGGCGGCCTTCACCGGGAGCTTGTGGGTGCCGTCGCCCAGGGCCATGAAGGAGCTCTCGAACGGCACACCGTCGACGGCGCCGCGCACCTTGACCAAGCCGTGGGTGCCGAAGAACTCGGCGGAACGGGGCCAGACCACGTACGTCCAGCCGCCCTTGGCCGGGCTGCGGACCAGGGTGGCGGTGAATTCAGTCAGCATGCCCCGGTGTCGAAGCCGGGGCCGCGTTCTCGACACTCACTCCGTCTCGTCGGCGTCCTCGATGCGCGTGACGACGACGGGCTCCTCCTCATCCACGGGCTCGACCGCGGTGGCGACCAGGTCGTGCCGGGGCGGAAAGGCGAGGGCGAGCAGGGAGGCCAGCGCGCCGAGCAGGGCGAGCACGACGCCGGCGCCGATGCTGAAGGACACCGGGTCGCCGCTGGTGCTGGCCAGCTGGGACAGGAAGGCGCCGGTGCTGTAGCCGGCGGCGGCCAGTTGCAGCCCGGCGGCGACGCCGAGGCCGCCGGCGATCAGGGAGGCGTTGCGGGTCCAGCGGAACTCGCGCCGCAGCGCGGCGGCGGCGACCGCGACCAGGGCGACGCCGATGATCAGGGTGGCGATGCCGAGGTACTGCTGGATGGTGTGGCCGATGCCGAGGTCCATGCCCCAGGCGGTGATGGACGTCTGCACCCCGGTGGGGTCGGGTGGCAGCGACACGGTCACCAGGTCGGGGAAGGTGCTGGCAATCAGCAGCGCGCCGCCGAGGAACAGCGCCGCGACGGTGCGGACGCCCGGGCGCGCCACGGTCGTCTGCAGCGGGATGGGCGCGGTGTCCTCGTTGGCCATTCGCACACGGTAGCGAGCGGCGGTTCGGCGCCGACCCGCGGCCCCGAATGTGAAGGTTTTTGCGCAAAACGGCGCCGGACATGAGGAGAGGTCGGGTTTTCCGGACCCCTGTTCTCGGCGCTCGGGGGCAGGAAATCCGGACACCCGCGCCCTCGGGCGGGGTGTTTCACAGTTGACAGATGTTGACGCGCCGTAATCGTCGCCGGTCCACGAGGTGAAGTGTGTTGCGGATCACATCGGCGTTAGCATTGGAGCGTTGTCGGTTCAAGGTTTCCGTTATGTCACTGGGGTGTGACGCTGATCACATTGAGACGTTCTTGTAACATTGGCCAAGCTCGGTCGTGGACGTGGGACGTTTCGACGTTCCTGGCCTACTGGGGAGCACTAGATGCGGATGACTGGGGATTAGTTGTGTCCAAGCCAATTCTGCTCACGCCGGCCTCGACGCGCTTGACGCAGGCCGTTCTCGACGAACACGGCTACGCGCTGATCAGGGACGTCGGCGATCAGGACGCCGCCGCCGAATTGCTGCGCGAAATAGGTGAGTTGATTCCGCAATACCACGGCACGCTCACGCACGAGGTCACCTACCGCCCGGGCAACGAGGGACGGTCGTACTCACAGAGCGTGAACACCATCCTGGCCCACACCGAGGCCCCCGGCTGGGACCCGAGCCCGGCCTACCTGGCCCTGTTCTGCCATCAGCAGGCCCGGTGCGGCGGCGGCCACACCGACCTGCTCGACGTCGAGTCGCTGCTGCCCGAGCTGAGCCCGGCCCAGCTGGCGCTGCTGACCGAGGCCAAGCTGGACTTCCCCGGCCCGGCCCCGCACCCGGTGCGCACCGAGCTGCTGCGCACCCGGGCCGACGGCAAGCGGCTGCTGCGCTTCAGCTTCAACCTGCTCACCAGCGGTGACTACGACCCGCCGCTGGACAGCACCCCCGACGCCGACCAGCTGCCGCTGGGCGAGGCCGGCCGGGAGCTGGCGCACTTCGTCAGCGACACCTTCCAGCGCTTGCGCCAGAGCATCCTCATCCCGGACGGCGCGCTGCTGATCTGGGACAACCAGCGCATGCTGCACGCCCGCTCCAGCTATGTCGACAAGGCCCGCCACCTCACCCGGTTCTGGGTTTCGGACCGGAGGGTCGCGTGACCGTGGAGGACAATTTCACGCATATCCCGGGGCTGCCGTCCTTCGATCCCACGGATGTGGCGGAAAGCGCTATCATCACCCGGCTCGCCGGCAATTGGCGGCGGCGGGCGACGGTGAAGCGGGACGAGCCCGACCTCGACGAGCTGTTCGAGCTGGCCCGCCCGGACTATCCCGAGGGCATCATTCCGTTCCGCGACCATCCGATCTGGCAGGGCCTGCCCGATCACACCAGGTCACGACTGCTGAGCTGGTCCTGGATCGCCTACAACCGGCACACCGTGCTGGCCGAGCAGCGGGTGGCCAACCCGGCCTTCGCGCTGGTCATGGAGGGCGAGTTCCCGGGCCTTGGCGGCCAGGACATGGAGATCGCGCTGGCCCAGGCCATGGTCGACGAGCAGTACCACACGCTCATGCACATCAACGCCAGCGCCGTGACCAGGCGCAAGCGCCAGGCGGAGCTGCCGGACGCCTGGCTGCCCTCCTCGCACACCGCCCGTGTGCACCAGGAGCTGCGGGACGGCTGCGACGAGCGCTGGCAGCGCAGCCTGACCACGCTGGCCTTCGCCACCGTCTCGGAGATCTCCATCAACGCCTACCTCGACCTGCTGGCCGAGGACCAGGACATCCAGGTGATCAACTCGACCACGGCCAAGCTGCACAACCGCGACGAGTACTGCCACGCCTCGATCTCCGACGAGCTGGGCAAGATCGTCTACGAGGTGCTCGACCCGGACCGCAGGCGGTTCTTCCTGGACATGCTGCTGGCCGGCCTGGACGCGTTCGTGGCCACCGACTACACCACGTGGGAACGCATCCTGGAGATCGAGAACGTGCCGAACTGGCGGCGGATGGTCCAGGAGACCAAGGAGGACACCAGCCGGGCCCGGCTGGTCCGCGACTACACCGGGCTGCACTCGCTGCTGTCCGAGATGGACGTGCTCGACCAGGTCGACTTCGACTGGGGCAAGTCGGTGGTGAACCAGTGACGGTGACCGTCGAGACCGAGCCCACGCTGCGCACGGTCTCCGGTCGGCGGCTGCGTGAGCTGGTGCTGGAGCGCACCGGCGACGCCGGGCTCGCGCACGAGGTCGACGTGGTCTCCCAGGTGCTGCCGTTCAAGGTCAGCTCGTACGTGGTGCGGGAGCTGATCGACTGGGACCGGGCGCCCGACGACGCGATGTACCGGCTGCTGTTCCCGCACCGGGACATGCTGCCGCCGGAGGACTTCGCCGCGGTGGAGCTGGCCATGCGCACGCAGGACCGCGCCGGCCTGCGCGCGACCGTGGACGCGGTCCGGGACCGGCTCAACCCGCACCCGGGCGACCAGCTGGCGCTGAACGTGCCGCAGGAGGAGGAGGACGCCGACGGCTGGGGTCTCCAGCACAAGTACCACGAGACGCTGCTGGTGTTCCCACGCCAGGGGCAGACCTGCCACAGCTACTGCGGCTACTGCTTCCGCTGGGCCCAGTTCGTCGACCGCAGCGACCTGAAGCTGGCGGTGTCGGGGCCGGAGGTGATGACCGCGCACCTGCGGCGCCACCCGGAGATCACCGACGTGCTGCTCACCGGCGGGGACCCGCTGGTGATGCGGACCGAGCTGATCGAGCAGTACCTGCGGCCGCTGCTGCGCCCGGAGCACGACAACGTGCAGACGATCCGCATCGGCACCAAGGCCGTGTCGTTCTGGCCGCACCGTGTGCTCGCCGGACGCGAGGCCGACGACCTGCTGCGCCTGCTGTCCGCGCTGGTGGACGCCGGCAAGCACGTGGCGCTGATGCTGCACCTGTCCCACCCGGCCGAGCTCGACACCGACGCCGCCCGGGCCGCGCTGCGGCGGCTGGCCGGGACCGGGGCGGTGCTGCGGTCGCAGGCCCCGGTGGTGCGGCACGTCAACGACGACCCGGACGTGTGGGCGCGGCTGTGGAAGGACCAGGTCCGCAACGGAATCGTGCCGTACTACATGTTCGTCGAACGGGACACCGGCGCGCGGCGGTACTTCGGGCTGCCGCTGGCCCGGGCGCTGGAGATCTACCGCGGCGCGATCAAGGGCCTGTCCGGGCTGGGGCGCAGCGCCCGCGGCCCGGTGATGTCGGCCTCGCCGGGCAAGGTCGCCATCGACGGCGTTGTGAACCTCCACAATGGACCGGCGTTCGCGCTGAGGTTCCTGCAACATCGGAATCCCGAGCTGGTGGGCCGGCCGTTCCACGCCCGCTTCGACGCGGAAGCGCAGTGGTGGAACGAGCTTCACCCGTACGGCGAGCACGACCGGGAGTTCTTCGGATGAGGCTGCGCACGCACCTGGTGCGGATGCGGGACAAGGACGTGTGGCGGTGCGCCCGGGAGGAGATTCCCGAGCACCGCGCCGTCCTGGTCGAGCTCGATGCCGACGGCGAGTCGGGGTGGGGCGAGGCGTCGGCGTTCATGACCGCCGTCTACAACTCCGAGACCGACACGGTGGTCAAGCGGCTCAACGAACTCGACCTGGAGGGCCTCGACCCGCGCCAGCCGGAGCAGACCTGGTACCGGCTGGCGCACCAGCTCGACGACTGCCCGTTCGCGTTGGCGGCGCTGGACGTCGCCGCGCACGACCTGGCGGCCCGGCTGGCCGGCGTGCCGCTGTTCGAGCACCTCGGGCTGCCGGTGCCGGAAGGCCTGCCGTCCAGCTACAGCATCGGCCTGGACACCGTGGATGTCATGGTGGACAAGCTGAACCGCACGCCGGGCTGGGGCCTCTACAAGGTGAAGCTGGCTAAGGCCGACGACCTGCACGTGCTGCGGGCGCTGCGGGAGCACACCGACGCCCCGTTCTGGGTGGACGGAAACGCTTGCTGGCAGCCGGAAGCACTGTTCGAGGTGCTGGACGAGCTGCCGGGCCTTGGCGTGATCGCCCTGGAGCAGCCGTTCGCGGTCACCGAGATCGAGGGCCAGCTGGCGGCCCGCGACCGCAGCCCGGTGCCGATCTTCGCCGACGAGTCGGTGACCACGCCGGAGCAGGTGCGGCCGGCCGCCGGCCGGTTCGACGGCATCAACGTCAAGGTGCTCAAGGCCGGCGGGCTCACCCCGGCGCTGGCCATGCTGCGCGAGTGCCGGGAACTGGGCGTGGCCAGCATGCTCGGCTGCCTGCCCGAGTCCTCGGCCGGGGCCAGCGCGGCCGCGCACATCGCGTGGCTGGCCGACCATGTCGACCTGGACACGGTCGCGTTGCTGGACATCGACACCGGGACCGGCGCCCGGCTCGACGACACCGGCCGCATCCGCCTGGCCGGCGGCGCCGGCACCGGCTTCGTGCCGGACTGGACCTCACCGGCTCATGAGGGGAGTGGGGCATGACCACTGTGGACACTCACCGCTGGACCAGCCCGGCGGATGTGCTCCGCGTCGCCACGGCGGCGTTGGAGGCCAAGGGCGTCAAGGAGGCGGCCGAGGTCGCCGAGGTGCTGGTGGAGACCTCGCTGTTGGGCGTGCACACGCACGGGATCCGTTTGCTGGGGCCGTTTCTGGACGAGCTGGAGCGCGGGGTCGCCGTTGCCGAGCCGGAGTTGGCCGTGCGCAAGGATTCCGGTGCGGTCGTGCATCTCGACGCCGGTGACGCCCTCGGCGTGGTCGCCGGGCTGCGGGGCGTGGAGCTGGCGGTCGAACGGGCCGCGCGGTTCGGCGTCGGCGTGGTCGGCGTCCAGCGCTCCAACCACTTCGGCGCGGCCGGCTGCTATGCCCGCCGCATCGCCGACGCCGGGCTGCTCGGCTTCGTGACGACATCGGCGGCCAACCGGGTGGCCCCGTTCGGCGGCACCGCGCCGCTGTTCGGCACCAACCCGATCGCCATCGCCTACGGCGACGAGTTCGTCCTGGACATGGCCACCAGCCAGGTCTGCTTCGGCGAGATCAAGGAACGCGGCCGAGTCGGCCGGCCGCTGGAACCGGGCTGGGCCGTGGACGCCGGCGGCCAGGGCACCACGGATCCGGCCCAGGCATCGGCGTTGTCGCCGCTCGGCGGGTACAAGGGCCAGGGGCTGGCCATGGCCGTCACCGTGCTGACGGCGGTGCTGGTCGGCGGCCCGCTCGACTTCGAGATGCCGCACATCGGCACCGTCGACGAGGGCCGCCGGGTCGCGCACCTGCTCATCGCCATCGACCCCGACACCCTCGGCGGCCGCGAGCAGGCAACGGCGGCCATGACCCGGCTGATCGGCGCGGTCCGGTCGAATTCGCCGGCGGAGCCCGATGTGCCGGTGCTGATCCCCGGCGATCCCCAGCGGGCGCACCGGGAACGGCAGTTGCGGGAGGGCATCGAGCTCGATTCGGCGACCATCGCGTTGCTCGACCGGTTGGGGAGTGAGTTCCCGTGATCCTGGTCCTGGTCAGCCCCCGGCAGCGCGGGCTGGACCTGAGCGGAGTCGACGGCTGCGTGGTCATCACCGGCGGGCCGGTGCCGGTCGGGGCCGACGCCGTGGTGAAGGTCGCCGACTACCGCACCGAAACGCTGGTGGCGGCCGGTCTGGACCTAGCGCGGCACCACCGGTTCCAGCGGGTGGTGTCCTTCGCCGAGGCGGACGTCCTGGCGGCGGCGCAGCTGCGCGAGACCCTCGACCTGCCCGGACAACGGCCGCCCAGCGCGTTGGCCTATCGGGACAAGTCGTTGATGCGCGAGCACACCCTCGCCGCCGGGCTGCCCGGGCCCGCCGGCCAAACGGTGGAAACGGCGTTCGAGGTACGGGAATTCGTTGCCGCGCAGGGGTTTCCGGCCGTGCTGAAGCCGCGGTCGGCCTCGGGCAGCGTCGGCGTGCGGATCCTGCGGTCGGCAGCCGATCTCGCCGAGTTGCCGGATCAGCTGGCCGACCATGTGGTGGAGCAGTTCGTGCCCGGCGAGGTCGTGCACGTGGACGGCCTGCTGGTCGACGGCAAGCCGGTGTTCGCGCTGCCGGCCGCCTACACCGACCTGGCGTGCCTGGCCCACTGGGAGGACAGCGGCAGCGGCAGTCTGCTGCTGACCGCCGATCACCCCTGGCACGGCCCGCTGACCGAGGAGCTGTGGCGGGTGGTCGAGGCGCTGCCGGCGGCGTCGGATCTGTTGCTGCACGCCGAGTTCTTCGTCGCCGACGGCCGACGGCCGGTGCTGTGCGAGATCGCGTCCCGACTGCCGGGCCACCCCATCCCGCCCATGATCAACCGGGCCCTGGGGTTGGACCTGCGGGACACCTGGCTGCGCATCGCCGCCGGCCTCCCGGTCGACGTCGCGGCCATCGCCGACGCGGCCTCGAAGGCCGGCTCGGTGGCGAACTTCGGCCTGCCGCCGAGGCTCGGGCGGATCACCAGCGTGCCGACCGAGGCGCCGGCCTGGGTGCACGACCTGGAGGTGCTGGCCACGCCCGGCGAGGTCTGGGACCGGGACCGCTACGAGGCCCGCAAGTCCGGCGACTTCGTGGTCACCTGGACCGTGACCGCCGACAACGAACTGGAGCTGCGGCAACGGATCCAGGAGTCGGCCGAGCTGGTGGAGGCGAAGGTCGGCTGGCAGGAGCCGACCTCGGTGGGTGGCGCCGGATGAAGTGGGAACTCGTCGATCTGTCCGAAGTGGACTTCGAGCGCTGGGTGGATCCGGTCGGCCACACGCCGGTGTGGTCGGCCCCGGGTTTCCGCCGGGTGACCGAAGCCCTGCCCCAGCACCCGGTCCTGCACCTGGCCGCTATCCGTGACGGCCGGCCGGCGCTGCTCGCCCCGTTGCTGCGTAGCGAAAAACCCGGCGGCCTGCTGTTCTACGACCTCCCCGCGATGATCGGCAACGAAGGGGCCTTCGGCGACCACAAGCGGCTGCCGGAGTCCGAGCAGTACCAGGACCTCGACCTGACCGAGGACCGGCTGGCGGCGTACCCGAGCATCGTGCTGGGCACGCATGGCGCGCACCACGGCATCACGCTGGATCCGTTGCTGGACAAGGACGAACGAATCGCCCTGTGCCGGGAGCTGCCCGGTGCGGTGGCCGAGGTGGCCGACAGTCTCGGCTGCGCCAGCCATGGCCTGCTGTACCTGACCGAGGGCCTGCTGGACTGGATGCGGCCGGCCCTCACGCCCGAGCACGAGATCGCGGTGCTTGGCGCGGAAAGCGTGCTGGAGTGCGAGGGCAGCACCTGGGAGGACTACGTCAACGGCCTGTCCTCGCGGCGTCGAACCCGGGTGCTGCACGAGCGCCGCAGCTACCTGGCCGGCCCCGACCGCAGCACGATCACCACCGGCCCGGACGCCATCGGCGTCGACCTGGTCGAGCTGCGCTGTGCCTTGCGTACCCGCTACGGCCTGCCCGACCAGCGCGATCGCACGATCGCCGAGTTCGAGGCGCTGTCCCGTTGGTGCGGCGAGGACCTGATGGTGATTCGGTCCCTGCGCGAGGACGAGCCCGTGGGCTTCGTGATCTGCCTGCGCCGCAACGACACGCTGTACGCCCGCACGGCCGGGTTCGACTACGACCGCTTGGGGCCCAAGGACTTCTGCTACTTCAACGTCGTCTACTACGACGCGCTGGAGTGGGGGCTGCCCCGGGGCGTCCGCCGGCTGGAGCTGGGCCTGGCCAGCTACCCGGCCAAGCGCACCCGGGGCTGCCACTTCGAGCCCCGCCTGGGCGTTGTCCACCTGCCCGACCACGAGAGACTGCGCACCGCCCTGCGCTGGCAGGACCGCGGCGAGCGCCTGCGGCTGACCGAGGAATGTGGCCTGTGAACAGGGGAGTAGACCGATGGACGTGACCTCGGGTCCGGTGTGGATCGACGGTGAGGTGGTGGCCGGCGCCGACGCCATGGTGCACGTGCTCAACCCCAGCCTGCACTACGGCTGGGGCGCCTACGAGGGGATCCGGTTCTATCCCTCGCGGACGCCGGAACTGGACGGGCCGCTGGTGTTCCGGCTGCGGGAGCACATCCGGCGGCTGGTCAACTCCTCGCGGGCGCTGGGCATGACCGTCCCGCACACCGAGGAGGAGCTGATCCGCGCCTGCGCCGACATGGCCCTGCGCTCCGGGCTTTCCTCCGGTTACCTGCGCCCGCTGGTGTTCCTGCGCGAGGGCGCGATGTCGGTGGCCGGGCAGCTGGACCAGGTGCGGGTGGCGATCGGCTGCTGGGCCTGGTCGGGTTACCTGCCCGACGCCGACCATGGCATCCGGGTCCGCACCAGCGGCTGGGTGCGCAGCGGTCCGGCGCAGCTGCCGCCGAGCGTGAAATCCACCGGTGGCTACATCAATCCGTCGCTGGCCCGGCTGGAGGCGGTGCGCGGCGGCGATCACGAGGCCATCCTGCTCAACCAGGCCGGCCGCGTCGCCGAAGCCTCGGCGGCCAACGTGTTCGCGCTGCTGGACGGAGTTCTGGTGACGCCGCCGGTGTCGGAGGGAATTCTCCCCGGCATCACCCGCGACGCCGTGCTGACCATGGCCGCCGATGTCGGCGTGCCGACCGAGGAACGCCCGCTGGCCCCGGCCGATCTTCGGATGGCCGACGAGGTTCTGTTGGCCGGCACGGCGATGGAGCTGGTGGCAGTGACCACATTGGACGGTCTGCCGGTCGGCGGCGGCAGCGCGGGGCCGGTGTTCACCACCCTGCGGGCCGAGTTCGACAAGGCCATCACCGGCCAGCTGCCGGCCCGCCGCGACTGGGTCACCGACGTGACCAGCGTGCTGGACACCGTTTCGCCGTGAGTGTCGCGAACCTGCTGCGGGCCTACGTCCCGCACACCCGCGCCGGCCGGCTGCTGGCCGGCGCGGCCGCGGTGGATTCCATGGGCAGCGGGCTTTTCCTTGCCCTGATCCCGGTTTTTGTCGTCACGCACGTCGGCATCGACCCGGTCAGCGTCGGTGTGGCGCTGGGCGTGGCCAACCTGCTCGGCTTGGCCGGCCCGGTGCCGGCCGGCTGGCTGGCTGACCGGTTCGGGGCCGGCCGGGTGTGGAGCGTGCTGCTGCTGGCCCGGGCGATCGGCTACGCCGGCTTCCTGTTCGTGGACTCGTTCGCCGCCTACCTGGTGCTGACCTGCGTGGTCAGCCTGTTGGACCGGGGCAGCACGCCGGTGCAGCAGGTGTTCGTGGTGCAGGTCGAGCCGGTCGAGCAGCGCAGCCGGTCGCTGGCCGTGCTGCGGACGATGCGCAACGCCGGCATGAGCCTGGGGCTACTGGGTTCCGGCGTGCTGATCGCGGTGAACACGGTCAGCGCGTTCCATTTCGGCTTTGCTGTCAACGCTTTGTCCTACGTCGGGCTGCTGCTGGTCGTGCGCGTGTTGAACCGGGATGCCCGGCCGGTGGCGCGGGAACGCCCACCGACCACACTGCCCACCGCCGACGGGCGATATCTGCTGATGTCCGTGGGCAATGCCTTGCTGACACTGCACGACTCGGTGCTGTTCACGCTGATTCCCTTGTGGCTGGTGACAAAGTCCACCGCGCCGCCGGCGCTGGTCGGCCCGCTGCTGGCGTTGAACACCGTGCTCACGGTGGCGCTCCAGGTGCCGTTGACGAAGTGGAGCATCGGCCTGAGCGCGGCCCGCCGCACGGTGATCCGCGCGGCGCTGCCGTTGATCGGTGCGTGCCTGCTGTTCATGGCCGCCGAGTTCACCGGCCCGACGGTGGCCGCAGTCCTGGCGGCGTTGGCGGTGATTTCGTTGACAGTAGGGGAGAATCTGCACACGGCAGCCGGATTCGAGCTCTCGCACCTGTTGGCCCCCGAGCATTCGGCTGGGGCCTACATCGGGGTGTTCAACCTCGGCATCGCGGCCCAGCTGTGCTTCGGGCCGCCGTTCATGACGGCTGTGGTGCTCCGTGGGCCGGTCGGCTGGGTGGCGTTGTCGGCGACGTTCGCCGTGGGCGCGGTGTTGATGGTGGCCGGTGGCCGACGGGTGGAGGTGCTGCGGTGAGTGATGAGGAACATGTGCTCGTGGTGGGCGGGGGCATGGAGATTCCCGGTCTGTTGCGCGCACATCGGCCCGGGGTGAGGACTTCCGTGCTGTGCCAGCTCGCTCTGCTGCCCCGGCTGTGGGAACCGGCCGGGCACCAACGGGTTGTGGCGCTCGGCCCGGACTGCCCCGACCAGGAGTGGATCGACGCGGCGGCCCTGATCCACGCCGCCGATCCGGTCACCAGGATCGCCACTCTCGGCGAACGGGACCAGGATCGGGCGGCGGCCGTCGGTGTCGCGCTGGGGCTGCCGATGCACGCGCCGGACACGGTCGCCGCCGTGCACGACAAGGCGACCATGCGCCGCGTGCTGGCTGCTTCCGGGGTAGAGCGGGTCCGCAGCCACACGGTCGACAACGCCGAGGACCTGGCCCGGTGGGTCGCGGACAATCCGGGAACCTGGGTCGTCAAGCCCTTGGACGGCTCGGGCAGCGCCGGGGTCGGCGTGATCTGCGATCCGCAAGACGCTTCGGCCCGATACGAGCGGTGTGTCGGTTCCTCGCACACCGGCCGGGCCGGCGCGGCGCGGGTGCTGGTCGAGGAGTTCCTCACCGGCCGCGAGATCAGCGTGGAGTCCTTCTCCGAGCAGGGAGAACACGTTGTCGTCGCGGTGACGCAGAAGTTCACCGACCCGGCGACGTTGGTGGAACTCGGCCACGTGATCCCGGCCGAGCTGGACGCCGACACCGCCGAGGCCGTGCGCCGGCACACCGCCCGCGTGCTGTCCGCGCTCGGCGTGCGGGATGGGCCGTGCCACACCGAGTTGGTGCTCACCGACGACGGCCCGCGCACGATCGAAACCCATCTGCGGCTGGCCGGCGACGAGATTCCGTACCTGGCCAAGGACGCCACCGGCGTGGATCTGGTCGGGTTGGTCGTGGCCCAGACCCTCGGCGAGACGGTGCTGCCGGGCCTTCGGCAGCGGCTGGCCGAGCCCGGCGGCCCGGCGCAGGCGATCTGGTTCGGCGCCTCGCCGTGCGCCGGCACGCTGGTGTCGGTGGAAGGCGCGGATGACCGGGTGGTGGTCGCGGTGAAACCCGGCGACCAGCTCGGCGAGCTGAGCGATTCCGGCTCACGCCCGCTGTGGGCCCGGGCCGACGGGCCCGACCCGGCGACCGCGGTGCGGCTGGCCCGGGAGGCCGTCGCGCGGTGCCGCCTCATCGTGTCCGTACCCTCGGCGCAGGCCGATGGCATGGGGGCCACGGCGTGACAACGGGAGAAGACAGCGTGAGTGACGTGCAGTTCAGGCGGGCGACCGAGACGGACCTGCCGGCGATCGTGGCGATGCTCGCCGACGACGTGCTCGGGGCGACCAGGGAGTCCCCCGACGACCTGACCCCGTACCTGGCGGCATTCAAGGGCATCGAGGCCGACCCCAACCAGTTCCTGGTGGTGGCCGACCGGGACGGCGAGGTCGTCGGCACCATGCAGCTGACCTTTCTGCCCGGCCTGTCCCGCAAGGGCGCGACCCGGGCCCAGATCGAGGGCGTGCGGGTGCGGGGCACCGAACGCGGCACCGGCCTCGGGTCGCAGCTGATGGTGTGGGCCATCGACCAGGCGCGGGAGCGGGGCTGCAACCTGGTGCAGCTGACCTCGGACACCGCCCGCACCGACGCCCACCGGTTCTACGAGCAGCTCGGCTTCACGGCCAGCCACCTCGGTTTCAAGCTGTCGCTCTGATCGTTGGCGGGAGGACTGCCCATGTGGTCGGTGTTGTCGGTGGTGGCGGTGTTGACCGCCAATCTCGTCACGGGCGCACCGGCCCCTGGGCTGTTCGACCATCCGTGCCCCGGCCATCCGGACTACGAGTGCGGCTCGCTTTCGGTGCCGATGGACTACTCACGGCCGTGGGGGCCGCGGTTGACGATCACCGTGTCGCGGCTGCGGGCCACCGGTCCGCAGCGCCAGGGCGTGATCGTCTACAACCCGGGCGGCCCGGGCAGCAGCGGGCTCTACAAGGCCGACATCCTGCCGGCGTCGGTCCGGGCCGCCTACGACTACATCGGCTTCGACCCCCGGGGCGTGGGGCAGAGCAGCCCGGTCAGCTGCGTGGACGGGCAGTTCTTCGCCTCGCCGGCCGCCGACCCGAATCCGGTTTCCTCGGCCGACAAGGCTCGGATCCGGTCACGGGCCCGGCAATACGCTTTCGGGTGTGCTGTGCGTGGTGGGCCAGAATTGCCGTACCTGAACACGCCGAACACAGCTCGGGACATCGACGAGATTCGCAAGGCGCTGGGGGAGCGGCAGATCAATTACTACGGGTCGTCCTACGGCACCTATCTCGGGGCCGTGTACGGGCAGCTCTTCCCGCAGCGGGTGCGGCGCATGGTGCTGGACAGCTCCGCCGACGCGTCGGTCCCGAACGTGTGGTATCAGCAGAACCTCGACCAGGACGTCGCTTTCCAGACCCGGGCCGAGGAGTGGTTCGCCTGGATCGCCCGGTACGACAGCGTATTCCATCTCGGCGAGTCGATGCGCGATGTCTACGCCGCCTATTCATCCGCCCGGTCACGATTGGCCGCCGCCCCGGTCGAGGTGCTCGGACCAGCCGAATTGGATGCGGTGGTCGTCAATTCGGTGTATTTCGACACCAACTGGGTGGCCAATGCCCGGGCGTTGAGCGACTACGTGGTGCGTGGGGACGCTTCGGCGCTGCTGGCCGACGCCCGGGATGCCGATCCGACCTCCGCGTCGGCCGAGAACTCCACCGCCGCCTACACCGCCGTGAGCTGCAACGACGCTTCGTGGCCGCGATCATGGGCCCGGTGGGATCGCGACAATTCGGCGTACGCGGTGAAGGCGCCGATCGAGACCTGGGCCAATGTCGCCTTGAACCTGCCCTGCGCCTATTGGCCGGTGAGCGGGGCCCAGCCGACGCGGATCGACGGTCGGGGGCTGCCGCCGATCCTGATGTTGCAGGGGACGCTGGACGGGGCCACGCCGTATGGGGGAGCCTTGCGGACCCATGCTTTGCTGCCCAGTTCGCGGATGGTCGTCGAACAGGGCGGGGGATCGCACGGGCTGTATAATCGACCGCAGGTGCACAACGCCTGCGTCGACGGGTATGCGACCGATTATCTGCTCAGCGGAAGGGTTCCGGCCCGGGATGTGACATGTCCGGGGCACGCGTTGCCGGCGCCTTAGTGCTTCCGCACCACCCGCTCCGCCTCGCCGCGCTTCCAGATCGTGACGTCCATGTGCCCGTCCCCGACCTCCACCGCCGATGCGCTGCTGATATCCGCCGCGTAGAACGGCTTGAACTCCCGGCCCCGGAGATCGAAGCCGGTTTCCCGGTACAGATTCTCCGCGTACCGGGCGTGCAGATCGAGGTCCTGCACATCGTGCACCGTGCCCCACAGTTTGGCGTCGCCGTCGGAAACGTGCGTGTCCACGGTCGCCGTGTGCAGGCAGAACCGCGGATCCCGGGCCAGATCCCGGAACTTCGTGGTCCCCGGCATGCCGCCGATCCACAGCTGCCCCTCGAACACGCGAGGCTCCATCGGACTGATCCGCGGTGAGCCGTCGGCCCGCAGCGTGGCCAGCAGGCACAGGTTGCCGGTGGCGGCGTGTCGCCGGGTGAAGATCGCGGCGATCTTCGGCGCGATTTCAGCGAACTCCTGCCAAGTCGTCACCCGGACGACGGTACGCCGAACCTGGCCAACAAGTTCGGTGAGCAGTGAGACGGCGCCGCTGGTGCGAACGGGAGGGCCGGGGGTGGTGAACACGTCCTCCCTGTCGACCAAGGTGGTCGGCGTCCTGGACCAGAGCTGATCGACACGACAGTGCCCGCGATCCGGTCCGGTGTCGGGGCTGGCGTCGGTGACGGCGGTCGAGGCTAGGGGCCGGTGTTGATCGCGGCGGCCAGCGCCGCCACCAGCCGGTCCCGCAGCTCGGGTCGGGACCGGATCTCGCTGTCCGACTCGATGTGCGCGAACACCGCGCCCATCGAGTCGGCGGCCTGGCCCTGGACGTTGGTGGTTCCCTCCAGATGGCCGCAGCTCTGCTGCCAGGCCCGGCAGACCACGGTGCCGTCGGCCTCGATCCGGTCGGCGATCCGCTCGTGCAGGGCGGTGTGCTTGGTCGAGCCGCCGGAGACGACGACGCCGATGCCGGGCAGGCTGTCGTCGTCGAATCCGTGCAGCTGCACCTGCGGCAGCCCCCGGCGGGCCAGCTGGGTGGCGACCAGGTTGAACAGGGAGTTCGCGTTGTGGGCGACGTCGGCCAGGCCGTTGGCGGCCCGGCGGTGCGCGCCGGCGATGAGCACGGCGGATCCGGGCAGGGCCCGGTACAACTGGACACCGACCTGTTCGGTGTCCAGGTCGAAGTTGGGATGCGGCACCTCGATGACCAGCTTCGGCGTGGCGCCGTAGTCGGCGAGGTACATGCCCCAGCCCCGCTCGTCGCCGGGCTGGCTGGCGGCCAGCGTGAAGTGCCGGCCGGACACGGTGTCCCGGCCGTCGGTGACCGTGAATCCCAGTGGTGTAAGCGTTTTCATCTCACTCTGAGTGTCCTTTCCGCCGGTGAGCAGCGGAATCAGGCCGTCCAGTGCGGTCCGGCCCTCACGCACGGTGGGCGGCCGGTAGGGTGCGTCCGCCTCCAGGGCCCCGGCGAACTGTGAGGCCCGCTCGGCCAGGTCGATCCCGTCGGGGCGCTGTGGAACGTTGATCACCGCGAGCACCGCCACGCACACCACTCCGAGCACTGTGACCAGCAGATTTCGAACAGACACCAGGAAATCTCCGGTGGGTCGGGCTGCCCGGCGGTGGCTGCTGGCGGTTGTCCGGTCGCGAATCGTGCTTGCCTTGTGACTCCAATCATACTCTAATAGGCAATGAAGTAGACAGTACGTCTGAGACGCAGCACCCCGCCGCCGCGTTGAAACCGTCCTCTGTGGACCGAACAGGGAGCGCGCGTGGTGGCGATGGCGGCCGGCCCCAGGCCGGTGGAGAACGGGTTTCCGGGCGGCCTCAGGGCCCCGCTCGCGGTCGTCGGGGCCGCGTTGGCCCTGCTCGTGGCCTGGTGCGTGATCGGACTGCCGGCCGCCGGCCGCAGCGGCGGCCCGCAAGTCGTTGCGCAGTCCCAGGAACTGCTCGTCAACGATCTGGCCCGGGCCGCCGCCGACTCGATCGGCGACGTCGCCGGCGACCTGAGCACGGCCGGCGCGCTGTACACCGTGCACCCCGACCCGAGCCCGGCCGGCACCCTGGCCGCGTTCACCCGCAGCACCCCGCAGGCCCTCGGCCTGGCCCTGGTGCACCGCACCACCGGCGCCCTGCTCGCCGGCACGGGCGCGCCGGTGCCGGTGGAGTCCTTGCCCAGCAAGGATGTCGACCGCATCACCGTCAACCTGGTGCGCGACCAGTCCGGCGCGGCGGTGGTGCTGACCACGGCCCCGCTGCCCGGCACCCAGTGGCTGGTGCTGGTCACCACCGGCCTGAAGATCCCGGCCACCACGCTGTCCGGGGAGCCGGCCGCGGCGTTGCTGCTGACCACATCCGACGGCACTGTGGTCAAATCGCGGGGGTCGTTCGATCCCAAATATCAGGGGCTGGTGACCAGGGCCAGCGCGAACGCGGCCACCGATGCCGGCAGCGTGGTCGGCGACGAGAGCGCCGGCCCGGTGGTGGACGGCGCCCGGACGACGCCGATTGCCGTCTACGCGCCGATTCTTACGGGCGATCCCGCTCGGCCACTTGGGCTCAACCTGGTGCTCGTCGGCTCCGCGCCGGCCCATGGGGCGGAGCAGACGCCGGTGGAGACCGCGTGGGTGGCGGCGACGCTCACCGCCGCGGTGCTGATCACGCTGGTGCTGCTCGGGTTCGGCTTCGTGCGGCCGCTGCGCCGGCTGCGCGGCGAGGCCCTCGGCGGCCACCACCGCCGCAGATATCGGCTCCGTGAGGCCACAATCATCTCGGCCGCGCTGCGCAACGAGATCATTCCGGTCAGGCGCGGCTGGTTTTCCGCCCGCGTGCTGGTGATCGCCGCCATCGCCCCGCTGCTGGTCTGCTCGGCGGTGATCGGCGTCGTCGCCCGGGAGACCGTGCCGACCGTGCCGGACCTGGTCGTGCCGGGGGAGCGGAGCCTGGCCGAGGTCACCGCCGGCGCGCTGCGGGACCAGCTCTCCGCGACCCTGAGCGACCTTCGCACCTTCGCCACCCGGGCCAATGCCGACGTGTCCTCGCTGAAACCGGCCCTGGACAACCTCATCGCGCAGAACAACCGCTACCGCAGCGTCTACGTCGCCGATGCCGCCGGCACGGTGCAGGTCACCGCCGGCCGCGCGCCGCTGCGCACCGCCGAGCGCCCGCCGGCCGGATCCGGCCTGCACCAACAGAACACCGCCGGCCGCATTCCTGTGCTGTACGCAAGCACGCCGCTGCCCGACCACACGCACGTGCTCATCGGCGAGCTCGACGTGACCAAGCTGTCGTCGATCCTGCGCCGCAGCGCCGGCAACGGCAAGCTCGTCGACTCCGGCCTGCGCACCCTCGCCTCGGCCGACGGCTACCGCGCCTTCGACATGCTCACCGACCAGGCCCTGCGGCAGAGCGTCACCGACGCCCTCGGCGGCGTCGGCCGGCCCGGCACCGACCAGATCGACGGCGAGTGGTACGTCGTCGCCGCGGCCACCGTCACCGGCTCGCCGAGCACCGACCCGCTGCGCTGGACCGTCGTGCTGCAACAGCCGCTGACCACGCTTCCCTTGCCGGACAACCTGGTTCGCCGCTACGTGCTGTTCGCCGCGCTGGCCGCCGGGGCCGCGGCGCTGCTGCTGCTCGGCTGGTACCACCTGTGCTTCGTGCGCCCGCTGCGACGTCTTGCCGCTGCGGCACTGGTATTGGCCCAGGGCGACGTGAAGACCGTGATCTATCCCGAGCGGCTCAACGAGATCGGCACGCTCTCGCAGTGTCTCGACGCCGCGCGCAGACAGCGCACCCCGACGGCCGTCCCATCCGTTCCGATGCTGGTCTAGGAGAACCGAATGCGTTTCCTCTACACCGTGTATGCCCTCTCCTGCCTGGTGCTGCTGGTGTGTGGGATCGTGGAACAGCGGCGGCACAACCGAAATCTGCGCCGGATCAGGCACCGGGTGCTGGTCAACGGGATTCGCGGCAAGTCGTCGATCACGCGCTTGTGCGCGGGTGCGTTGCGTGGCGGTGGGTTGGTGACGGTGGCCAAGACCACCGGCACCGCCGCGCGGTTCATCCATCCGGATGCCCGGGAGGAGCCGGTGCACCGCAAGTTCAGCATCGCCAACGTGGTCGAGCAGATCGCCATCGTGCGGCGGGCGGCCGGCTACGATCCGGACGCGCTGGTGATGGAGTGCATGGCGGTCGCGCCGCCGTTGCAGGAGATCAACCAGACCAAGCTGATCCAGTCCGGCATCGGCGTGCTGTGCAACGTGCGTGAAGATCACCTGGCCGAGATGGGGCCCACGCTGGACGATGTGGCCCGGTCGCTGTGTCGGTCGATGCCGGTCGGCGGCGTGTGCGTGACGGCCGAGCGGGATCGCCTGCACATTCTTCAGGAGGAGGCCGACAAGCGCCGGTGCACGTTGATCGCCGTCGATCCGGACACGATCACCGATCAGGAGATGGCGGCGTTCGACTGGATCATGTTCAAGGAGAACGTGGCCATCGCGTTGACGGTGGCGGAGTTGCTGGACGTCGGGCGGGCCGAGGCGATGGCCGGGATGTGGGCCGCCCCGCCGGATCCGGGCGTGCTGCGGGTGGATCGCTACACGGCGGCGGGCAAGCGGCTGAACTTCGCGAACGTGTTCGCTGCCAACGATCCCGAGTCGACGGTGATGAACATCGAGCATCTGCTCGATCACGGCGCGATCGGCCGTCCCCTGCACATCGTGATCAACTGCCGGCCGGACCGGATCGAGCGCAACGGCCAGATGGGCGCGATCGTGCCTCGCCTGCAACCGGATCGGGTGCTGCTGATCGGCGAGCCGACCCGCAGCGCGTTGGCCGCGATTCCCTCGGACTGGCGGGACAAGGTGGTCGACCTCGGCGGTCGCCGCAGCGCGCCGGAGATGGTGGAGGCGCTGGTGTCCGGCATCGACGGGCAGGCCTCACTCGCGGCCATCGGCAACATCCACGGACAGGGCGAAATCCTGCTCGCCCAACTGGAGACCCTGGAGCGGTTATGATCAGCCAGGAGCTGTCGCCGGAGGTGGCCACCCTCGGGCTGGCCATCGGATTGTTGTTCTCCCTGCTGTGTTATCTGACCACGAATCTCTCTCCGGGCGGCATGATCACGCCCGGTTGGCTGGCGCTGACCCTGGTCGAGGACTACCGCCGGGCCGCGCTGGTCGTGTTCACCACCGTGCTGACCTATCTGGCCACGCTCGGCCTGAGCAAGATCGTGATCCTGTACGGGAAGCGCCAGTTCGCGGCCGTGGTGCTGCTCGGGGTTCTGTTGCAGACCACGGTGTTCGTGTTGATCCAGGACCATTATCCGCTGTTGTACGTGCACGAGACGCTGGGATTTGTCGTCCCGGGCCTGATCGCGTACCAGCTGGTCCGCCAGCCGCCCGCCGTGACCGTGCTCGCCACCGGGTCGGTTGCCCTCGCGTCGTACGGAGTGCTGGCCAGCGGCGTGCTGGTCGGCCTGGTCCCCACCTCGTAGGAGCCCTGCCGTGAAACACTTACGCACAGCGGTGTTGCTGACGACGTTGGTCGCGTCCGGCGGGGCCGTGGTGCACCTGTCGCAGGCCCAGGACGTGCCGACCAGGGCCCGGGACAACGGCGCCGTCGTGGCCATCGCCCCCGCCCATCCGGCCAGCACCCGCTACAGCTTCGTACGCCTGGACGGGCCGCCGCGCACCGCCGTGCTGGACGAACATGTCCGCCTCATCGCCACTTTCACCGACGGCGCCCGCACCGCTGTCCTCAGTGGACCCAGCCGCACCTTCGCCGATCCGCGGCGCACCAGCGCCCTGGTCACCACCACCAACTGGGTCCGCCTCGCGCCCCAGCCCTGGAAAGCCGGCGCTGAACAGGATCCCTGGTTCCGCCCGTGGCTCGACGCCGAACTCGGCGACCGCAGCCCCGACGTGCTGGCTGTCGCCACCCAGTACGTCACGTTCGCCCACTACGCCGACGACTCCGACTTCAACGACTTCCTCGGCGTCGCCTATCAAGGCGCAAAACCGAGGAAGGATCGCTTCGGCGATGTCGACTCCGCCGGCTACGTCCGGCTCGTCTACGGCTACCGTCTCGGCTACCCCCTCGGCTCGGCCGGCCTGCCCCGCACTCCCCAGGAGATGCCCACCGCCCACCTCGGCGCCGCCATCGCCGACCACGCCGTCGGCTCGCTCCAGACCCGCTTCCTGGCCCAGCCCGGGGATCTCCTGCTGTTCAGCATCGACGGCAGCAAGGCCGCCGTCGACCACGTCGGCATCTACCTCGGCGTCGACGACGCCGGCCAACAACGCTTCATCGCCGCCCGCGCCACCCCCGACGGCCCCAGCTTCGGCGACTCCAGCGGCCGCAGCGTCCTCGACGACGCCGGCCCCTACGCCAGCAACCTCTGGGGCATCCGCCGCCTCTAGGGTTTGCGGGCCACGCCGGCGTAGGGGAGGGAGTTGATGCCGGGGTCGTCGGAGATGCCGCCCATGCCGTCGGGACGCCACATGGGGCAGCCGACCAGGCCCGGCTCGACCAGGTCGAAGCCGTCGAAGAAGCGGAGCACTTCGGCGTGGGTGCGGGGGAAGGGCTGGTTGTGGGTGTTCTGGTCGTACACCCGGACGGCATCCCCGAGGTTGCGGGCCTCGCCGTCGGCGGCGACGTGGGAGACGGCGAGGTAGCTGCCCGACGGCAGCAGGTCGCGGTAGCCGGCGACGATGCCGGCGGGGTCCCACTCGTCGGGCATGAAGTGCAGCAGCAGCAACATGAACAGGCCGACCGGCTGGGAGAAGTCCAGCAGCCGCCTGGCCTCCTCGGACTCGATGATGGTGGCCCGGTCGCGGGCGTCGGCGTGCACGACGGCGGCCCGGTCGTTGCCGCTGAGCAGCAGCGTGCTGTGGGCGACGGCGATGGGGTCGCGGTCCACGTACACCACGCGGCAGGACGGGTCGAGCCCCTGCACGATCTCGTGCAGGTTGCCGGCGGTGGGCAGGCCGGAGCCGATGTCCAGGAACTGCCGGACCCCCGACTCCACCATGAAAACCGCGGCCCGGCGCAGGAACGCCCGGTTGAACCGGGCGGCCTCGCGCACCCCGGGCATGATCTTGTTGATCTTCTCGGCCAGCTCGCGGTCGGCGGCGAAGTTGGACGCGCCGTCCAGCCAGTAGTCGTACACCCGGGCCGGGTGCGGCACGGTCGGGTCGACCTCGGGCGGAACCCAGCTCAGATCGCCACTCACCGCGCCACCTCACTGCTCGCCGGCCAACTGCGAGAGCCTAGACGCCGGGCCGTCGCCAGGCCAGCGCAACCCGATCGGGTGGTCCTGGGCGGGGCCACTCGCCGTAGCGCGCCGTCCCCCCTATCGTGAACCGGCCGCGCACCGATCGTGGGGTGGGAAGGGTTGTCCGCCAACCAGAACGTCACCAGCGACGCACCGGTTGTCCCCGGTCGGCGTCCGTTAGTCGGCCACACCGCCGCCATGCTGCGACGACCGCTGCGCTTCCTGTCGTCGCTGCCGGCCTACGGCGACGTCGTCAAGATCTACCTCGGCCCGCTGCCGGTCTACATGGTGACCAGCCCGGCGCTGGCCCTGCGGCTGCTGGCCGCCGACGCCGACAACTACGACAAGGGCATCGTCTTCGACAAGATGCGCCCGCTGTTCGGCAACGGCCTGGCCACCTCCAACGGCGAGTTCAACAAACGCCAGCGCCGCCTGGTGCTGCCGGCCTTCCACCGCACGAGGATCGCCTCGTACGCCGAGACGACGATGACCGCGCTGGCCGCGGAGTCGATCTCCGGCTGGCGGGCCGGCCAGGAGGTCGCCGTCGACGAGCACATGCAGAACCTGGTGCTCGGCATCGCCGGCCGCACCCTGTTCGCCACCGAACTCGGCCAGGATGTGCTCGACGAGATCCAGCGCTGCGTGCCCGATCTGTTGGACAACGTGCTGATCAGGGCGTTCTCGCCGAAGTTCGTGGAGCGCCTGCCCATTCCCGGCAACCGCAGGTTCGACGCGGCCGCGGCGCGGCTGCGTGACGTGATCCCCCGGGTCGTGCTGGCGGCGCGCGCGGCCGGGACCGATCACGGCGACCTGGTGTCGATGTTGTTGCTGGCCCGGGACGAGGAGACCGGCGAGGGCATGACCGACGAGCAGGTGCACGACGAGGTGGTCACCATTCTCACCACCGGCGCCGAGACCACCGCCGTCGCCCTGGCCTGGTTCTTCCACGAGATCGCCCAGCAGCCCGAGATCGAACGCCGGTTCCACGCCGAGATCGACCAGGTGCTGGCCGGCCGCGCCGTCACGTTCGCCGACCTGCCCCGGCTGGAGTACACCCAGCGGCTGGTCAACGAGATCCTGCGCCGCAACCCGCCGCTGATCCTCATGCGCCGGACCAGGGCCGACGTCACGATGGGCGGGATCGACATCCCCGCCGGCGCCGAGGTCGCGGTCAGCCAGCACACCCTGCACCGGGATCCGCGCTGGTTCCCCGATCCGGACCGGTTCGACCCGGACCGCTGGCTGCCGGCGCGGGCCGAGAAGCTGCCGCGCGGCGCGTTCATCCCGTTCGGCGCGGGCGCGCGGCTGTGCCCGGGACACCTGTTCGCCCAGACCGAGATCGCGGTGGTCGCCGCCACCATCGCCGCCCGCTGGCGGCTCGTGCCGGTGCCCGGCGCGAAGGTCAAGCCGCGGCTGGCCGCCACCATGCAGCCCAACCGGCTGCCGATGACCGTTCTGCCACGTCACTGAGGGAGATGTTGGGATGCTTGTCAGCAAGCTCGCCGTGCTGGTGATCGCCTGCGCGGCGGCCTTCGGCGGGACGGCGGCGCCGCCGGCCGCGAGCGCGTCGGCGGTGACCTGCGCGGTGACCACGCTCCCGGTGAGCTCGCCGTCCGTGCTGCCGCTGCTGACCACGCCCGCGGTGATCAGCGGCCAGCTGTGCCGGCCGGACGGGGCGAGCCCGTCGGCGGTGCAGCTGCTCGTGCACGGCGGCACCTACAACCGCGCCTACTGGGACCTGCCCTACCAGCCGGATCAGTATTCGTACCAACGGGACATGGCCAAGCACGGCTACGCCACGTTCGCGGTCGACGTGCTCGGCTCCGGCCAGAGCAGCCATCCGCTGAGCCTGCCGCTGACCATCTGGGCCGAGGCCGAGGCGTTGCACGAAGTCGTCGGGCAGCTACGGGCCGGCGCCGTGGGCGGCGTGCGCTACGACAAGGTGGTGATCGTCGGACACTCGGTCGGCTCCGGCATCGTCGCCTCGGAAGCCTCCACCTACAAGGACGTGGACGGCGTGATCCTGACCGGAGTCACGCACGTCCCGTCCCTGCCGGCCCTGGGGTTGGGCGCGGCGCTGGGGCTCGTCCCGGCGTTTCTCTCGTCGGTGACGAACCCCGGCGACCCGCTGTACTTCACCACCAAGCCCGGCGCCCGCGGCCCGCTGTTCTACAACTCGGCCGACGCCGACCCGAACGTGATCGCCGCCGACGAGGCGACCAAGGACCAGGTTTCCGTGCCGGGCATGGGAACCGTGGCGGTGTTCGGCATCGTGGTGCCGGTCACGCTGGGCATCGACGTGCCGGTGTTGCAGGCCGTCGGCCAGGATGACGTGCTGTTCTGCGGGCTGCTGGCGCTGCGCGACTGCTCGTCGGCGTCAGCCCTGCGCGCCCAGGAGTCGCCGTTCTACTCGGCGGCCGCCAAGCTCTCGGTGTACGTGCTGCCCAGCGCCGGCCATTCCATTGCCCTGCACCGCAATGCCGGCGACTACCGGGACGCGACGCGGGCCTGGCTGGGATCCCAGCTGGGCATCTAGGGGGTGCGTCGTGATCCGCGGGACATCCCCTAGTACCAGTGGGCCCGGCCGCCGATGCGACGGCCGGTGCCGCCCACCACGGCCAGGATCGCGCCGACCACGGCCAACACGATGCCGATCGTCCACAGAATCGGGATGTTGAACAGGAAACCGCAGATCAGCAGGATGACTCCAAGGGTGATCACGGTCCGACCTCCTTCGCTCGTTTCTGCGCACTGGGATGACCGCCACGGCCTCGGTGAAACCGGCCATTCGGACCAACCTGGGCTCTGCCATCATGGGCCGATGAGCGATGTCGATGCGTTGTCCGCGCTGACCGAGGGTGACCGCGAGCGCGCGCGGGAGCTGGCCGCCGCCGGGTCTTCGTTGCTGGCCACGTGTTTGACGGCCTATCTGGACAACGAGACCGCCGGCTCGGTGTACGACCAGCCGGCGGCCTTCGAGGCTTTCATCAGCGGCGGCGGCAATGTCGGCCTGTACGCCGCGGTCGAGGACGCCTTGGCCGCGCTGTACCGCGACCTGAACCCGGCCCGGCTGGCCGACATCGGCTGCGGTGACGGCCGGGTCGTGCGCAACGCCCTTGCGGTCAGCGGACATCTGCCCGACTCACTGACGCTGATCGAGCCCTCGCCGGCGCTGTTGGCCGACGCCGTCCGGGATCTGACGCCGACACACGCCTACGCCGGCCCGGTGCAGGCGTTTCTGTCCGAAGTGGACTGTTCGTTCGATCTGGTCGAGTCCACCTTCGCCATGCACACCATCCCGCACGAGGAGCGCACGGAAGTCCTTGCCCGCCTGGGGGAACGGACCTCGCGGCTGGTGATCGTCGACTTCGACGTGCCGGCGGTGGAGCACGGCGGGGCCGAACACCTGCGCTTGCTCGCCGAGACCTACGAGCGGGGCCTGTCCGAGTACGGGGCGGACCGGGACCTGGTCGCCGGCGGCTTCCTCATGCCGGTCCTGGTCGGGCAGCTCACGCCGGGGGCGCGGCGCGTCACCTGGGAGCAGTCGGCCGCCGCCTGGCGGGCGCAACTGGAAAAGGCCGGCTACCAGGACGTTTCCGTCGTGACGCTGCACGACTACTGGTCCTCGCCGGCCTTTCTGCTGACTGCTCGGTCCGGCGGCGCCTGAGCGCCGCCGGACCGGGTCGGTCAGGCGTTCACGTCGAACTTGCCGACGTTCCAGCCACTCAGGCTGACCACCGGGGTCGCGCCCTTGAGATCGCCGGACTTCCACGTGACGGTCAGGGTCTGCGACTCGCCGGGCCACAACGTGATGTCGTTGTCGTCCCACAGGGTCGAGGTCACCTGGTTGTCACCGGGCTGCTCGGCGCCGCCCACCGTGCCGCGCCGCACGTCCGCCCGCAGGAAGAAGCCCACGGTCGGGGTGGTGGAGGTGTTGGTGACGGTCACCCTGGTCACCCGGTCCGCGCCGTCCGGCCCGGCCGCCGCGGTCGTGCTGGCGGTGGCCGAGACCGTGGCCTTGGCCAACGACTTCAGGCCGGTCAGGTCGGCGTAGGAGGACATCGTCGCCTGCGGGTTGCCCAGCGTCGCGGACCAGTCGATGGTGTCCTGCCGGCTGGTGGGCTCCCAGTACACGTTGCGGTCGACGATCTGGTTGTCCTGCTTGACCAGCAGCTCGACGAAGTACACGTTGCCGGGCGCGCTGGTCGGAACCTTGGGCTTGAGCACCGAGTTGCGGACCTGCTGCGGCGTCAGCGAAAGGCCGTTGACGCCCTGGTCGTCGAGCACCTTTCCGTTGGTGTCGTAGACCTTCGCCTCGACCGACACGTTCGACCGCGTGCCGCCGGAGAGGTTGTCCAGCGTCACGGTGTTGTTGTCGATGGCGAACAACGCGTGCAGCGACTGGTTGGCCTTCTTGGCGCCGAAGAAGCTGCCGGCCTGGTCGCCGTCGTAGTTGTAGAGATCCCAGAGCAGCGTCGGCCAGCCCTTGTTGGCCTGCCAGTAGATCGTGCCGGTGGACGGCGCGGCCGCGTTGGTGGAGTGGTCCATGAACGCCTCGAACTGGGCGCGGGTGTTCTCGTAGTTCTGCACCTGTGCCTCCTCGACGTACGAGGCGAGGTCGGACCACTGGCCGTAGCGGTTGCTCAGGGCCTGGTCGAAGGTGAACAGGGTGCCGAACTTGTAGCCGCCGTGCCCGGTCTCGTAGTTGGCGTGGTACTGGTTGAAGTCCGGCTTCTGCCACAGGTTCGACTGGTCCGAAGTGGACAGGAAGCGGTTGATCGAGTCCAGCGTCGGCACCGTGTCGCCGGCGCTCTCCTCGCTGTCGAAGCCCCAGGAGCCGCCGGCGTTGGTCCGGTCGTCGCCGCTGTCATAGTGGCTGGTGTCGTACCAGTAGTTCGGCGGCACGTAGTCGTACGGGCCCTCCTTCTCGCCGGAGGCCCCCAGCTGCGGGCTGCTCTTGTACTCGGCCGACGAGATGATCGGCTGGCTGAAGTCGGCCGCCCTGAAGCCGTTCAGCTCGGCCGCCTCCACCGGGGCGCTGGGCTCGTTGTCGCTCCAGCTGTAGGTGAACACGCTGGGGTGGTCGCGCTCGTTCTCGCCGATGGTCTGCGCGGACAGCGTCAGCAGGTTCAGCGTGGCGGTGTCGGTGCTGGGCGTCTCCCAGAAGTCGCAGCACAGCTGGCCGGAGTCGATCAGCATGCCGGCCTTGTCCATCTGCTGGAAGAAGTCGTCCGGCGGCAGGTGGCCCTCCAGCCGGATCACGTTGAGCCCCATATTCTTCAGCAGCGCGATCTGCCGGGAGATGTTGGCCGAGTCGTAGCGCAGGAACAGGTCCGGCGCGAAACCGCCGCCCCGCACCACGAACGGCTGGCCGTTGACCGAGTACTGGCGGACGCCGTCCGGCGCGCTGGCCGACTTGCCGATCAGCGCGGTGGTGATGGTGCGGATGCCGAACTGCTCGTGCGTGCTGTTGCCGCCGGCGACCGTTGTGTCCAATGTGTACATGGGCTGCGCGCCCATCTGGTAGGGCCACCAGACCTGCGGGTGCGAGATGGTCTGCACCGGGAACGTGACCGTGGTCTTGGCGTGCGCGGCCACCGTCACGCTCTGGCTTACCGTGATCGGCGTGCCGCCGGACGGGGGAGTGATGGTCGCGGTCGCCGTGCCGGTCTTGCTGGTGCTGCCGGTGTTGCTGACGTCGGCCTTCACGGTGATCTTGGAGCTGCTCAGGTCGGTGGCGTTGCTCTGCACCACGTGCGCGTTGCCGATCGAGAGGGCGTTGGCCGTCAGCAGCTGGATCGGGAACTCGATGCCGGTGTTGTTGTCCGGCGGCAACTGGTTCCAGTCCACGTCGTCCAGCGTCAGCATCTTGGACGGGTCGTTCGGGTACATCTCGACGGCCAGCGAGTTCTTGCCCGACTTGAGCACGCTGCTGACGTCGAAGGTGAACTTGGTGTAGGCGCCGGTGACGGTCGAGGAGGTGGCGATCTCCTTGCCGTCCACCCACACGTCGGCCTTGCCGACCACGCCGTTGACCACCAGCGAGGCCGCCTGGCCGGCGGCCAGGGAGGCGTCGAAGTCGGTGCGGAACCACCACGGGGTGGCGAACTGGGCCGTGGTCACCGGGCCCGAGTTGTTCTTCTGCGTGCCGAAGCAGGTCTTCATGTTGTCGGCCATGAAGACGTTCGGGCACTTGTTGTTCTGTAGCAGCGCGGTGATCTCGGTGCCGGGCGCGCCGGCGTCGTCGGGTCGCACCTTCAGCCAGTTGGACGTGTCGAAGCCGGGGGTGGAGATCTTCGCGCCGCCCTGGGTCGCGGTGGCGCTGGTGAGCACCGTCCAGCCGGCGGCGCCCAGGGTGGTCAGACCCGGTGGGTCGGCGGCCGCGCTGGTGGGCAACGGCGCCACCAGCGTGAGCGCGGTGCCGAGCACCACGCCGATGACTCGCTTCATTGGTCGGCTCCTCGCGGACGACGTGACTCGGGCGAGCGGCGGTGGCGGCGTTCCGCAGCTGAGTATTAGGAAAGTTTCCTACCTATATCGGACCAGCCTCGCCGTGTCCACGACCCCTGTCAATCCCCCGGCGAGTCGCGCCCAGCCCCAGGCCGAATGGGCGTTTCGGACATATGCCTCAGACCTGCATGCGGTGTGTGGCTGAGCGCGACCCGCGGCGGCCGACTTGCGCTGGAGCGCGCTCCAGCTCATAGCGTCGTCACCATGACATCGACGGCGCAGCACAAGATCGGCACTGGCTTCGGGGCGACCAGCACGGCGGCGGAGGTGATCGCCGGCAACGACCTGACCGGCAAGCTGGCCCTGGTCACCGGCGGTTACTCGGGCATCGGCATCGAGACGACGCGGGCGCTGGCAGGGGCGGGCGCCCGAGTGGTGGTGCCGGCCCGGCGGGTGGACGCGGCTCGGGAAGCGCTCGGCGGGATCGAGGGCGTCGAGGTCGACGAGTTGGACCTGGGCGACCTGGACAGCGTCGAGGCGTTCGCCGAGCGGTTCCTGGCCGGCGGCCGCAGCCTCGACCTGGTGATCAACAACGCCGGGGTGATGGCCTGCCCGGAGACCCGGATCGGCCCGGGCTGGGAGGCCCAGTTCGCCACCAACCACCTCGGCCACTTCGCGCTGCTCAACCGGCTCTGGCCGGCGGTGGCCGACGGCGCGCGGGTGGTGGCGCTGTCCTCGCGCGGCCACTTCTTCTCCCCGATCCGCTGGGAGGACCTCCAGTTCGAACGGGGCTACGACAAGTGGGCGGCCTACGGCCAGGCCAAGACCGCCAACGTGCTGTTCGCGGTGAAGCTGAACCAGTTGGGGGCGGCCAAGAACGTGCAGGCCTTCGCGGTGCACCCGGGCGGCATCTGGACGCCGTTGCAGCGGCACCTGTCCCGCGAGGAGATGGTCGAGCGCGGCTGGATCGATGAGGCCGGCAACCTGCTGGTGAAGTTCAAGTCGCCGGAGCAGGGCGCGGCCACCACCGTGTTCGCCGCCACATCGCCGCAGCTGGACGGCCTGGGCGGGGTGTACCTGGAGGACTGCGACGTGGCCGACCCGGTCCCGGTCGACGCGGATCCGGCCACCACCTGGGCCGGCGTCAAGGCGTACGCGATCGACCCGGCGCAGGCCGACCGGCTGTGGACCCTGTCCGCGGAAATGACCGGCGTGACCGCCTTCGCGTGAAATAGCATCCGTGCGTGGACGATCTCTGCGCCGAGTGCGGCTTCCGCTACGACGTCGACGACGCGCCGGCTGCCGCCGCCACCATCCGGCGGCTGGCCGGCGAGGTCGCCGAGGTGCTCAGGACGCCGGCGGACCTGGCCACGCGCCGCCGTCCGGAGGTCTGGTCGCCGCTGGAGTACGGCTGCCACCTCCGGGACGTGTTCCTGATGCAGCGCGAGCGGGTGCTGACCGCCCGTTGGGATAGCGGATTCACGCCCACGACCATGGGTCGCGACGCCCGCGTCGAGCACGATGGCTACGCCGAGCAGGACCCGAACGACGTGGCCCGGCAACTGGTCGACGCGGCCGCGCTGTTCGGCAATGTGCTGGACCGGCTGGACCCGGACTGGGACAACGAGATGGTGTACTCCTGGCCGGAGCCGCAGCTGCGGTCGCTGCGCTGGGTGGCCGTGCACACCGTGCACGAGGCGCAGCACCACTTGCGGGACATCCGGGGCCAGCTGGACGGGCTGGGCTGACCGGAAATCCGGAGACCGTTCGGGCTCGGCCGATCGGGCGCGGGGGCCGACCCGGAATTGCCGAAAAGCGTTCCGGTAGTGCGGTTTCCGGACGTTCGGGCAGCCTCCGGACCCGTTTCGCGCGGCGGCGTTGTCGGTCGCGGCCAACGCACCTACTGTCGGTGGTGGATACGCCACGGCGATCCGCCGAGACCAGCTCCCTCCCGCGGCCGGTACCCCAGTCTGCCGCGTGGGGGAGCTTCCCGTGCCCCGGAGCCGGATGCCGCGCGGCCCGGGGTCGGTTCGCCAGGAGGCTGGCGGGCCGGATCACTGGGCGGAAGGAGTGACTTCCGGTCACTGATCGACACCGGCGCGGCCGTCGTGCCGGACACTGGGCCGATGACCCGTCACCACGCTGTGAGAGCGCTTCCATCAATCTTGACCATATGGTAGAAATTGGCGCGTGCCCGGGCGACGCGCCGCCATGACCACTGTCCAGCCGACCGCGCAGCGGCCGGCGACGGTGCGCGCCGCCACCAGGGCCACCTACGCCGCGTTCGCCGGCAGTGGCGTGCTCCTGTCCAGCGGCCTGGCCCGGCTCCCGCAGATCCGCGTCGACCTGGGCCTGGACACCGGCCAGCTGGGCGCGATCCTGCTCGCCGGCGCGGCCGGCGCGCTGATCTCCCGCCCCTTCTCCGGCCGCGTGGTGACCCGGCTCGGCCAGGGCCGCGCGGTGGCCTGGACCTCCGCGCTCTCCGGCGTCGCGCTGGTCCTGATCGGCCTGGGCGACCGGCTCGGCGCGCCGGTGTTCGCCGGCGGCATGCTGCTGTTCGGGCTGTTCAGCTCGGTCTGGGACGTCGCGATGAACATCCAGGGCACGGTGGTGGAGCGCCGCCTGGGCCGGTCGATCATGCCACGGTTCCACGCCGGCTACAGCGTCGGAACGGTGGCCGGCGCGCTGTTGGGCGCCGCGATGGTGCAGCTGGACGTGCCGGTGCCCGTGCATCTGACGATCGTCGCGGTGGCGGTCGCCGTGGTTCTCCCTTACGCCGTGCGGGGATTCCTGCCGGACGAGCGTCACTCCACAAAGGACGATCCCAGGCCGCACAGCACCCTGCGGTACTGGCGCGAGCCCCGCACGCTGATGATCGGCGTGTTCGTGCTGGCCGCCGGTTTCAGCGAGGGCGCCGGCAACGACTGGACCGGCGTCAGCCTGGTCGACGGCTACCGCACGTCGCCGGCGCTGGGCACCCTGGCGTACGCGACCTTCCTGGCCGCCATGACCGCCACCCGCTGGTTCGGCCCGCGGCTGCTCGACCGCCACGGGCGGGTGGTCGTGCTGCGGATCCAGGGCGCGGTCGCCGTGCTCGGCCTTCTGTTGTTCATCTTCGCCCCCGCCGTTCCGCTAGCCTTCGTGGGAACCGCCCTGTGGGGCGCAGGCGTGGCTTTCGGCTATCCGGTCGGCATGAGCGCGGCCGCGGACGACCCGGCGCACGCCGCCGGCCGGGTCACCGTGGCGTCCTCGGTCGCGAAGATCGCCAGCTTCGCCGGGCCGCCGCTGCTGGGCCTGCTCGGTGATCACGTGACGATCCTGCGGGCCCTGCTCGCGGTGGCCGCACTACAGGTGGTCGCGCTGTGCCTGGCGCAGGCCACCCGTCCGCTCGCGCCCGTGGACCCGGACCGCCACCGGGCACTCGACAACCAGTGAAGACAGGAGCAACGCAGGTGGTCGACCAGCCTTACCGTGATCCGGCCCTTCCCGTCGCCGAGCGCATCGACGACCTGCTGGCCCGGATGACGCTGCCGGAGAAGATCGGTCAGATGCTGCACCTGGACGCCCGCGGCGGCGTGCGGGAGCTGATCGACGACTACCACGTCGGCGCCATCCTGCACACCTCGCCGGAGAACCTGGTGCTGGCCATGGACCTGGCCGCCCGGACCCGGCTGGGCATCCCGCTGCTCACCGGCGAGGACTGCATCCACGGCCACTCCTTCTGGCCCGGCGCCACCATCTTCCCGACACAGCTGGGCATGGCCTGCTCCTGGGACCCGGCCCTGGTCGAGCGGGCGGCCAGGGTCACCGCGGTCGAGGTGTCCACCACCGGCGTGCACTGGACGTTCTCCCCGGTGCTGTGCATCACCCGCGACCTGCGCTGGGGCCGGGTCGACGAGACCTTCGGCGAGGACCCGTTCCTGATCGGCGAGTACGGCTCGGCCATGGTCCGCGGCTACCAGGGCGACGGCCTGTCCGACCCGACCGCGATCCTGGCCTGCGCCAAGCACTTCGCCGGCTACTCGGAGACCCAGGGCGGCCGGGACGCCACCGAGGCCGACCTGTCCCGGCGCAAGCTGCGCTCCTGGTTCCTGCCGCCGTTCGAGCGGGTGGCCCGCGAGGGCTGCCGCACCTTCATGATCGGCTACCAGGCCATCGACGGCGTGCCGATCACCGCGAACCAGTGGGTGCTCAAGGACGTCCTGCGCGACGAGTGGAAGTACTCGGGCACGCTGGTCACCGACTGGGACAACGTCGGCCGCATGGTGTGGGAGCAGCAGATCTGCGCCGACCACGCCGAGGCGGCCGCGCTCGCGGTGCGCTCCGGCAACGACCTCGTGCTGACCACGCCCCAGTTCTACCAGGGCGCGCAGGACGCGGTGGCCCGCGGCATTCTGTCCGAAGTGGACATCGACGCGGCGGTGCGCCGGATCCTCACCCTGAAGTTCGAGCTGGGCCTGTTCGAGAACCCCCGTGTGCCCGACCCCGAGCGGCAGAAGCTGTACGTCGGCAACGCCGAGCACACGGCCGTGAACCTGGAAATGGCTCGGCGCAGCCTGGTGCTGCTGACCAACGACGGCACGCTGCCACTGGGCGGCGGCCAGGTGAAGGTGGCCGTGGTCGGCCCGAACGCCGACGACGTGGACGCGCAACTGGGCGACTGGGCCGGCGCTTCCGGCCAGGTGGACTGGCTGCCGGACGGTCATCCGCGCCACCTCACCGAGACTGTCCTGGATGGACTGCGCGCGGTCGTCCCTCCGGAGTGGACGGTCACGCACGCGCTCGGCGCCCGCATCGCCACGTTCGGCCCGGACCCGGACGGCACCGTGCTGCCGGACGGCCAGCCCGCGCCTGAGGTCGTGCGGCCCGAGCCGGCCGACCCGGCGCTGATCGCTGAGGCGGTCGCCGCGGCCGAGGCGTCAGATGTCGTCGTCGCGGTCGTGGGCGACACCATCGGGCTGGTCGGCGAGGCCCGTTCGACCGCAACGCTGGAGTTGGTCGGCGGGCAGATCGCACTGCTGGACGCGTTGGCCCGGACCGGAAAGCCGGTCGTGGTGGTGGTGATCAGCTCCAAGCCGCTGGTGCTGCCGCCGTCGGCCGAGAACGCCGCCGCGATCGTGCAGGCGTTCAACCCGGGCATGAAGGGCGGCCGGGCGATCGCCGAGCTGCTGCTGGGCCTGATCGAGCCCAGCGGCCGGCTGCCGATCTCGGTGGCCCGGCACGTCGGGCAGCAACCCATCTACTACAACCAGATCCGCGGCCAGCACGGCCACCGCTACGCCGACTTCACCCAGGACCCGATGTTCGCCTTCGGCGAGGGCCTGAGCTACACCACCCTGGAGTACTCGGACCTGGAGATCCACACGCCGGCCCTCGGCCCGGCCGACACCGTGCGGGCCGAGGTCACCGTGGCCAACACCGGCAGCCGGCCGGCGCGCGAGACCGTGCAGGTGTACGTCCGCGACCTGATCACCTCGGTGACCTGGGCCGACCGGGAACTCAAGGCGTACAAGCAGATCGACGTGCCGGCGGGGGAGTCGGTCCGGGTGGCGCTCGAGCTGCCGGCCGCCGACTGCACGCTGGTCACCGCCGACGGCCGCCGCATCGTCGAGTCCGGCGAGTTCGACCTGCTGGTCGGCCACTCCTCGCGCCCGCGCGACCTGCTGGCCGCCCGGTTCACGATCTCCTGACGTGAGGTGACAAGGGCCGTGCTCCCGCACGGCCCTTGTCAGTGCTCGAACAGCTCCGGGTGCTTGACCAGCTCGACCCGGGTCCGGCGGATGTGCAGTTCCAGCACCCGTTCGGCGCAGCCGTGGTCACGGTCCCGCAGGGCCTGGATCAGCAGCCGGTGCTCGGCGTTGATGATCCACCGCCGCTGCTCGCCGGCCAGCCGGGAGAACGCTCTCCGATAGTGCTGGGTGGTGTCCCATAGGCGGTTCACCATCGTCGGCAGATCCCCGGCGTCGTGGTGGCGGTACACGGCCCAGTGCAGCCGCCGGTCCAGTTGCAGGAACTCCTCGACGTCGGTGCAGGCCTCGATCCGGTCCTGCAACGCCGCCATGGCGTCGATGTCCTCATCGGACAGTCGCGGCGCGGATTCGGCCAGCAGCAAGGGTTCCAGCCGTTCGCGGATCTTGTAGCTGAGCTCGCACCCGTGCATGTCCATCGAGGTCACCCAGGCGCCCTGGTTGGCGCGCAGGGTGACCAGGCCGCCGGACTCGAGGATGCGCAGCGCCTCGCGCACCGGCAGCCGGCTGGTGTTGAGCTCCTCGGCCAGCTCGTCCTGCACGATCCGGGCGCCGGGGGCCAGCCGGCCGGCCAGGATCCGGTCGCGCAGCTCGTCGGCGATGCGCCGGCTGGCCACGCCCTCCGGTACGGCCACGCTCGCCATCCCCTCAGTCGAACGCCTCCGGGCGGTGGTCGAAGGCTTTTCCGTCGGGATAGGACACTAGCTCACACTGCATCCCCCACGGCGACAGGAAGTACACCCACCGCTGGCCCTCACTCGGCCCCTTGCTGGCGGTCGGCTCGCCGAGCACGGTGAGCCCGCGCCGGCGCAGATCGGCGACGGCGGCGTCCAGATCCTCGACGTACAGCGCGATGTGGTGGCCGCCGACGTCGGAGTTGCGCGGCGGCACGACCTGGTGGACCGGCGCCTCGTACTGGAAGACCTCGAAGATCGCCCGGCCGCCGAGGCGGTAGAACCGCAGCTCCCGCATCACCGCCCGGTCGTCCACGCCGAGGTGCTCGCTCATCCAGCGGCCCTCGTCGCGGTAGGGGCCGAGCCGATACATGTACTCGCAGCCCAGCACGTCGGTGAAGAACTCGTGGGCCTGCTCGATGTCCGGCACGGTGACGCCGACATGGTCGACGCCGGTCACTCCCGGCAGGGGCACTGTAACCTCCATTGGATCCAATGAGGCTTGCGTTCGTGGTGGTGACCTCGCATAGTGTACTGCATATCGTGCCGATTGGATCCAATGGAGGCGGGCATGCCCGATCGTGAGGACCTGGCCGCCGGCGCGCCCTGGGTCCTGCTGCGCACCACACAGCGGGACTGGGACGAGGCCGACGGCGACCTGCTGCTCACCCTGCTCGGGCGGGCCCAATGGATCCGATCGTTCGAGGAGCACGTGCTCGACCTGGCCGGCCGGGGCCTGGTGCACGGGCCCGCGCACTCCAGCATCGGCCAGGAGGGCGGGGCCGTCGGCTCCGTGCTGCCGCTGCGCAGCGACGACTACGTCAACGGCTCGCACCGCGGTCACCACCAGTTCCTGGCCAAGGCCTTCGGGCACGTCGGCAAGGCCAAGGCCGGCGAGCTGCCGGTGCTCGACGACGACGTGCACACCGTGCTGCGGCGGACCCTGGCCGAGATCTGCGGCCTGGCCGAGGGCTACAGCAGCGGTCGCGGCGGATCGATGCACCTCCAGTGGCGTGAGGCCGGAGCGATGGGCACCAACGCCATCGTCGGCGGCGGTGTGCCGCAGGCCGCCGGCTTCGCCTGGAACCAGCGGCGGGCCGGCGACGCCGTGACCGTGACGTACTTCGGCGACGGGGCCGTGAACATCGGCTCGGTGCTGGAGACGTTCAACCTCGCCGCGGCCTGGAAGCTGCCGGTCTGCTTCTTCATCGAGAACAACCAGTACGCGGTGTCCACCGGCGTCGCCGAGGCCACCGCCGAGACCCGGCTGTCGGCGCGCGGGCTCGGGTTCAAGATCCCCAGCTGGCGGGTCGACGGAATGGATCCATTGGCCGTGCACCTGGCCATGACCGAGGCGCTGGCGGTGATGCGCTCGGGCGGCGGGCCGACGATCATCGAGGCCGACCTGTACCGGTACCTCCACCAGAACGGCCCGTACCCGGGCAGCGCCTTCGGCTATCGCAGCAAGGACGAGGAAAAGGCCTGGCGGGACAGGGATCCCATCGACCTGCTGCGCCGGCAGGTGTTGGCCCGGGGGCTGGCCACCGCCGAGGAGATCGACGCTTCGCGGGACGAGGTGCAGGCCGTGCTGCGGGAGATCAGCGCCGGCTTCCTCACCCCGGACGGCCGGGCGGTCCGCGACTCCGCCTGGCCCGATCCGGCCTTCGTGGACGTCGGCGTGCGCGGCGATCTGTCCGAACTGGACGGCAGCCGGTACGAGGAGCAGGACGGGTTCTCCGGCGAGCTGGCCGAGCGGCGATTCATCGACGTGGTCAGCGACGTGCTGGCCCGGCGCTTGGAGAGCGATCTCCGAGTGGTCGTGCTCGGCGAGGACGTGCACCGGCTCAAAGGCGGCACCAACGGCGCGACCAAAGCGGCGATAGAGCGCTCTCCCGACCGGGTGCTCGGCACCCCGATCAGCGAGAACGCCTTCACCGGCCTCGCCGGCGGCATGGCCATCGACGGCCGCGCCCGGCCCATCGTCGAGTTCATGTACGCCGACTTCATGTGGGTCGCCGCCGATCAGCTGTTCAACCAGGTGGCCAAGGCCCGGCACATGTTCGGCGGCCACGGCAGCGTGCCCTTCGTGCTGCGCAGCAAGCTCGCGGCCGGCACCGGCTACGGCTCCCAGCACTCGATGGACCCGGCCGGCATCCTCACCACCGCCGCCGGGCTGCGGGTCGTCGCCCCCTCCAACCCGTTCGACTACGTCGGCCTGATGAACACCGCCATCGCCTGCGACGACCCGGTTGTCGTGCTGGAACACGTGGACCTCTACGGGTCCAAGGGCATCGGCCCCGTCGCCGACTTCGACTACCGGCTGCCGGTCGGCAAAGCCGCCCTGCGGCGCGAGGGCGACTCCCTCACCGTGATCAGCTATCTGTCGATGGTCAGCCACTGCCTTGAGGCGTTGGACATCGTCGACGTCAGCGCCGACCTCATCGACCTGCGGTGGCTGGACTGGGCCAGTCTCGACTGGGACACCATCGAACGCAGCGTGCGCAAGACCAACCGGGTGCTCATCGTCGAACAGGGCGCCCGGGGCACGTCCTACGGCGGCCGCCTGGCCGACGAGATCCAGCGCCGGCTGTTCGACTGGCTCGACGCCCCGGTCGAACGCGTCACCGGGGGAGAGGCCTCGCCCAGCATCAGCAAGGTGCTGGAGCGGGCCGCCATCGCCCGTGCCGAGGAAGTCGTCGAGGCGTTGCGGAGGATCGGCTGATGGCCACGTTGCTGCGAGTCCCCGAGGTCGCCACCGGCTCCACCGAGGCCGTGCTGACCGAGTGGCTGGTGCCGGAGAACGTCGCCTTCGAGGCCGGCGCGGCCATCGCCGTGCTGGAGACCGACAAGGCGGCCGTGGAGGTCGAAGCCGAGTCCGGCGCGACGATCCTGCGCCGGTTGGTCGACGGCGGGTCCACTGTGGAGGTCGGCGCGCCGATCGCCGTGCTGGGCGTGCCGGGGGAGGACGTCTCGGCGGTCCTGGCGGAGTTGGGCAACGGCGTCGCGGCCGGGACTTCCGCCGGTCAGCAGCTGGCTGACGGTCGGCCCGAGCGGATCTTCGCCAGTCCGCTGGCCCGGAAGATGATGAAGGAAGCGGGAATCCCGCTCGACGCGGTCGCCGGCACCGGACCGAACGGCCGGATCGTCCGCAAGGACGTGGAAGCGGCGATCGCCCAAGCGAGCAAGCAGATCACGGTGATCCCAGAACCTGCGGTTCCCGCTCCCAAGACGATGGCCGCTGACGCCGGCGCCTTCGAGGAGATCCCGCACAGCCGGGTCCGCGCGGTCATCGCGAGTCGGCTGACCGCGTCCAAGCAGTCCGTCCCGCACTTCTACGTCCGCAGGACGGCCCGCATCGACGACTTGCTGGCGTTGCGCAAGCAGCTCAACGCGGTGTCACCGGAGAAGATCTCGGTCAACGACCTGGTCGTCAGGGCGGTCGCGGTGGCGCACACGGCCGTGCCGGACGCGAACGTGATCTGGACCGACGAGGCGATGCGGCGCTACCGCACGGTCGACATCGGCGTGGCCATCGCCTCGGCCCGCGGGCTGGTGACCCCGGTGCTGCGCAACGTCTCCAGCCTGTCGCTCAGCGCGATCTCGGCCCAGGTCAGGGGATTCGCCCGGCAGGCCGACGAAGGCCGGCTGCTGCAACGGGATCTCGAGGGCGGCACGATCGCGGTGAGCAACCTTGGCATGTACGGGGTCGACGAGTTCGCCGCGATCATCAACCCGCCGCAGTCGGCCATCCTCGCCGTCGGCGCGGGCAAACCCGCGCCGACGGTCGTGGACGGCGAGCTGACCGTGGCGACCCAGCTGACGCTGGTGCTCTCGGTCGACCACCGGGCCATCGACGGATCCCTTGCCGCACAATGGATGGCGGCCCTGGTCACCGCGCTGGAACAGCCGCTGCGCCTGGTCGCGTGATCACAGGGGGTCGGTGAGCCCGCCCAGGCGGTCGGTGAGGCTGATGTTCTCCGCGTAGTCCACGGGGGCCACGACGATGGAGACGCCGTCGTCGTCGAGGGCCTTGCGGAGCGTGGGCAGCAGGTCGGCCGCCTGGGTCACGTGGTAGCCGGTGGCCCCGAAACTGGCGGCGTACTGGGTGATCTCGGGGTTGCGGAAGTGGACGTTGGACACCGTGCCGGTCTCCAGCCTCATCTTCCACTCGATCAGGCCGTAGCCGCTGTCCTCCCACACCAGCACGGTCAGCGGCAGGTGCTCGCGCACGGCGGTCTCGATCTCCTGCGAGTGCATGAGGAACGCGCCGTCGCCGGTCACGGCCAGCACCCGCCGGTCGGGCCGGGCCAGGTGCGCGCCGAGCGCGCCGGGCAGGGAGAAACCCATGGTGGACAGGCCGTTGGAGATCAGGCAGGTGTTGGCGGAGTAGGTCGGGTACAGCCGCGCCATCCACATCTTCACCGCGCCGGTGTCGACCAGCACGATGTCGTCCCGGCCGAGCGCGGCCCGGGTGTCGGCCACGATCCGTTGCGGTGACAGGGGAAACCGGTCGTCCTGCTGGCCGCGGGCCAGCTCGTCGGCCACCAGCTCGCGGATCTTGGCCGCCCCGGTGGGGGTCCCTCGGGCCGGCACGGCCTCGCGCAGGGCGTCCAGCGAGGCGCTGATGTCGCCCTCGATGCCCACCGACACCGAGTAGTGCGCGTCCACCTCGGCCGGGAACCGGTGGATGTGGATGATCTGCTTGTCGCCGTCCGGGTTGATCTTGACCGGGTCGAACTCCTGGAGCTCGTAGCCGACGGCGATGATCACGTCGGCCTGGTCGAAGCCGAAGTTGGCGTAGTCGCGGCGCATGAAACCGATGGTGCCCATGGAGTTCGGGTGGTCGTCGGCCAGCACGCCCTTGCCGTGGAACGTGGTCGCGACGGCGACGCCGGTGTGCTCGGCGAACCGGACCAGCGCGGCGCCCGCGTGGTTGCGGGCGGCTCCGTGCCCGGCCAGCAGCACCGGATTCCGGGCCTCGCGCAGGATGGCGGCGGCCCGCCCGACCTGGCTGGCGGACGGCGCCTCGGGGTGAACCACGTTGAGCGGCAATGGCTTCAGCTCGGCTGCGGCCGACTCCACCTCGACGTCCTCGGGCACCGCCAGGTACACCGCGCCCGGGCGTTCGCTCTGCGCGGTCTTGAACGCGCGGCGCAGCATCTCCGGCACCGCCGCGGCCGACGGCACGCTGCCGGAGAACTGGGTGATCGGCGCGAACAGGCTCACCAGGTCCACGAACTGGTGCGACTCCTTGTATTCCCGGAACTGCCCCACCTGCGCGGAGATCGCCACCAGCGGCGTCGAGTTGGTGGTCGCGTCGGCCACGCCCAGTTGCAGGTTGATCGCCCCCGGCCCCAGGGTGGCCGAGACCACGCCGGCCTTGCCGGTGACCCGGCCGTACATCTCGGCCATGAACGACGCCGCCTGCTCGTGCCGGGTCAGCACGTATCGGATTGGCGAGGCGTCCAAGGCGTTGGTCAGCCTCATGTTCTCCTCGCCCGGGATGCCGAACACCACCTCGACGCCCTCGGCCAGCAGGCATTCCACGATCAGATCGGCGGCCGTCCGGCCGTCACGCTGCTCCGCCATATCTCAGGCTTACCACTTTCGGCCCAGGCGGGCGCACGGGTGAGCCGCCTTTCACACCTCGGCAAGCGGCGCGCGGGCATTCGGACGCGTACGAGTGCCGCTGCGTCCTGGCCGGGATGCTGACCGACCGGGCTGAGGAGCGGGTGGTGGACGTGGTGATGGAGGTGGCGGCCGGGTCACCTGGCGCTAGCGGATGTCGCGGCCCTTCCACAGGTTCCCGCCGCGGACCGAGCGCCACGCGGCGTCCAGCATCTGCGCGCCGAAGGTGGCGTTGGCGACGGGGGCGAGCACGGCGGTGGCGCCGGACTGGTGGCTGGCCACCATGTACGTGCGGTGGGCGGCGGCCTGGGCGGCCCAGGCGGCGAGGCCGGCCAGGCGCACGAATCCATTGCCGCGCAAGGACATCAGCACCGGGGCGACGCCGTAGGCGATGTGCAGGAGACCGCCGAGGCCCAGCGCGGCGGCGCCGGCGGCGGGGCCGCCGACCATGGCCCCGCCGGCGACCATGCTCTTGCGCTGGGACCGCCAGACGGCGCCGAAGGAGTCCAGGCCGGACGAGGTGATCGAGTCCATGCCGTCCACGAGCCGGGTTCGGCCGCCGGCGTCCCGGACGGCGGTGGCGAACGCGACATCGTCGGCGTGCTCGCCGGAGAGCGCTCTCCAACCGCCGGTACGGTCGTACGCGGCCCGGCTGACCAGGATGCAGTGCCCGATGCCGACGGCCTTGCCCCGGCTGCCGTCCGGGGAGGCGGTGTCGAACAGCAGCACGTTGGTCGGGGCCAGCAGCAGCCACCAGCCGCTGTTGGGCACGGTCGCCCGGCCGGGCGTGGTGATCAGGTCGGCGTCGTCGCGGGCCGCCGCGGCCACCAGCTTGCCGACCAGGTCGGGGGCGGATTCGGTGTCGGAGTCGACGAACAGCAGCCACTCGCCGCTGGTCTCGGCCACGCCCCGGTACATGGCGTGCACCTTGCCGGCCCAGCCCGGCGGCGGCCCGTCGGTCCGGACCAGCCGCACCCGCGGATCCTCGGCCACGTGTTGCCGCACGATCTCCACGGTGCGATCGGTCGACGCGTCGTCGACCACCACGATCTCCAGGTCGGAGTGCCGCTGGGTGCGCAGCGAGGCCAGACAGCCGTCGATCGTGGACTCCTCGTCACGCACCGGGATCACGACGCTGACCTTGCCCTTGTCCAGCGGCGCCTCCGGCAGCGGCCGAACCGTCCGCCAGGTCGCCACCGTGCGCGCCGAACGGGCCGCCGAGACCAGCGCCAGCGCCGCCGAACCGAGAATCGCCCCCTTGCCCATGCCACCCAGGCTCCCACAGCCGGCACGGCTGGGTGCGGTCGCCGTGTCGCTGTGCCCCCGCGATCGCGCGTTCGGGCCGAAGGCTAGGGGTTTGCCCGATGCTAGAGGCGCGGCGGCCGCCCCAGAATCACCGCGTGCGCACGCCGTATCCGACTGCCATGCCCGCCGCCCGGGTGGACCTGCGTGGCCTGGCCGACCTGCTGTCGCGGCACCTCTACCGCAGTCCGGACGTCTATCTCCGGGACCTGTTGCAGAGCGCCATGGACGCCGTCGCCGAGCGTCGGCGTCTGGAGCCCGGGCTGGCCGGCTCCGTGCAGATCGACGTGACGGACCCGCTGGACGGCCGGCCGGAGCTCGTGATCACCGACAACGGCATCGGCCTGACCGGGGCCGAGCTGGTCGAGCTGCTGGCCACGATCGGCGGCAACTCGGGGCGGTACGAGACGGTGCGACGGCACCCAGGCCGCCGCGAGCCGTCGCGAAATCGGGACCACGTCGGACAGTTCGGCGTCGGGCTGCTCGCGTGCTTCCTGGTCGCCGACGAGGTCACCGTGACCACTCGCTCCGCCCGGGATCCGGAGGCGCGGGTGTGGCGGTGGCAGGGGCGTTGCGACGGCACCCACGAGATCACGGTTGTGGAGAGCGCTCTCCCGGTCGGCACGCAGGTGCGCCTGCGGGCCCGAGCGGGCGTCGAGCTGACCTTCGACCGGGTGTCGTGGCTGGCCCGGCACTACGGTGGCCTGCTGGACCTTCCCGTCCGGGTCGGGGCGACGCAGGTCAACGAGGAGCCGCCGCCGTGGGAACTGCCGGCGCTGACCATGGACCAGGCGCGGGAGAGCGCTCTCTCGTACGCCCGCCGGGTCCTGGACCTGGTGCCGCTGGACGCGATCCCGCTGCACGCCGACGGCGTCCGCGGCGTGGCCTTCGTGCTGCCGCACGCGGCGAGCCCCGGCCGCGATCGGGTGCACCTGCGGCGGATGCTGCTGTCCGAGTCGGCCGGTCAGCTGTTGCCGGACTGGGTCGACTTCGTCCGCTGCGTGATCGACGCCGACGATCTGCTCCCCGCCACGGCCCGGGACGGCTTCGTCGAGAACGACCGGCTGGCGGCCGTCCGTGAGCAGTTGGGCCGGTGCGTCCGGGACCATCTCGTGGATCTGGCCCGGATGTGGCCGTCCCGGATGGCCGGCATCGCCGCACTGCATCCCGCCGCCCTCGCCGCACTGGCCGCGCGGGACGATGAGTGCCGGCTGGCGTTCGCCGACTGGCTGGACCACTGACCCGCTGGATCGCCGGTGGACCGGTTCGGCGACTGGCCGGGTCCACCGGCTGACCGTGGGATGACCCAGACTTCCCATGTCTGGCTGGAAACCACCGGTGGCGGCCATCGGCCGTCGGAGTGAACGGCGGCCGGGGTGAGCATGCCCTTGGGCCGTTGGTGCGACTCGGCCGTCCGGATGACGCGGGCCCGGGTGGCGGCGCCGCGTTTCGGGCGCCCGGGACGGCAGGGCCGGGACGGCCGCGTCGCCGGTGGCCTGGGGGAATGGGTTTTCCCTTGGCAGATAACACCAGTGGCCGAACCGATCGAAGGCCGGCGTCGGATTTCCCTTTTGGGGCAACGATCACCGGCCGCCGCACGTCCGGGTTACCGCGCATCACCCGCACGGAGCAACGAGTTCTACCCAGCGCATGTCCACATCGGAGTAGTGGCACACCACCCTGTTGAGGGACTGTGGTGGTCCGGAAAGCCGGTGCTAGCCTCGGCTGGGCCGGCCGGCCACCCCGCACTGCGTCCCGCTGACGTCGACCACAGCGACGCCGGGAAGTCCCTTTTCTGCCACCGATGATCGATGGCGCACGTCCGCACGGTTGAAGGAGCTCGCGCATGACGACAACCCACCGCGCACGGCCGGTCCTCCGCAGCGACTACCAGCGTTCGGTCGCTGAGTACTGGAACAACGAGAAGGACCCGGTCAACCTGCGGCTCGGTGACGTCGACGGCCTCTACCACCACCACTACGGGCTCGGCGCCTACGATCCGGCCGTGCTGGACGGGCCGGACGAGGCCGTGATCGCGGAGATGCACCGCCTGGAGACCGCGCAGGCCGAGGTGCTGCTCGACCATCTCGGCGACGTCGGCCCCGAGGACGCGGTGCTGGACGCCGGCTGCGGGCGCGGCGGCACCAGCATCATGGCCAACCAGCGCTTCGGCTGCTACGCCGACGGCGTCACCATCTCCGAGACGCAGATGCAGTTCGCCAACGAGCAGGCCCGTCGGCGCGGCGTCTCGGACAAGGTGCGCTACCACTTCCGCAACATGCTCGACACCGGCTTCGAGGACGGCAGCCGCAAGGCCATCTGGAACAACGAGAGCACCATGTACGTCGACCTGCACCAGCTGTTCGCCGAGCACTCGCGGCAGCTGGAGATCGGCGGCCGCTACGTCACCATCACCGGCTGCTACAACGACGTGACCGGCGGCCGGTCGAAGGCCGTGAGCCAGATCGACCAGCACTACACGTGCAACATCCACCCCCGCAGCGAGTACTTCAAGGCCATGGCCGCCAACAAGCTCGTGCCGATCGCCGTGACCGACCTGACCGCGGACACCATTCCCTACTGGGAGCTGCGGGAGCGGTCCTCGGTGGCCACCGGCGTCGAGGCGCCGTTCCTCCAGGCCTACCGCGAGGGCAGCTTCCACTACCTGCTGATCGCCGCCGACCGAATCGCCTAGCCGGCAAGCAAACCCGGGCCCGTGTCCACATCGGACACGGGCCCGTCGGCATGCCCGGTGGACCACGCGGCCCCGTCCCGACACCTCCAAGATCAAGGGACCGATCCTCTCGCCCAACGCCAGGAAGGGCCCCTTCATGACACCAGACGTCATGAAGGGGCCCTTCCTGGCGTTCAACGTCAGTATGGGGCCCTTCATGACACAAAAAACGCCCAGTGTCGGGCCTTTCCTGGCACGAAAGAGGCCCGCATCCGGGGGATGCGGGCCTCGAATCCGGTGTGCGGTCAGGACTGGTCGGCCTGGTGGTAGCGGGGGCTGGTGGCGTGCCATTCGCGGCTGCCGCCGCACCAGGCCCAGGTGTCGGCCAGGAAGCGTTGCAGCATGGGGGTTCCCTCGAGGTACATGGCGGCGGCCTCGGCGACGAAGCCGCGCATGAGCTCGTTGTGGATCTCGACGGTGCGCTTGACGGCCTGGGGCCGGGACAGGCCCTCCTCCTCCATGAGGGCGATGGGGAGGCTGATGTCGTCGTCGGCCTCCTTGTCCATGGAGTGCAGGTCGTTGAGCAGCACGGCGGCCATGCCGGCCATGGTGAAGGCCCGGCGCAGGCGTGGGTGGTAGAACTCCTGGGCGGGCAGCTCGTAGCCGGCGACGGCGTCGACGAGGATCATCGGCGGCAGATAGCTGTTGTGGTAGCGGTGCATGTAGTACTCCCACACCGCGGGCCGCTTGCCGGACTGGCGCCAGCTGGCGTTCTGGTCCAGGGCCTGGAACAGGATGGCCATCTGGTGCTGGAAACGGCCCATCTGCGCGGTGGTGGTGTACTGGGCGAGGTGTTCCATGCTGGTGCGGAAGGCCAGCGCGATGGGCTCTTCCTTGATGAAGCGGTCGAGTTCGTGCCGGTAGCGCTGGGGCATGGTCACGGGGTCGACGACGCCGTAGAGCACGCCGAAGCGGGCGGCGGTGAGCGCGGGATCCGCGCCCATCTCCTCCTCGTCCAGGTAGTAGTCGTCGGAGGCCCACTCGGCCACCACGACCTTGCACGCGGCGAGCAGGCGGTCGGCGTCGTCGGTGCCGGGGTGGGTGAGCATGGTCAGCCGGCCGAAGCCGCAGGAGCGCAGGTGGTCCAGGCGGCCGTCGTAGATGCCGACCTCGCCGGCCCACTCGACCATGCGCTCGTTGACCTCCTCGCCGAGCGCGGGATTGTCCCGCACGGGACCGGGGCAGAACAGCTCCGGGACCTCGTCGGAGTCCTCGTCGACGGCCGGCTCGGGCGGCAGCGGGGCGGGCTCGGCCGGCCGGTCGGCCAGCAGCAGCGGCAGGCGGGCGGCCGACATGCCCAGCGTGGACGGCTGTTCGGTGAGGAAGAGCAGGCTCGGGGCCGGCCGCTGCTCCGTGTCGTCGGCCAGCAGCGCCGACAACTCGACGGACGGCGCCGCCCGCATGTCGGCCAGCACCGCCGCCGCCAGCTCCGCGGGGTCTCCGGACAGACTCGGGGCAAGAAGGCGGGACATCAGGGACATGCTGCCAGTAGGCCACAACTCGGGGCGCTGGAACGGAAAGTCCACTCGGACGTGCTACGGGTGGGCCGGGTGGGTACCGCCAGAAGTGCCATGCCGGAAAGGAATTCAGCCGACGAGGGTCTTCACCGCGATGGCGGTCGCATCGGCGACTGTCGCACGACCGGCGGTGGACCTGGGATCGGTCGGCACGGTGTACGCGGTGACGACCAGGGGAGCGCGGTTCGGCGGCCAGAGCACGGCGACGTCGTCGACCTCACCCTGGGTGCCGCTGCCGGATTTGTCCGCTGTGCTCCAGTCCTTGGGCACGCCGGCCCGGACCAGGTCCAGACCGGTGGTGGCCGACTTCTTCCAGTTCACGAGCAGGCTCCGCCCGGCGGGGCCGAGGCCGTCAGCCAGCGCGAGCTTCCGCAGGGTGCCGGCGAAAGCCCGTGGCGTGGTGGTGTCCCGTTCGTCGCCGGGCGCGCCGACGTTGACATCGGGCTCGGCCCGGTCCAGACGGGTCGTGCCGTCGCCGGTGAAGTCGTTGTCACCGAGGGGCTCGCCGGCGCGGCGGCGAGCCCGGTGAACAGCAAGGTCCGGCGTGGCAATGGCATGTGAACCCCCGATCCGGGGATCACCCCACCCGCCTCGGGATCAGTCGACGCCGCGCACCGTGACGCTGCCCAGGCCGGCGACCTCGACCCTGACCACGGACCTGCCAAGCGGCACGGCGGCGGTCGCGGCCCCGGCCAGGATGACGTGCCCGGCCAGCAAGGGAAATCCCTCACGAGCGGCGATGCCGGCCAGTTGCCGCAGGGCCCGGAACGGATGCCCGAGGATGGCGGCGGTCGAGCCGAACTGGACGTCCCGCCCGTCGACGCTCAGCCGCACGGCCCGGTTGCCGATGTCGCCGACCGGCCGCCAGCCGCCGAAGGCGAACAGGCCGCCGGAGGTGTTGTCGGCGATCACGTCGGCCAGGTTGAACCTGAAGTCCCGGTACCGGGAGTCGATGACCTCGACCGCCGGCGCGACCGCGTCCACCGCGGACACGATGTCCGACAACGGATCCGTGGGATCGACGTCCCGCCCGAGGCGGAAGATGATCTCCGGCTCGACCCGGGGGTGCACCAGTGTGGACAGTCGCACCTCACCGCCGTCCTCGACCCGCATGGCGTCGGTGAGCTGGCCGACGATGATGTCGGACACGCCCATCTGCACCATCTTCGCCCGGCTGGTGAAGCCGAGCTTGGCGCCGACCAGGCGCTCGCCTTCGGCGAACCGCTGCGCCAGCACGGCATGCTGGATGGCGTACGCCTCGCCGAGGGAAATTCCTTCGGGCAGCTGGGGAATCGCCTCGGCGTTTCGCTGGGCCTTGTGCAACAGCGCCGCTGATTCGGTCATGACTTGGCCACCAGGTCGAGCGCGACGTCCACGATCATGTCCTCCTGCCCGCCGACCATCCGCCGCCGGCCCAGCTCCACCAGGATCTCCCGGGTGTCCAGGCCGTACCGCTCGGCCGCCCGCTCGGCGTGCAGCAGGAAACTGCTGTACACACCGGCATAGCCCAGTGTCAGCGTCTCCCGGTCGACGCGGACCGGCCGGTTCTGCAACGGCCGCACCAGGTCCTCGGCGGCGTCCTGCAACGCGAACAGGTCGCAGCCGTGGTGCCAGCCGAGGAGATCCGCCACGGCGATGAACGCCTCGGCCGGGCAGTTGCCGGCCCCGGCCCCCTGGCCGGCCAGGGCGACGTCCACTCGGTACACACCGTGCTCGACGGCGGTCACGCTGTTGGCCACCGACAGCGACAAGTTCTCGTGCGCGTGGATGCCGATCTGCGTCGCCGGCTCGAGAACCTCGCCGTACGCGTCGACTCGCTCGGCGACGTCCCGCATGGTCAGCCGGCCGCCGGAGTCGGTGACGTACACGCAGTGCGCGCCGTAGGACTCCATCAGCTTGGCCTGTTCGGCCAGCTTCGCCGGCTCGTTGAGGTGGCTCATCATCAGGAAGCCGGCCACGTCCATGCCGTTGTCCCGGGCCCAGCCGATGTGCTGGGCGGAGATGTCGGCCTCGGTGCAGTGGGTGGCGATCCGCACGCTGGTGACGCCGAGATCCTTGGCGTGCTTGAGATCCTCGATGGTGCCGATGCCCGGCAGCAGCAGGGTGGTCAGCTTGGCGTTGGTCACCGACTCGGCCGCGGCGGTGATCCACTCGGTGTCGGTGTGGGCGCCGAAGCCGTAGTTGGCGCTGGAGCCGCCGAGGCCGTCGCCGTGGGCCACCTCGATCGCCGCCACGCCGGCGGCGTCCAGCGCGGTCACGATCTCCCGCACCTGGGCCACGGAGTAGTTGTGCGCCATGGCATGCATGCCGTCGCGCAGGGTGACGTCCTGGACGTAGATCTCGGTCATGCGATGCTCCCCACCGCGGGTTCGGTCAGCCAGCCCCGCAGCTCGGCGATGCGCTCGCCGGTCCGCAGCGCGGCCGAGGTCATGATGTCGAGGTTGCCGGCGTAGGCGGGCAGGTAGTGGCCGGCCCCGGTGACCTCCAGGAAGGTGGAGACCTTGACGCCCTCGAACGCGCGGCCCAGCGCCGGCAGGTAGGGCACGGAGATCGGGTCGAACTGCACGTCCTGCTTGAGCCGGTAGCCGGGCACGTACTGCCGCACCTCGGCCACCATGCGGTCGATCGACTCGGCGATGGCGTCGTTGTGCTCGGCCGATTCCACCAGGCAGTACACGGTGTCCCGCATGACCAGCGGCGGCTCGGCCGGGTTCAGCACGATGATCGCCTTGCCCCGGCCCGCGCCGCCGACCGACCGGATGGCCGCCGATGTGGTCTCGGTGAACTCGTCGATGTTGGCCCGGGTGCCCGGGCCGGCGGACCGGGACGAGATGGAGGCGACGATCTCGGCGTAGACCACGGGAGTCGTGCGGGACACCGCGGCGACGACGGGAATCGTGGCCTGGCCGCCACAGGTGACCATGTTGACGTTGTCGGCGTCGAGGTGCTCGTCGAGGTTCACCGACGGCACCACGTACGGTCCGATGGCCGCCGGGGTCAGGTCCACCATGAGTTTTCCATGCGCGGCGGCGACTTCCGCGTTGTGGCGGTGCGCGCCGGCCGAGGTGGCGTCGAAGACGATGCGGGCCTCGGCGAACTCCGGCAGGTCGAGCAGACCGTCCACACCGGACGCCGTGGTGGCCACGCCCAGCCGCCGGGCCCGGGCCAGGCCGTCGGACGCCGGGTCGATGCCGGCCATGGCGGCCACGTGCAGGCGGTCCGACAGCCGCTTGATCTTGAACATCATGTCGGTGCCGATGTTGCCGGAACCGATCACCACCGCTCCCGCGGTCATCACGCACCTCCGTCGTCGGTGAACACGGCCTGGACCTCGCCCAGGCCGTCCAGCCGGGCGGTGAAGACCCCCGGCGCGGTGACCTTGACCATGGGGCCGAGCGCCCCGGACAGCACCACCTCGCCGGCCCGCAGCGGCGCCCCGCGGCGGGCGACCTCGCGGGCCAGCCAGGCCACGGCGACGATCGGGTTGGCCATGCACGCGGCCCCCGAGCCGACCGAGACCGGCTCGCCCTCGTGCTCCACCACCATGCCGACCTGCGCGAGGTCGAGGCCGGTGAGGGAGAACGGGGTGCAGCCCAGGGTGTAGAGGCCGCTGGAGGCGTTGTCGGCCACCGTGTCGGCGATGCGGATGTCCCAACCGTCCACACGGGAGTCCACGATCTCGATGGCCGCGACCACGAAGTCGGTGGCGCGGATGACATCGGTGACCGAGGCGTCTGGCAGGTCGATGTCCTGCTTCAGGACGAAGGCGATCTCCGCCTCGACCCGGGGCTGGAGCAGGCGGCCCAGCGGCACCGGTTCGCCGGTGGCGTAGCCCATGTCGGCGAACAGCGTGCCGAAGTCCGGCTGGTAGACGCCGAACTGGCTGCGCACCGAGTCCGAGGTCAGGCCGATCTTGCGGCCGACCACGCGGGTCTTGGCGGCCCGCTCGGCCGTGAGCAGCTCCTGCACCGCGTAGGCGGCGTCGATGTCGTGCTCGCCGATGAGGTCGCGGACCGGGGCGCACGGCTGGCCGGTGAGTGCCGCCTGCCGGAGTCGGTCGGCGGCTTCTTCGATCTGGGAGGTCACGAGGTCGACGATGGCGGTCGCACGTGGCACCATGCCAGCTATGCGTTCCACTCAGCGAGACGATGGCCCGAATTCGGTGCTGGGCCGGGCGGTTTCCCTGCTGTCGGCCTTCCGGCCGGACGACGACCGGTGCGTGACACTGTCCGAACTGGCCCGTCGCGCGGGGGTGGCCAAGCCCACGGCCCACCGGTTGGCCGCGCAGCTGGTGGAGCTGGGCATGCTGGAACCGGGGGAAGGCGGGCTGCGCCTGGGTTTGCGGGTGTTCGAGCTGGGCCAGCTGGTGCCGCGCCAGCGGGGCCTGCGGGACGCCGCACGGCCGTATCTGGAGGACCTGCACCGGGCGTCGGGGGAGACCGTGCACCTGGCCGTGCTGGAGGCGCCCGACGTGGTGTACCTCGACAAGCTGACCAGCCGGGCCGCGCCGGCGGTGCCGTCCCGTATCGGCGGACGGATGCCGGCCCACGCCACCGCCGTGGGCAAGGCGTTGCTGGCGCACGCGTCGGAGGAGGTGCGGGAAGCCGTGCTGTCACGGCCTTTGGAACGCGTCACCCCGCGCACGGTGATCATGCGCGGGGTGCTGATGCGGGAACTGCGGCGGGTGCGGACCGAAGGCGTGGCCCACGAGTACGAGGAATCGGCCAGCGGCGTGGTGTGCGCGGCCTGCCCCGTGGTGGACGGCCGGGGGCGGGCGATCGCCGCGGTGTCGGTGCAGGGCTGGGTGAACCGGATGCAGATCGACCGGGTGGTGCCGGCGTTGCGCACCACCGCGCTGATGCTGTCCCGCCAGTGGGGCTAGCTCCGTGCTGAGCGTCATGATGGGGCCCTTCATGACGTTCAACGAGAGGATTGGAGCGTTGATCTTGGGGGGACGGGACGGTGAGTGGGGGCTAGGGGTCCAGGAGGCGTTGGCCTTCGCGGGCCCATTGGGCCTTGGCCCGCGCGACGGCGGCGATGCCGTCGAAGACGTGCGCCTTCAACCGGGCGATCCGGTCGTGCTCGGCGGGATCCCGCTGCGACAGCCGCTCCTTGAGCAGCGCGGTGTCCTTGCGTAGCAAGCGATCCCGGTGAGCCTCGGCCTCGGCGGCGGCCTTGTCCTGCTCGGCGATGAACGCGTCCAGCACGGCCATCGCCTCGGCCGGCGGGATCATGTCGAAGTTCAACGCCTGCACCATGAACGGGTCCCGGGGCGGCGCCGCGTCGTGCGCCACCCCGAGCCACGAGGTCAGTTCGGCGTGTCCCTTCTCGGTCACCGAGTACACGGTGCGGGTCAGCCGCGGCCCGCGCGCCTCCTCGTCGCCGGCGATCAGGCCGGCCTGTTCCATCCGGCGCAGCATGGGGTAGATCTGGCTCTGCGGCGCGGCCCAGATCCAGCCGGTGGAGCCGTCGAAGAAGCGCACCAGGTCGTAGCCGGACATCGGGCGTGCCTCCAGCACCCCCAACAAGGCATGCTGTAGGGACATGATCCGATAGTAACGGTCAGACGGCCACGCGCATGCTGACGGTCTTCGGCTCGGTGAAGAACTCTCGGCTGAACGTGCCGCCCTCGCGCCCGAGACCGGAGTCGCCGACCCCGCCGAACGGGGCCCGCAGGTCCCGCACGAAGAAGCAGTTGACCCACACGTTCCCGCTGCGCAGCGCGCCCGCGACCCGGTGCGCCCGGTTGAGCCCCTCGGAGAACACCATCGCCGACAGTCCGTACGGGGTGTCGTTCGCCAGCCGAACACCCTCCTGTTCAGTCGCGAACGGCGTCACCGTGACGATCGGCCCGAACACCTCCTCCCGCTGCACCGGGGCGTCGGCCGGCACGTCGGTCAGCACCGTCGGCCGCACGAACCAGTCGTGGTCCAGGCCGCCGGTCACCACGGTCGCGCCGCCCGTCTTCTCCGGCTCCAGGTAGCCGACGACCTTGGCGTAGTGCTTGGCGCTGGCCAGCGGGCCGATCGCCGTCGACGGATCGGACGGGTCGCCCAAGGTCATCGCCTCGGCCGCGGACACGAACCGGGACAGGAACTCGTCGTAGACCCCCTGCTGCACGTACAGTCGCGAGCCGGCCAGGCACACCTGCCCGGTGTTGCTGAACGCGGCCCGGATCGACCAGTCCACCGCCACGTCCAGGTCGGCGTCGTCGAACACCAGGTTCGAGCCCTTGCCGCCCAGCTCCAGGCTCACCGGCGTCAGATTGGCCGCCCCGGCGGTCGCGATGGCCCGGCCGGTCACCGACGAGCCGGTGAAGGTGATCCGGTCCACGCGCGGATCCCGGGTCAGGACCGCGCCGGCGTCCCCGAAGCCCAGCACCACGTTCAGCACGCCCTCGGGAATGCCGGCCGCCAGCGCCAGCCGGCCGATGATCGCCGCCGAGCGCGGGGTGTCCTCGGCCGGCTTGAGCACCACGGTGTTGCCCCAGGCCAGTGCCGGTGCGATCTTCCAGGTGGCCAGCATCAGCGGGAAGTTCCACGGGGAGATGGCCGCCACCACGCCGGCCGACTCGTACCGGGTGTAGGTGTGCATGCCGATGTCCGACGGCAGCGCCTCGGCGACCGCCAGCCGCGCGTGGTCGGCGAAGAACCGGAAGTTCTGGGCCGAACGAGGCACGTCGTGCGAGGCCGCGGCGGCGATGGGCTTGCCCATGTCCCGCCCCTCGGCCTCGCCCAGCTCGGCCGCGTGCTCCTCCATCAGGTCGGCGAACCTGTGCAGCAGCCGCCCCCGCTCGGCGAAACCCATGCGGGGCCAAGGACCTTCGTCGAACGCCGTGCGCGCCGCGGCCACCGCCAGGTCCACATCGGACGCCGACGCCCGGGCCACGGTGGCGTGGCTCTGCTGCGTGAACGGGTCGATGTCGTCGTAGGTCGCGCCGTCGGTGGAATCGGTCTCCACGCCGCCGATGACGTGCTGGATCTTCACAATGCCTGCTCCCTCAGTCGAATTGTGGCCGGCGTCCGACGGGCGACCGGCACCAGCCCGGTGGCGACCAGGCCGATCACCGCCACCGCGGCGAAGAGATGGAAGTTCCACACGTAGCTGGCGCCGGAGGCCAGCACCAGGCCGCCGAGCACCGGGCCGAGCACGGCCCCGAGCCGGCCGACGCCGAGCGACCAGCCGATGCCGGCGGCGCGGGACGTGGGCGGGTAGTAGCGGGTGACGAAGACGTTGAGCAGGTTGGTGGTGCCGATGGCGCCGTAGCCGGCGAGGCCGGACAGCACGTAAATGGCCACTGTGGACGGTCGGGTGGCCAGCAGCGCGATGCTCAGCACCGCCACCAGGAACGACACCGCCACCACCGGCTTGGAGCCGAACAGGTCGGCCGCGCGGCCGCCGGCCGCCGAGCCGATGATCGAGCCGAGGTTGAACACCAGCAGGAAGCTCAGTGCCGAGCCCAGCGGGAAGTCGGCTTGGCGCATGATCTGCGGCAGCCAGGTGTTCATCCCGTACACCGTCAGCAGCGAGCAGAAACTGGCCAGCCACAACAGGACCGTGCCCAGTCGGTAGCCGGGGGCGGCCAGCTCGCGCAGGGCGCTGAGCCAGGTCCGCTTCTCCGGCACGGAAATCACCGGCACCTCGACGCCCAGCTTCGCCGCCAGCGCGGCCGCCTGCTCGGCCCGGCCCCGCAACACCAGGTACTCCAACGACTCCGGCAGCCAGCGCAGCGCGAACGGCACCGCCAGCACCGGGGCCGCGCCGATCAGGTACATGGTTTGCCAGCCCAGCGCCGGAATCACCGGAATCGCCAGCGCCGAGGCCAGGATCCCGCCGACCGCGTAGCCCGACTGCATCATCACGTACGTCAGGTTGTGCTTGCCGGCCGGCGCGTACTCCACGACCAGCGCGGCGGCGGTGGGCATCAGGCCGCCGAGGCCGATGCCGGCGACAAAACGCAGCAGCCCGAACACTTCCGGGTTCGGCGCGACCGCGCACAGGGCCGTGCCGACCGAGAACCACACCATGCAGAGCACGAGGATGCGCCGCCGGCCGATCAGGTCGGTCACGGCGCCTACCAGCAGCGCGCCGACCAACATGCCGATCAGCGCGTAGCTGCCGATGGCGCCGGCCTGGGCCGGGCCGATGTGCCAGTCGGCCAGTAGCGAGGGCACTGTCGTGCCGTAGACGACGAGGTCATAACCGTCGAAGGTGACGGCGAAGGCGCAGAGCGTGATCACGCTCCATAAGGCGCGTCTGTTCGGGTGCATGGCGGGGTCCTTTCACCGCGGCAGTGCGGTCAGGTGGTGCCAGATGCGGTTGAGCAGCTCGGATCCGGTTCGCGCCCAGGCCGCCTGTTCCTCGGCCGGCAGCGGGCGGACCGGGCCGTGCGGGGCGACGGCGAGGGTGAGCTTGGCGGTCTCCTCGAGGATCCACATGCGGGCCACGGCCTCGGGCACGGTGGCCCCGACGGTGACGGCCCCGTTGCCACGCAACACGATCGCGCAGGCGCGGCCGAGCGCGGCGGCCAGTTCGCGGGCGATGGCCCGTTCGCGGACCAGCCGGGAGTTGTGGAAGATCGGCACGATCGGGCCGAGCAGCGCGCCCTGGCCGTGCAGCGGGACCAGTGGGATGCCCAGCGCGGCGGTGGCCGCGACGGCCGGCGGCTGGGCCCGGCAGACGGCGCCGACGTCCGGCCGGATGGCGGCGATCGCGGTGTGCAGCCACGCCTCACGGGGCGCGTCGGCCGGCAGTTCACTGGCGGAAATGGACAGGTGGGGGAATTTCCCGCCGGCCAGCGCGCCCAGCGGCCGGGGCGGGGTGATGATCAGTTCCTCGTCCGAGATTCGGGCGCTGACGTGCCCGAACGCGGTGACCAGGCCGGCCGCGTCGAGCGCGTGGCCGGCCCGGGTGAGGTCATCGGCGGTGCTGGCTGGGGTCATAGAGCAATAGTTACCGGTATTCGTATACATGTCAATGGTGCGTTGACATGTATTCCGATACCTGTAACGTGGTGCGAGTTGGGTCGTCGTCTGATATCGAGGTGGGGCAGTGATCACCATCCAGGACATCGCCTACGTCCGCTCCGGCACCGCGGACCTGGAGACCGCCGTCGGCTTCGCGGTCGACGTGGTGGGCCTCGAACTGGTCGGGCGGACCGAGGACCGGGCCTACCTGCGGGCCGACAACCGGCACCACTGTCTGTCCTTTGTGGCCGGTGACTCCGGCGTGCTGGCCACCGCCCTGACCCTGGCCGACGAGGACCGGCTGGCCGAGGCCGAGACCGAGCTGGAGGCGGCCGGGCTGGTCGTCGTCCGCGGCGACAAGGCGGCCGCCGCCGACCGGCACGTGCGCCAGTTCATCGCCTTCGAGGACCCGTACGGCAACGTGGTCGAGCTGGTCGTGGACCAGAAGCAGACGCCGACGCCGGTCAACTTCGCCCGCGCCGCCGGCATCACCGAGTTCGGCCACGTCTGCCTGGACGCCCCGGATGTCCGGGCGGCGCACCGGTTCTGGACCAGGCACTTCAACCTGAAGGTGTCCGACTGGATCGGCGACGGGGCCTGTCTGATGCGCTTCGACCCCGTGCACCACAAGCTGGCCGTGTTCCAGGGCGACGGCCCCGGCCTGTGCCACATGAACTTCCAGGTGGAGTCGCTCGACGACGTGATGCGCAGCTGGCACTTCCTGGTGGACAACGGCGTCGAGATCGAGCAGGGCCCCGGCCGGCATCCCCAGTCCGGCGCGGTCTTCCTCTACTTCAAGGGACCCGAGGGCCTGACCTACGAATACTCCTACGGGGTAAGGAGGATCGAGGACGACGACGCCTGGCGGGTCCGCTACTTCGACCCCTCCGAGCCCGACGCCATCGACATGTGGCGGGGGCCGACCAACCGCTGCGCCTCCCAGCCGCAGCTGCGCGGAAGGGCCGGCCGCTGATGCCCATCGTGCGGATTTCCGTTGCCGCCGGCCGTGATCACGCCCAGCTGCGGGAGTGCCTGCGCGCCGTGCACGAGGCCGTGCGGGACAGCCTGGGCGCGCCCGACGCCTCGATCCGGGTGCTGATCACCGAGGTCGAGCCGGACCTGTGGAGCTCAGGCGGGAAAACCCTGAGCGAACGCGGGCGCTGAAATCGCCGGACGGCCGGGGTGATGTGGTCGTATCGTCGCTTATGTGACAGCGGACTTAGCTCCGTCGGAGCAGGTGCTGTGGACCGGTTCGCCGGTCCGGCGCTCGGTCTTCGACGCTTCCGACCGGCTCGTGCTGCCCGGCGCGGCCCTGGCTGTGGTGTTCATGGTGTTCTGGATCTCGACCGCGGTCGGGTCCGGCGCCCCGGTGTTCTTCGTCGGCTTCGGCGTCGTCGGCATGGCCTGGTTTCTCTACCTGCTGATCGGCCGACCGGCCGTGCGCTGGCTGGAGCTGCGCGCGACCACCTACACGGTGACGAACCAGCGAGTGCTGATCGAGTCGACGGTGTTCGGTCGCCGCCGCGCCCACAGCCGGTACTACCGGCAGCTGTCGCCGCCGACGGTGTTCGACCGGGGCGGGGGCATCGGCGACGTGCGGTTCGAGGATCCGGGCGTGCTGGACATGATGCGGGCCAGTCGCAACCGCAGCATCCCGCCCCGGCCGTTCGAGCTGCGGGCGATCGAGGATCCGCGCCGCGTGCGCGACCTGATCATGGCCCAACGCTGAACCGGGCCCGGCGGGGGGAGACCCGCCGGGCCGGGCGGGCTCAGCTGTGCGAGACGGTCAGCGCGTAGAAGTGCACGGTCGCGCCGTTGGTGGAGCTGCTGCTGGCGGTCTGGTTGTAGTCGCCGGCCTTGAAGTACTGCGGGTAGCCGGTCCAGCCGGACGGGATGGCGAACTTCTGGGTCGTGCCGCCGTTGATCTGGATGTTGATCGTGTTGCCCCCGGTGACGCTGATGACGTAGCTCCACTGGGTGTTCAGCGCCACGTGGCCCACGGTGTGCGCGGTCTGGCCGCCGCCGGGCCCGTTCTCGACGCCGGCGATGATGTCGCCGTTGCTGTGGTAGTAGAGCTCCAGCAGCGGCTTGGTGGTGCCGCTGCTCTCGCTGGCGTGGATCTGCCCGACGCAGACGCTGGACGGCACCTTGGTCACCTTCACCGTGGCGCTCAGCCTGTGCGTTCCGGGCAGGCCCCAGCTCGCGGCCGAGCCGCTGGCGTTCATCTCCCGCAGTTCGGATCGGGAATAGCTCGAGTTGGGCGTGTGCACGCCGTTCTCCGGGTCCCAGAACGTCATGGACCCGTCGGTCTTGTCGGTGTAGAAGTAGGCGTCCTGGTAACCGGACGCCCCGGTGAGCCGACTCGGGGTGATCGTGGTCGGCGCGCCGGGCGATCCGACCGGTTCCTGCAATTCCCAGACGGTCAGATTGAAGTTGCCGCCGGGCGCGACCGACGGATTCAGCGCGGCCGGCGCGGCCGTCGCGGTCTGGCTGGTGAACAGGGCTCCGACCGCGGCGAGCGTCAGGGCGCCCGCCGTGAGCTTCTTGTTCAATTTTTCTCCTCGGCAGGGATCCGTGGCGGCGGAGAGCGAAACCGTGAGTTCAGGCAGGAGTCACGGTGTGAGGGCCGCCCCGGCCCAGCGAGAAAACGCAGCGCTGGCAGGGGTACAACGCATGGCGAAAATCTCCTCCGGTCTGGCGGCGGTGCCATACCGACATCGAAGAGAACAGGGGCCATCAGTCTGAGATACCCGCGCCAGCGGCGTCAACACTTCTGAACAGCATTCATAGACGTGAACCATTCACGCTGATGAACCGGAAAGCAGGTTCATCAGTTCTTCCACATCGTGGACGATCTGGGCTCGGGGGGTGCGGGCCCGCACCCCGACCCGGACCCCGAGCCAGACGTTGTAGGCGACGGCGGTGAGCGTCTCCGCGTCGATCCCGTCGGTCACCGAGCCGTCCCGTCGGCCCCGCCGGATCTGGGCCGCCAGCACTTCGCGGCCCACGTCCAGATGCCGCCGCAGCCGCTCGTCCGCCTCGTCGTCGGACGGCCCGAGCTCGGTCGCGGTGTTCACCACCAGACAACCGCGGAAGTCGTCCGGCTCCGACTTCAACAGCATGGCGAACAGGGCGCGCACGGCGGCCAGGCCGTCGGCGGTGGTCTCGTCCAGCTTCCGGTAGCCGTCCTCGATCGAGCCGATGTAGGTCTCCAGCGCCCGGAGGAACAGGGAGTGCTTGTCCCCGAAGGTGTCGTACATGCTGCGCCGGCCGACCCCGGTGCGCTCGACCAGGTCCTGCACCGAGGTCGCCTCGTAACCGCGCTCCCAGAACAGTGTCATCGCGTCCGCGACGGCCGTGTCCGGGTCGAACTCCTTGTGCCGCACCATGGGGACAACCTCTCACACCCGCTACCCGGCCGCGCTCAGGGAGGCCTTGACCTTGCGGGTGAACTCGTCGAAGAGCACCTCGGGCTCGCCCTTGGCCACCGCGTCCAGCGTGGTCGCCGCGACCTCGGCCGGGTCCGACTTGTCGTCGGTCACGTGCGAGGCCATGTCGGTGTCCATGAAGCCGACGTGCAGGCCGGTCACGGTGATGCCCTTGGGGGCCAGCTCCTCGCGGACGATGTCGGTCATCGCCCACTCGGCCGCCTTGGCCGCCGAGTACGCGCCGGACCAGGCCGGGTGGGCGAACGACAGCACCGAGGCGACGTTGAGGATCGCGCCGCCGCCGTTGGCCTCGATCACCGGCGCGAAGGCGCGGATGGCGGCCAGCGGGCCGATGTAGTGCACCTCCAGCTGCTCGCGGACCTCGTCGAGGTCGGGCTCCAGCAGGCCGGGGGCACTGCCGATGCCGGCGTTGTTGATCAGCAGCGTGGCGTCGGCGGCGACCTTGGCCGCGGCCTCGATGCTGGCGTGGTCGGTGACGTCGAGGCGCAGCGGGGTGACGCCCTCGATGTCGACGGTCTCCGGGCGGCGCGCGGTGGCGTACACCTTGGCGCCACGGGCGACGAGCTCTTCGGCGAAGCGGCGGCCCAGCCCGCGGTTCGCCCCGGTCACTACGGCAACGGTCCTGGTGAAGTCCATGCCGATGACGATAGTCTGTTGAGAACGAACGGTGCAATAAGCCGCCGGGTGACTGGGGCCACACGACGGGCGGGGGGTCCCGCGACGCCGTTTGCCCTGCTATAAACGACGCGTAAGGCCCGCGGCGCGGGGAAGCCGGTGCGAATCCGGAGCGGTCCCGCCACTGTGTCCGACGCCCTGCGGGGTGTGGGGAGCCAGATCGCCGCCCGCGGGCGTATCGGGTGAGGCCCACGAGGATGGAGCTGACACATGGGTGCCTTCCGCGTCCTCCAGCTGCTGATGCCGCGCGCGCTCGGCGGCTGGACCTCTCTCTGACGTCACTGCCGGTTCGTCCCACGCCTTGTCATCCCGGCAAGGTGTGCTTCGCCGTGCCCTGAAGGGGATTCAGTGACCACCGCGCGCCATCGCGTGACTTATGCGACCCTGACGTCCGACAACGAAGACCTGCACGCCGCCTACGAGGCCGGCCTGCGCACCGCCAAGTCCTGGCTGGGCGCGGAGTTCGCCGGCAACGGGCCCGCGTTCACGGTGACCAGCCCGTGCGACCGGTCCGTGGTGCTGTGCACCGCCCGCGCCGCCACCGAGTCCGATGTGGACGCGGCAGTGACCGCGGCCGCCGCCTCGGGCTGGGCGTCTAAGCCTTGGCCGGAAAGGGTTTCCCTGCTCCGGCGGGCGGCCGACCTGATCAGCGAGCGGTCGGCCGAGCTGTCCGCGCTGATGAGCATGGAGGTCGGCAAGAACCGCCTCGAAGCCCTCGGCGACGTCGAGGAGTCGGCCGACCTGATCCGGTACTACTGCCGGCAGTTCGAGGACAACAACGGCTTCGAGCGGGACATGGAACGGCTGTCGGCCACCGAGCACACCCGCAGTGTGCTGCGCCCGCACGGGGTGTGGGCGGTGATCAGCCCGTTCAACTTCCCGATGGCCCTGGCCGCCGGCCCGGCCGGGGCGGCCCTGGTCGCCGGCAACACCGTGGTGCTCAAGCCGAGTGAGCAGGGCACGTTCACCGCGGTGAAGCTGCTGGAATGCCTGCGGGACGCCGGAATCCCGGCCGACGCGCTGCACCTGCTGCTCGGCGGGGACGAGGTCGGCAAGGCCGTGGTGGCGCACCCGCGCGTCGCCGGGCTGACCTTCACCGGCTCGTACCAAGCGGGTATGGCGGTGTGCCAACGGTTTGTCACCCGATACCCGAAGCCGGCGATCTGTGAGATGGGCGGCAAGAACGCGGCGGTGGTCACGGCCGGCGCCGACCTGGACGTCGCCGCCGCCGGCATCGCCCGCTCGGCCTTCGGCTTCTCCGGGCAGAAATGCTCGGCCTGCTCCCGGGTCTACGTCGAGCGCGCGGCCTACGACGGCCTGGTGCAACGGCTCGTGGCCAAGGCCGGCGAGACTGTGGTCGGCGACCCGACGCAGCGGTCGGTGTTCATGGGGCCGGTGATCGACGAGGCGGCGGTCGGCCGATTCGAGGCGGCCGTCGAGCACGCCCGGACGGTCGGCAAGGTCGCGGCCGGGGGAGAAGTGTTGCGGCGCAGCGAAGGCCGGGCCGACGGCCACTACGTGACGCCGACGGTGGTCACGGATCTGCCGCCCGAGGACCGGTTGCTGCGGGACGAGTTGTTCGTGCCGCTGGTGGCGGTCGTGCCGGTTGACTGCCTGGACGAGGCCATCACCCGGGTCAACGACACCGATTTCGGCTTGACCGCCGGGATTTTCGCCGGCTCGCGGGCGGAGATCGACACCTTCCTTGACCGCGTCGAGGCCGGCGTGGTGTACGTGAACCGCGCCGCCGGCGCGACCACCGGCGCGTGGCCGGGCGTGCAGCCGTTCGGCGGCTGGAAGGGATCGGGCAGCACCGGCAAGGCCGGCGGTGGCCTCTACTACGTGCAGCAGTACCTGCGTGAGCAGTCCCGGACGGAGGTCGCCCGATGACTACCATGATCACCGCGCCGGACATCCGCACGGAACTGCCCGGCCCCAAGGCCCGTGCGGTGCTGGCCCTGGACGACGCCGTCACCAGCCGCTCGCTGCCGCGGGCGTATCCCCTTGTCCCGCAACGGGGCCGTGGCTGCGTGATCGAGGACGTTGACGGCAACCGGTTCCTGGACTTCAACGCCGGCATCGCCGTCAACTCCACCGGCCACGCCCACCCCAAGGTCGTCGAGGCGGTGCGGCGGCAGAGCGAGGACCTGCTGCACTACTCGGCCAGCGACTTCTACCTGCCGATCTACTCCCGGATGTGCCAGGCGCTGGCCGAGACCGCGCCGATCGACGGCCCGGTGCGGGTGTTCCTGAGCAACTCCGGCGCGGAGGCGGTCGAGGGCGCGCTGAAGCTGGCCCGGTACTGCACCGGGCGGCCGTACGTGATCAGCTTCTACGGCGCGTTCCACGGCCGCAGCTACGGCGCGGTCAGCCTGACCGCGTCGAAAGCCAAGTACCACAAGGGATTCGGCCCGCTGCTGCCCGGCGTGCTGCACGCCCCCTACGGCAGCGACGAGACCTTCGAGCACCTGGAGAACCTGATCTTCCGGCACCAGGTGTCGCCGGACGAGGTGGCGGCGGTCTTCGTCGAGCCGATCCAGGGCGAGGGCGGCTACATCGTGCCGCCGGCGGGCTGGCTGCGGCGGCTGCGGGAACTGTGCGACCGGCACGGCATCCTGCTCGTCGCCGACGAGGTGCAGTCCGGCGTGGGCCGCACCGGCAAGCTGTGGGCCATCGAGCACAGCGGTGTGCGGCCGGACATCCTGATCAGCGCCAAGGGCTTGGCCTCGGGGCTGCCGCTGGGCGCGTTCATCGCCCGCGCCGACCTGATGGAGAAGTGGTCAGCCGGCGCGCACGGCTCCACCTACGGCGGCAGCCCGGTGCCGTGCGCGGCCGGGCTGGCCACGCTGGCCGTGATCGAGGAGGAAGGCCTGCTGGCCAACGCTTCCGCGGTCGGCGAGCAGCTGTTGGCCGGGCTTCGTGCGCTACGGCAACGGTTCCCGGAGTCGATCACCGACGTTCGCGGTGTTGGCCTGATGATCGGCGTCGAGTTCGCCACCGCCGAGCTGGCCGGGCAGGTGCAGCAGCGCGCGTTCGAACTGGGGCTGCTGGTGCTGGAATGCGGCGAGAGCAGCATTCGCATGTCGCCGCCGCTGGTCGTGACGGCCGAGGAGGCGCGGACGGCGTTGGAGCTGTTCGGCCGGGCTGTCGCGGGATGAGTCGGCACGTGTTCACCCGTTCCCCCGGCCTGCCGCGCGCGGCCGGGGGAACGGGAGCCGAAGTGTTCGATGTGGACGGTCGCCGGTACCTGGACGGGTCCGGCGGCGCGGTGGTCACCTCCATCGGCCACGGGGTGACCGAGGTCGTCGACGCCATCGCCGAGCAGGCCCGGCAGATCGCCTACGCGCACGGAACCGCCTTCGCCTCCAAGGCATTGGACGACTACGCCGACGCGCTGGCGCCGCTGCTGCCGTTCGACGACCCGCGGATCTACCCGGTGTCCGGCGGCAGCGAGGCGGTGGAGACGGCGCTGAAGATGGCCCGGGCCCATCACCTGGCCCGCGGCGACCAGGACCGGCACGTGATCATCGGCCGGCAGGGGGCCTACCACGGCAATTCCCGTGGGGCGCTGGACGTTTCCGGCCGGGCCGGGCTCCGCAACCCGTACCGGCCCTGGCTCGGCCCGGCCTGGCACACCTCCGCGCCGTACGAATACCGTTGCCCGGCACCGAATCATCCGAACGCCTGCGGCGCCTGGCACGCGGCCAAGCTGGACCGGATGATCACCGAGGAGGTCGCCGCGTTCATCGCCGAGCCGGTGGCCGGCGCGGCCCTCGGGGCGTGCGTGCCGCCGGACGACTACTGGCCGGCGGTCGCCGAGGTCTGCCGGCGGCGGGGCGTGCTGCTGATCGTCGACGAGGTGATGACCGGCTTCGGCCGCACCGGCCGCTGGTTCGCCTGCGAGCACTGGGGAATCCGGCCCGACATCCTCGTCACAGCCAAGGGCGCGGCCTCGGGCTACTGGCCGCTGGGGCTGGCGGTCTGCACGGCCGAGGTGCGGGACACCATCGGGGCCTTCGTGCACGGCTTCACCTACTCGCACCACCCGGTGGGCGCGGCGGCCGGGCACGCGGTGCTGAAGGTGTTGCGGGACCGGGACCTGGTTGCCGCCGCCGAGCACCGCGGCCGGGATCTGGCCCACGCCCTGCGTGACCGCCTGGCCGACCACCCGGCGGTGGGCGACATCCGCGGCCTCGGCCTGCTCCAGGCGGTCGAGCTGGTCGCCGACATCGAGTCGAAAAAGCCGTTCGCCCGCGCCGAGCGTATTGCCGAACAGGTTGTCGCCCAGGCAAAGGAAAACGGCCTGCTCGTCTACCACTCCACCGGCTGCGCCGACGGCCGCGACGGCGACCTGCTGCTGTTCGGCCCGCCCCTGGTGATCACCGAGACGCAGGTGGCCGAATTGGCGGACAAGGCCGCCGCCGCGATCCGTCAGGTCCTCGGCCGCTGACCTGAGCCGGCGTCAGATTCGATTCGCTGACCCATAACGACTGGTCGTTCAAACTCGTGCGCAAACGCTCGCGGCGCGCTCCTGTTCTTTCACTGATGGCTTCCGTCCGTGCGCGGCGCGGCTGGTGAATTCCCGAACGCTGTCGACGCGGGACCGGCGACGTCACGCGGCGTGCTGCGGCGCTGGTGAGGCCGCCACCTGGCGGTTGTCAGCCTCTCGCCCCTGTGTGGGCGTTGGTTGTTCGCCCGCAGCCGCCGGCGCAAATCAAGCGGAACCGCCTAGAAATGTGGTGGGAGCCGCGATCACCACGAATGCCCGCTGATTCGAGTGGTCACGTCACCCACATCGGGTCTCCGCACCGACATGGGGGCGGGGAGATGAGAGGAGACAAGCCATGGAGAAGGACATCTACCAGGCGCCGGCGCTCGTCGAGGTCGGCGAGTTCGGCGAGCTGACCACCGGCTTCCTGGGTATTTTCCCGGACGGCGGCGCTCAGTTCATCAAGCGTAACGACTTCAACCAGTAATCGAGCCTCGGTGGCGCCCCGGCGCGGATGAGCCCGGGGCGCCACCGTGCCCACAGGATTTCCCTTTCCCGACAGTGGACCCGGACGAAACAGGTGTGGCTATGAATCGGGGTCAGGGCTGGTTCGTCGTGCTTCCCGACAGCGCCGACGCCGCGTCGGCGGTCGAGGTGCTCGGCGCGTGGACGGACCTTCAGCTCGAGACGCACAACTCCGGTCGCCCATGGTTGATGGGCCGGTGGAGCCCGCGGGAGATGACCGTGGTCGAGGCCGACCGCGGGCGGGTGGCGCTGATCGGTGACTACCCGCCGCCCGAGCGCTGGGCGCGGACCCTGGGACGGATCCGGTCGGCCGTCGAACTGGACGACGTCGCGCTGGAGATCCCCGGCAGTTTCCACCTCGTGTCCACATTGGACGGTCAGGTGCGGGCTCAGGGCACCGCGACGGGGCTGCGGCGGCTCTACCACGCGCGGGTCGGCGGCGTCACGATCGGCTGCGACCGCGCGGACGTTCTGGCCGAGGCCATCGGCGACGACGTCGACGAGGACGCGGTCCTGCTGCGGCTGCTGGAGCCGTCGGTGCCCCATCCCCTCGGCGGGCGCCCGATGTGGCGAAACGTCAGTGCCGTGCCCGAAGGCCACTACCTGCACCTGGACTCGCGGGGCGACCGGTGGGTCCGGCGATGGTGGTCGCCGCCGGAGCCGAGCCTGTCCCTGGCCGAGGGAGCGCCGAGGGTCGCCCAGGCCCTGGCCGACGCCGTGGCGGTGCGCACGGATGCCGGGGGTGTGGTCAGCGCCGACCTGTCCGGCGGGCTGGACTCGACCTCGATCTGCTTCCTGGCCGCCCGCGGCCCCGCCGACCTGGTCCTGTTCACGCAGGCCGGGATCGACGGCGGCCATGAGGACGCGATGTGGGCCCGCCGGGCCGCGACCCACCTGCCGGACGCCGAACACCTGGAGATGCGGCCGGGGACCCTGCCGAGCTTCTACACCGGACTGTCCACCGCCGGCGAGGGATTCGACGAGCCGGCCCTGGGCGGGCGGATTCGGGGCATGAACACCGAGCTGGCGCGCCTGATGGGGGCCAAGAGCTCCCGGCTGCACCTGACCGGTGAGGGCGGCGACCAGGTCGTGCAGGCCCTGGACTCCTACGTGCACGACACGCTGCGCACGCATCCCCGCACCGGGTTGCGGCATCTGCGGGCGCTGTCGGCGGAGTGCCGCTGGTCGCTGCCGGCGACGGTCCGGGCCGCCGCCGACCGGCGCCCGTACCGGCGGTGGCTGACCGATGTGGCCGCGGATCTGAGTCCAGTGCGGATGAGCGACCGCACCCCCACGCTGATGGGCTGGGACGCGCCCCCGACGCTGCCCCCGTGGATCACCGCCGACGCGCGGGAACGCCTGCGGCAGCTGATCCGCGCGGAAGCCGGCCAGGCGAGCCCGCTGGCCCCCACCCGAGGTCGGCACATGGCGTTGGCGCAGATCATCGCGTCCACGCGGATGTGCCGGCAGATCGGCCGGTTCACCGCACAGGCAGGGGTGCCGTTCCACTATCCCTTCCTGGACGACCAGGTTGTGCAGGCCTGCCTTGCGGTGCGTCTGCACGAGCGGACCACGCCGTTCACCTTCAAACCCCTCACTTTGGCGGCGATGCGCGGCGTCGTGCCCGACGAGGTGCTGGCCCGGCGCGGCAAGAGCGAGTTCTCGCGGGAGATCCACAGCGGCCTGGCGGCCCAGCGGGCCGAGCTGGCCGAGTTGCTGGCGGACTCCCACATGGCCCGGCTCGGGCTGGTCGACGGCGACGCGCTGCGGCAGGCGGCGCTCGTGCTGTATCCGCCGCAGCTGCCCGTCTACTACCTGGAGATGACCTTCGCGGTGGAGACATGGCTCCGCGCGCGGGCGACGACCCCAGTGAAAGCGAGGTGATCGGCGATGGCGACCCTGCGGGCGGAAGTGTCCACGGTCACCGTCGAGGACGGCATGGTGCTGCTGGACGAGCGCACCGGCCGCTACTACCAGGTCAACGGCAGCGGGGCCCTCGTGCTGAGCACTCTGATCGGCGGCGGTGGGCAGCAGGAGGCCGCGACGGCGCTCGTCGAGCGGTACGCCGTCGACCGGGAACGCGCGCTCAGCGATGCGGGCACGATCATCGATCGGCTGCGCGCCACCGGTTTGGTGACGCCATGAGCGCGCCGACCGGGCCGCTGCGGGTCGCGGCGCACCGGCGGGTGCTGGCGCTGCTCGCGGTCGGCGCCGGCCATCTGATCGGGCGACTTCCGCCGGCCAGGATCCGCCGGGTGCTGACCGTGGCCGCCCGGGGCGCCCGGCCGGCCAGCTACGCGGAGGCGAGCCGGGCTCGGCGGACCGTCACCGCGGTCAGCGTGCGGTGCGCGGGCGAAGGCTGCCTGCCGCGGTCGATCGCGACCGCCTTGCTGTGCCGGGCAAGGGGATCGTGGCCCACCTGGCACGCCGGGGTGCGCACCATCCCGTTCCGGGCCCACGCCTGGGTCGAGGCGGACAACCGGCCGGTGGACGAACCAGTGTCCACCACGCAGATGCGGCCGCTGGTGACCGTCGGACCCATCGGGTGATCACCAAGTACACCAACAGGAAGGACGATTGACCATGCGCGTTTGGCTTCAGCGGACGGTCGCGGCGTGCGCCGCCGCGACGGCGTTGTTCGGGGTGGGTCTCATGGGCGCCACGACGGCCTCGGCCGCCCCGGCGCCGGCGACGGCGAAGGCCGTGACGGGAACCCCGTACATCTACGGCTACTACAAGCTGTATCTCGACTGCGACTCGATCGGCGCGCTCGGGGTCTACCAGGGGAACTGGCAAGGCTACGTCTGCGACAACCGTTACCTCGCGGGCTACTTCGCGCTCGTCGTGGTCCCGTACTGAGCATGAGTTCCGATGGGGCGCCCTGGGGGCGCCCCATCGGGCTTGTCAGCACGGCGGCTGGTAGGGCAGTTCGGGAAAGTGTCGGTCCCATTCGGCCGGGGTGATCGCGGGCCGGGCGAGGGCGCAGACGCGGGCGGCGAGCGCGTCGATGTCGGTCTCCCACAGCCGCGCGGAGTGATCGGCGCCGGCGGTCAGCAGGGTGTGCCCGTCCGGGCTGAACACCGCTCGCGCGACAGTGGCGGTGTGGCCGGCTAACACGCCGGCGTCCTGCGGCCGCGTGGGATCGGTGATGTCGAACAGCCGGATCGCACGGTCCTCTCCCGCGGTGGCCAGCCGCCGACCGTCCGGGCTGAAGGCCACCGCGTCGACGGAGTCGGTGTGCGCGGTGATGACCGCGACGCCGCGGGTGTGTCGCGGATCGCTGATGTCCCACAGCCGCACGGTGTGGTCCTGGCTGGCGGTGGCCAGCAGGTGGCCGCCCGCGCCGATGGCCACCCGTGTGATGTTGTCGCCGCCGACGGCCGCCAACAGCTGTGGCCGCACCGGATCGGTGATGTCCCACAGCCGCACGTCCTGGCTGGCGGTGGCCAGCCGATGTCCGTCCGGGGTGAAGGCCACGTCGGAGATCACGTCGGTCTGGCCGGTCAGGATGCCGACGAGACGTGGCGACGCCGCAGTGGTGATGTCCCACAGCCGCGCGGTGTGATCCCAGCTCGCGGTGGCCAGCAGGCGCCCGTCGGGGCTGAACACCGCCTGGCAGACCGCGTCGGCGTGCCCGGTGACCACGCCCGCCGGCCGGGGCCGGCGAGGCTCGGTGATGTCCCACAGGCGCACGGTGTGGTCGCGGCCGGAGACGGCGAGCAGGTGTCCGTCCGGGCTGAACGCCGCGGTGAACACGGCATCGGGGTGGTCGATGATGGCCAGCGGGCGCGGATCGCGCGGATCGGTGGTGTCGGCCAGCCGAACCGTGTGGTCCATGCTCGCGGTGGCGCTCATCCGGCCGTCGGCGCTGAACGCCGCCGCGACGACGGTGTCGGCGTGATCGGCCAGGAACAGTCCGGACAGATCGGCCAGCCGCACCGTGGTGTCGCCCGCCCCGGAGGCCAGGGTCCGCCCGTCGGGGCTGAACGCCAGCGCGTACACGGTGTTGGTGTGGCCGGTCAGGCTGGCGGCGAGGTGGGGCTGGCGCGGATCGGTGGTGTCCCACAGGCGAATCGTGTTGTCGTCGCCGCTGGTGGCCAGGCCGTGCCCGTCGGGCGCGAACCGGAGAGTGTTGACGCTGGCGGTGTGCCCGACCAGCACGGCCGCCCGCTGCGGCGCTCCGGGATCGCTGATGTCCCATAGCCTCGGCGTGCTGTCGCGGTCGTCGGTGGTCGCCAGCACACGGCCGTCCGGGCTGAACACCGCCCGCACTCTGCCGTGCACCGTGGACAGTGACACGGGGTGTGCCGGGTCGGCGATGTTCCACAGGCCGGAGCCGTCCCCGGGGCCGGCGACCGCGAGGAGGGGGCCGTGCGGGCTGAGATCGATCGCGCGGACGCGGCCCGAGGTGATCGGGACGGCGCCGACTGCCCGAGGGGTGCTGGGGTCGGTCAGATCCCACAGGCGCACCGAGTCGGCGGATCCGGTGGCCAGCAGGCGCCCGTCGCCGCTGAAGGCCGCCATGCCGGCGTCGACGGGGAGAGTGGCCAGCTGGCGTGGCTGCTGAGGTTTGCTCATGTCCCACAACCGCACCCGCGGAGTGCTTCCGGCGTCGGCCGTCGCCATGATCCGGCCGCCGGGAGCGAACCGCACTCCGCGCACGGCGGCGTCGCCGCTGATCGTGGCCACCGCGGACGGGCGCAGAGGCGTTGACACGTCCCAGATCCGCACGGTCTTGTCCGCGCTCGCGGACGCCAGCAGCCGGCCGTCATCGCTATAGGACACCGCCTCGACGGTGTCGGTGTGCACGGTGATCCTGGCGGCGTAGGGCGTGGCCAACGCACTGAGCAGGCCGTCACGGGTCCCCGGCGTGGGGGAGAGCCGGTAGGCGGCGAGGCTGAGCTGGATCGACAGCGCCGGGTTCGACTCGCGCAGCGCGGCGGCGTCGAGGGCGGCCTTGCCGGCGATGGCCGCGTTGCGCTCCTGCGCGATCGCGTACTGGGACCGCACGGCGATCCCGGTGGCGATCACGGCCAGCACGAGAAGAACCGCCAGCAGCGCCGTGAGTTGGCGGCTCCGGCGGCTGCGGCGGCGCTCGCTGGCCTGCTCGGCGGCCTCCGCCGCGAGACTGGTCTCGAGGAATTCCCGTTCTCGTGCGGTCAGCGTCGTGTCGTGGGCGCCGAGCCGATCGCGGGCGACCGCCAGCCGGGCGCCGCGGTAGAGCGCCCCTGGGTCGCGGTGGACCAGCTCCCAGGCGTTGGTGGCCTCGGTGAGTTCCCGGTGGGCGCGCAGCCGGTCCCGGTCGCAGGCAAGCCATCCGCGCAGCCGGGGCCAGCAGCGGATCAACGCCTCGTGGGTGATCTGCACGCTGTCGCGGTCGGCGGTCAGCAGCCGGGCGCTGGTCAGCTTCTCCAGCACCACGGCGGTGTCGGGATCGGCGTCCAGTTCCGTCCGGGCGACGCGGCGCTTGGTGTCCTCGGTGCCCTCGCCGAAGGCGGTCAACCGCAGGAACAGGCCGCGGACGATCTCGCGCTGCGTGGCGTCGAGTGCGGTGTGGACCTGCTCCGCGGTGTGGGCGATGGCCTGGTGCAGGCCGCCGGTCTCCTCGTAGCCCGCGACCGTCAGCCGGGTGCCGCGTCGCCGACGCCAGGTCTCCATCAGCGCGTGCGACACCAGCGGCAGCACCGCCGGCTGGCCGGCGGCGTCGGCGATCAGCCGGGACACGAGCGCGGATTCGACAGTCAGCCCGGCATGCACCGCGGGCTGGATGATGGCTTCCCGCAACTGCTCCGGGCTCAGCGGGCCGACGGGGACCTGGGCGTCCCGCAACGCCGCCACCAACTCGGGGTGTCGCAGGCAATGGCCGTAGAAGTCGGCCCGCACCCCGAGCACCACTCGGACCCGGCTGCCCGGCGCGCTGGTGGCCGCCACCAACGCGGCGATGAACCCCGCTCGCTCGTCCGGGTCGTGGCAGAGGGTGAAGACCTCCTCGAACTGGTCGACCACCACCAACAGGTCGACGTCGTCCGGTTCGTCGTGCAGGGCTTGGCGCACCCGCAGCCGCAGGTTGTCCGGTGCGGCGGCGAGTTCCGCCCGTAACTCCACTGAGGACAGTCCGCTCGCCGCGGCCAGGTGGACGGCCAACTCCTCGATCGGATGTGGTCCCGGGGTGAGCAACAGCGTCGGCCCGGTCGCGATCAGTCCCTGCTTGCGGGCCATGGCCACCAGTCCGGCCCGCACGAGCGAGGACTTCCCGGAGCCCGACGCGCCGAACACGCCGACCAGCCGTCGCTGGCTCACCCGGGTCACGAGGTCGTCGAGCAACTCGTCCCGGCCGAAGAACCGGTCGGCGTCATCGGGTTCGAACGGTGCCAGCCCCAGATAGGGCGCGCAACCGGGGTCGCGGTTGTCGATATCGCCGCCGATCTGGGCGGTGAGCTCGTGCCAGCGGGCCCGCCAGTGCTCGGGGTCGCCGCCGCAGGCCGTGACGTAGGCCAGCGTGACCGCCAGCGTGGGCGGCTTCCGTCCGGCGGCGGCCTGTGACAGCACCGTCGGCGAGTAGTGCGCGGCCTGGCTGAGCTCCCGGTATGTCGGGCGGCCGGCCCGCTCCCGCAGTCGGCGCAAGTCGGCGGCGAACGCGCCCACCGCGCCGTGCGTCGGGTCCAGCGGTCGTTCGGGTCGTGGCACAGCCCCTCCTCGGCAGACCTCTGGATCCTGTCTACCGGGATAGCCACGCAGAGTCGCGACATCGTCGCTCACGGTGCCCGATCGTGCAGTCGGTGGGACACGCCGGCACAACATGTGGGTGCTTGCGACTGATCGCCGCCCATGTATTGTGCTCACCGAGCTGGTTCGGCCGTCCCGCCAGGGCGGTCGTCGTAAGAGGGAACCCGGTGCGAATCCGGGACTGCCCCGCAGCGGTGAACGGGAACGACCGCCGTAACGAAGCACTGGGCCGCGGTGGCCTGGGAAGCGACGGCCAGTAGGTGCCTGCCGGCATGCCCGTGAGTCCGAAGACCTGCCCGCTCGCCCGTTCGCACCGTGAACGGGCTCGTGTCCAGGCCCCGAGGGAGGGCGTGGGGGATCGCCGGCCGGCGCCTGCCGGTGGGTCCTCGCGCGCCGCCCGCAAAGGCCGACAGCGTGCGAGGAGCTCAGGCTGTGACGCAGACAGTGGTGCGGGTAGACACCGATCCCCACCCGACGATGCGGGTCAGGAAACGAAGCGGCGAGTTCGAGGCCGTCGACGTGAACAAGATCGTCAAGGCGGTCGGGCGCTGCGCGGTCGGGCTGGCCGAGGTGGACCCGCTGCGGGTGGCCACCAAGACGATCAACGGCCTGTACGACGGCGCGACCACCGAGGAGCTGGACCGGCTGTCCATCCAGACGGCGGCCGAGCTGGTGTCGGAGGAGCCCGAGTACTCCAAGCTGGCGGCCCAGCTGCTGGCGGCGTACATCGACAAGGAGGTCCGCCTCCAGGGCGTCCACTCCTTCAGCCAGAGCATCGCGCTGGGCCACCGCGAGGGCCTGATCGGCGACGAGACGGCCAAGTTCGTGGCCACCCACGCCCGCAAGCTGGACGACGCGATCGACGCGGACGCCGACCGGCGGTTCGAGTACTTCGGCCTGCGCACGGTGTACGACCGCTACCTGTTGCGCCACCCCGACAAGCGCACGGTGGTGGAGCGCCCGCAGTACTGGCTGCTGCGCGTGGCCTGCGGCCTGTCGCACACCGCGGGCGAGGCGATCCGCTTCTACCGCCTGATGTCCTCGCTGGCGTACCTGCCGAGCTCGCCGACGCTGTTCAACTCGGGCACCCGGCACACCCAGATGTCCTCGTGCTACCTGCTCGACTCGCCGCGCGACGAACTCGAGTCGATCTACGAGCGGTACGCGCAGGTGGCGCAGCTGTCCAAGTTCGCGGGCGGCATCGGCGTGCAGTGGTCCCGGGTTCGCTCCCGGGGCGCGTTGATCCGCGGCACCAACGGCCACTCCAACGGCATCGTGCCGTGGCTGCGCACGCTGGACGCGTCGGTGGCGGCGGTCAACCAGGGCGGCCGGCGCAAGGGCGCGGCCTGCGTCTACCTGGAGACGTGGCACCCGGACATCGAGGAGTTCCTCGAGCTGCGCGACAACACCGGCGAGGACGCGCGGCGCACGCACAACCTGAACATCGCCAACTGGATCCCGGACGAGTTCATGCGCCGGGTCGAGGCCGACGCCGACTGGTCGCTGTTCGACCCGGACGAGACGCCGGAGCTGCCGGACCTGTGGGGCGAGGAGTTCGACCGCGCCTACCGCGCGGCCGAGCAGGCCGGCCGGGCCGTGCGCACGGTCAAGGCCCGCGACCTGTACGCCAAGATGATGCGCACGCTGGCCCAGACCGGCAACGGCTGGATGACCTTCAAGGACACCGCCAACCGCACCTGCAACCAGACCGCCGAACCGGGCAACGTGGTGCACCTGTCCAATCTCTGCACGGAGATCCTGGAGGTCACCAGCGACACCGAGACCGCGGTGTGCAACCTCGGCTCGGTCAACCTGGGCGCGCACGTGCTCGGCGATTCCATGGACTGGGACAAGCTGCGCGAGACCGTGCGCACCGCGGTCACGTTCCTGGACCGCGTGATCGACATCAACTACTACCCGACCGCGCCGGCCGGCCGGTCCAACCCGCGCTGGCGGCCGGTTGGCCTGGGCGTGATGGGCTTGCAGGACGTGTTCTTCAAGCACCGCCTGGACTTCGACTCGGCCGCGGCCAAGCAGCTGTCCACCCGCATCGCCGAGGAGATCTACCTCACGGCCCTGGAGACCTCGGCCGACCTGGCCGCGTCGGCCGGCGCGCACCCGGCCTACAACCAGACCCGGGCGGCCCAGGGCGATCTCCAGCCCGACCTGTGGGGCGTGACGCCGACGCAGACCGAGCGCTGGGCCGCGCTGCGCGAGCGGGTCGCCGAGAGCGGCCTGCGCAACTCGCTGCTGATCGCCGTCGCGCCGACGGCGACGATCGCCTCGATCGCCGGCTGCTACGAGTGCATCGAGCCGCAGGTGTCCAACGTGTTCAAGCGGGAGACCCTGTCCGGGGAGTTCTTGCAGGTCAACACCTATCTCGTCGCGGAGCTCAAGCAGCACGGCCTGTGGACCGCGCAGACCCGCGACCAGCTCAAGCGGGACGACGGCTCGGCGCAGGGCCTGGCCGGCCTGCCCGAGGCCAGCCGCTCGCTGTTCCGCACGGCGTGGGAACTTCCGCAGAAGTCGCTGATCGAGCTGGCCGCCGCCCGCGGCCCGTACATCGACCAGAGCCAGTCGCTGAACCTGTTCCTGGCCTCGCCGACGATCGGCAAGCTGTCCTCGATGTACCGCTACGCCTGGCAGTCCGGGCTGAAGACCACCTACTACCTGCGGTCCCGTCCGGCGACGCGCATCCAGCAGGCGACGGTGCCCGCGGCCCCGGCCGATGTGATCGCCTGCTCCCTCGAGAACCCCGAATCGTGTGAGGCCTGCCAGTGACCACCCTCGACAACACCGCGCGCAAGCAGTCCCTGCTCGACCCGGGCATGGACCTGACCCTGCGGCCGATGCGCTATCCCCTGTTCTACGAGCGTTTCCGCGACGCCATCAAGAACACGTGGACGGTGGAGGAGGTCGACCTGCACTCCGACCTCGCCGACCTGAAGAAGCTGACGCCGGCCGAGCAGCACCTGATCAACCGGCTGGTCGCCTTCTTCGCCACCGGCGACACCATCGTCGCCAACAACCTGGTGCTCAACCTGTACGAGCACGTCAACGCGCCCGAGGCCCGGCTCTACCTGTCGCGCCAGCTGTTCGAGGAGGCCGTGCACGTCCAGTTCTACCTGACGCTGCTGGACACCTACCTGCCCGACGAGAACGAGCGGGCCGAGGCGTTCGCGGCGGTGGACAACATCCCGTCCATCCGGGACAAGGCCGAGTTCTGCTACAAGTGGATCGACTCCATCGAGCACCTGAACCGCTTGCACAGCAAGGAGGACCGCAAGGCCTTCCTGCTCAACCTGATCTGCTTCGCCGCCTGCATCGAGGGCCTGTTCTTCTACGGCGCCTTCGCCTACGTGTACTTCCTGCGCTCGCGCGGCCTGCTCAACGGGCTGGCCTCGGGCACCAACTGGGTGTTCCGCGACGAGTCCATGCACATGGCGTTCGCCTTCGACGTGGTGGACACGGTTCGCCGCGAGGAGCCGGAGCTGTTCGACGACGCGCTGCACGACCAGGTCCGGCAGATGCTGCGCGAGGCGGTGGACGCGGAGACCAAGTTCGCCGAAGACCTGCTGGGACAAGGGGTTGCCGGCATGTCGTTGGCGGACATGCGCGCCTATCTTGAGCACGTGGCCGACCGTCGGCTGGCCGCGCTGGGCCTGGCCCCGGAGTTCAACGCCAAGAACCCCTTCGGGTTCATGGAGTTGCAGGACGTGCAGGAGCTGTCCAACTTCTTCGAGCGCCGGGTCTCCGCGTACCAGGTCGCTGTTACGGGAACGGTCAGCTTCGACGAAGATTTCTGAAAGGAGAGGGCATCGGCTACCCGGGGGCCGAGCCCCGCGCGGCACAAGCGCTGTGCCGCTGAGCACAGGAGTCATCAAGAACGCGTTCGGGTGACGGTGTGCACTTGCGCCGAGAACTACCATGTTCCGGTGATGGATGGTGTTGGACGGGTCGTCGTCGGTGTCGACGGCTCGGTCGGCAGCTTGCAGGCTTTGCGGCGGGCGGTGACCGAGGCGCGGATGCGCTCGGTGCCGCTCGTCGCGGTCATCGCGTGGAGCGCGCCGGGCGGCGAGGCCGCCTACCGGCGGACGTTCGACGTGCAGCTCAAGCAGTTGTGGGAGCAAGGAGCCTGGGAGCGGCTGGCCAGAGCGTGGGACGAGGCGCTTGGCGGCATTCCCGAGGACGTGGACGTGCGGCAGGTGGCGGTGCGCGCCGACGCGGGCAAGGCGTTGGTGTGTGTCGCGAACAACGAGAACGACCTGATGGTGATCGGCGCGGGCCGGCGCAGCGTGTGGCGCCGGGCCTTCATCCCCTCGGTGCCGAGGTACTGCGCGGCCCACGCGCGGTGCGCGATGCTGGTGGTGCCGCCGTCACCGCTGAGTCAGCAGATGGATCACGGCATGCTGCCGCGGTTGTTGCGCCGCAAGCGGGTCGTGAACGATCTCGTCGGCAACAACGGGTAGTCGGTCCGGGGCCGAACCGATCGGGATCCGGGAACACGGCCGGATCCCGGTTGGCCGCGCTCGCGGGGGCCGACTCAGTCTTCCGGCTGCCAGCGGTATTTCCGCAGGTTGACGCGCTGGCCGTCGGCCAGCACGCCCTCGGCCCGCAGCCGGGCCAGCTGCTCGTGGGCGATGTGCGGGGACGGCGTGCCGTTGGCCCGCAGGATCCGGTGCCACGGCAGGTCGTGGCCGTCCTCGGACAGCAGCGCCCCCACCATGCGCGGGCTGGGCGCGCCGACCATGGCCGCGATGTCGCCGTAGGTCGACACCCGGCCGGGCGGCACGTCCTTGATCGCTTCCCGCATCCGCTCGTGCAGCGCCTCGTCCATGCGGGCGATTATGCCCGCATGGACGAGGCTGGGCTCACAGGCCCGAGCACTGCCCGATCGCGCCGCCGCGCACGGTGTTCGGGGCGGCGATGTCGCTCGGCGCGGGCGTGTTCGCGGTGCAGCTCAACGCGCCGATGACCGCGACGCCGGCCACCACCGGCTGCCGCGCGCCGGTGTGGTTGCCGGACAACACAAGCGCGCCGTCCACGCGGCCGCCGACGATCGTCACGTCCTGCGTGACACCGGCGATGCTGGCCGCCCCGTGCACGGTGGTGTCGAGCAGTTCCACCGCGTTCGCGCCGGATGCGCTGACCCCGCCGGTGATCGTCGAGCTCGTGGCCACCAGCGAGGCCCCCGGCGACACCACGATCGCGCCGGTGACGTCGGCGTGGTCAAGGCAGGTGACGCCGTCGGTGACGGCCAGCGATCCGTTGTGCCGGCCGGTGATCGTGGTGGTGCAGGCCGGCGGGGCCGGCAGCAGGTTCACCTGGAAGCTCTTGGCCGCCCCGGTGTTGCCGGCCGCGTCCGTGGTGCGGTACTCGATGGTGTGCTGGCCGTAGCTGGGCGTCGGATCGTCCCAAGGGGACAGTCGTGGCCTGCCCAGCTTGCCGTAGACCAGATGGTCGATCTCGGTGCCGCTGGGCGTGAAGTGCCACGGTTTGGCCGAGTCGGTGGGCCAGCCGAAGTAGTTGAACCAGCCGTCGCCGTCGGTGCGGAACTCGCTGACCAGCGAGCCGGTCTTGTCGTCGGCGGCGGTCAGCAGCATGTCGAACGGTCCATTGTAGACGTACTCGGCGGTGCCGTCCGCCTTCTTGACCGTCAGCAGCGCTGACGACAGCTGGTACGAGGTGGACGGATCCGTGGCGTCCACCGTCCAGCTGCGGGACTTGCCGCCGACCGTGGCGGTCAGCGTGTGCGCCCCGGTCAGCTTGAGGGGCTTGAGGTCCACGTCGTTGGCCGTGGTGGCCAGCGCCTTGCCGTCCAGTGCCCACTTCACCGGCACGACCTGGTTGGCGGGGTGCGTGGTGTCGGCGAACACGACCTCGTCCGCGTTGATCGGACGGTCGGTCTCCGTGGTGTCGGCGAAGTCCACCGCCGTGGTCGACGGCGGCGTCTTGACCGTCGTGTCCACGGTCCAGGTGCGCGTGCCGGTCAGCGCCTGCTTGATCACCGGATCCCGCACGAAGTCGGTCGGGTCGGTGACGGTCGCGGTGAGCTTGTGCTTGCCCGCCTTGAGGTTCAGCGACCGCAGGTCCAGCTGCTGGCCGGTGGCCGACAGCGGCCTGCCGTCCAGGCTCCAGGCGATCGTGAGCTGGTGGCTGTTGGGGTGCATGGGTTCCGCGAACACCACCCGGTCCGCGCCGATCGGCTTCGCGGTGGGCGTGGCGTCCTGCACGATGCTGGTCTTGGCCGAGATCGACTTGACCATGTCCTCGCGGCCGACCTGGTCGTAGTAGTAGCCCAGGGTCTTCATGATGGAGTGCGCGCTGGGCCGCCACACGCCGCTGCTGCTGTAGATGCCCGACTCGTAGCGGCCGATCGTGCCGCCGGCCTCGCTCGGCTCGCCCAGCCAGCGCCACCACTTCTTCTGCTGCTGGACCATCTGCTGCTCGGTCAGCAGCGTGTGGTGCACCGAGTCCGGCTCGGGGCCGGTGTACGCGTCGCCGCGCACGCCCCGGGCGTAGTAGTCGTACTCGTCCTGGAGCCCGCCCAGCGAGTGCCCCAGCTCGTGCGGGGTGATCAGGGAGGACATCGCGTTGCCGCCGGAGGCGGTGGCGTAGGTGCCGCCGATGCCGCCGTACGTGGTGCTGTTGGCGACGCCCAGAATCTGCCGGTTGGCCGGGGTCGTGCCGGGCACCAGGTTGGCGTAGGCCGTGGCCGCGTCCTCGTCCATGTAGAGGCCGCGCTGCACGCCCTGCGGGTCGCAGCCCGACCAGAACTCCATGTGCAGCGGGGTGTTCCGCTTGGGCGAGGTGATGTCCGGGTCGCAGCTCACCCCGGACTCCGGCGACGGGATCTCCACCGAGTAGACGTTGATGTAGTTGCGGTAGGACTTGAACGGCTCGAAGGTGAACAGCACGTTCATGTGCTTGTCCACGTCCGCGCGGAACTTGGGTATGTCCGCGGTGGTGTAGCCGTCGCCGAGGATGACCAGGTTGAAGCGCTGCGCCGGGTCGCCGGTGATCCGGATCGGCACCACGGTCCCGGTCGGGGTGTCCGCCTGGGCGGTCACGGGTAACGGCAGGAGGGCCAGGGCCGACGCCACGCCGGCGATGAGGATTCGTCTCAACACCCGGCCGACGCTAGGAACCCGGTTGTGCCGCCACAAGGGGCCGATGGTCGCCTTGTTCTCCCGATACAGTGCTCGATCGTGCTGACTGCCGAGATGATCGCGGACGCCTGGACCCCGACGAGCACGGCGGTGTCGCCGGACGGCCGCTGGGTCGCCTACACACGACGGCAGATCGCGCGGCGGGACACAGAGGTGTGGGTGGCCGGGGTCGACACGCCGCCCCGCCGGCTGGCCGTGGGCAGCGATCCTCGGTGGGAGCCCGACTCGCAGTCGCTGTGCTACCTGGTCGACGGTGTCTCGTTGCACCGGATCACCTTGTCCGGCACGGACTCCACGCTGGTCACGTGGCCGGCCGGCATCGACGGTCACCTGCCGGTGGCCGACGCCGTGCTCTTCATCGCGGCCGACTCGCCGGCGCCGGAGATCGAGGTGCGGGGTGTTCCCCGGCCATCTCGGCTCCGGCTGCTGGACTCGTCGGGAATCCGTGTCCTGTACGGGGATCGGCACGTCGCCGAGATCACGCAGCAGCCGGGCGGCGGGCCGCTGGCCGTGCTGACCTGGTCCAGCCACGAGATCGATCCCGGGTTGCTCTCGCCGCAGTTGCATGTCGTCTCGTTGTCGGGGGAGGTGCGTGACCTGGGACCGGCGGTGGTCGGCGCGCATTCGCCGGTGTGGCGGCGGGTGGGGGACTGGCGGGTCGCCTACCTCGCACTGACCCCGCCGAGTCTCCAGTCCGGCGTTGCCGTGTACGACATGGTCGACGGCAACCTCACCGAGGGGATGCCGGCCTGCCCGGTCGAGCTCGTGCCGATGGGCGACGGGGATCCGCTGGTCGTGGTGGCCGAGGGGCTGGACACCGTGGTGCGGCGATTGTCCGGGGCGGAGGTGTCCCAGCACGTCGGCCTGGCCCGGGCCGTCAGCTTCGGCGGACGATCGATGGCGCTGATCGTCAGCACGGCTGATGATCAGCCGAACGTTCATTTCGACGGGGTGCGGGTCACCGACCTCCGACCCTGGAGCCGGGACGTCGAGTGGGGCACCCAGAGCCGGCTGTCCTACCAGGCCTCGGACGGCGTGGAGCTGGACGGCCTGCTCATCCTGCCGCCGTCGGGGGAGGGGCCGTTTCCGCTGGTCACCATCGTGCACGGTGGGCCTTACGACCGCTATGCCGACCAGTTCGCGCTCAACTGGGCCCCGTCCGGGCAGTGGTTCGCCCTCGCCGGCCACGCCGTCTTCCTGCCCAATCCCCGGGGCAGCCTGGGCCGTGGGCACGACTTCGCCACCTCCGTCAGCGGCGCCGTCGGGCAGGAGGAGTGGACCGACATCCTCACCGGCATCGACCTCCTCATCGCCGACGGCGTCGCCGATCCCGCCCGGCTCGGCATCTGCGGGTGGAGCCACGGCGGGTTCATGACCGCGTGGGCCATCGGGCACACCGACCGTTTCGCCGCTGCCGTCATGGGGGCCGGCGTCACCGACTGGGGCGGGCTCGTCGGCAGCGGCGAATGGGGCGTCTTCGAGGCCTCGCTGGGCGGCAGCACCGGCTGGGAGGGCGTTGGCCCGCACCGGCACGACGAACTCAGCCCCATCTCCTACGCCGCCAACGTCCGCACCCCCGTCCTCATCCTGCACGGCGCCGACGACACCAACGTGCCCCTCGCCCAGTCCGAGTACTTCCACCGCGCACTGCGGCACTACGGCGCCGAGCACGAATTCGTGATCTATCCGGGTGAGGGGCATTCGATCCAGGGGCGCGGCCACCAGATCGACCTGCTCCAGCGGATGCGGGCCTGGTTCGAGCACTGGCTGTAGGCGCACCTCCGCCCGCCCGCATCGGTGTGGCGGTGCGCTCGCGGCCGTCCCGGTTCGGCCGGCATACTGCCGGCATGGCCTACGACCGGGAGCTGGCCGATCGGATCCGCGAGCTGGTGGCGGCCGAGCGGGGCGTTGTCGAGCAGGCGATGTTCGGGGGATTGGCGTTTCTGGTCAACGGCAACATGTCGGTGGCGGCGAGCCGGCGGGGTGGGCTGCTGGTGCGGGTGGATCCCGATGAGGCGAGGCCGCTGATCGACGACGAGCTGGTGGCGCCGGCGGCGTTGGCGGGGCGGGAGAGGGACGGCTGGCTGACGGTGGCGGGCCCGGCGGTGGAGACGGACGAGGCGCTGGCCGAATGGGTGCGGCGCGGCGTGGGGTACGCCCGGTCACTGCCGGCGAAGAAGGGTCGCTGAGGGGTCGAGGCCGGTCAGCTCGACGCTGAGGTCCCAGACCCGGGCGGCCAGGGCGGTGTCGGCGAGGATGCCGCGGACGGGTTCGAGCCGGGGGCGGCCCCGCAGCCCGAACAGGCGCGGGCCCCAGAGCTGACCGCTGCGCACGGCGGGGTCCAGCACGCAGCGGACGGCCGGCCATGCGCCGGAATCCTTGCCCTGCAACAGAGGTAGGCGGAAGCCGGCGGGTCGGGTGTGCACGGGCGGGCGGGACGGGGTGAGGGAGTCGAGCGCGCCGCCGGGGTGGTTGACGACGCTGAACCCGCCGCGCCGGGCCAGTTCGAAGCCGAACAGCATCTGCGCGAGCTTGGACCGGGCGTAGGCCCGCTTGCCGTGGTGCTCGTGCTCGGGAAAGTCGGCTGACTTGGCGACGAAGCTGCCGGTGGTAACGACTCGGGCGTTACGGGCCAGGTGGGGTGCGAGCAGGGCGGTGAGGGCGAAGTGCCCCAGGTGGTTGACGGCGAACGTCCGCTCCTCCGGATCCGGGCCGTCCAGCACCATGCCGGCGTTGAGCACCACGGCGTCGAGCCCACGGGGCGCGAGCGCCTCGGCCGCCCCAAGATCAAGGGACCGAACCTCTCGTTCAGCGTCAGGAAGGGCCCCTTCACAACATCGGTTCTCGGCCGACTCAAGATCAAGGGACGGATCCTCTCGTTCAGCGTCAGTAAGGGGCCCTTCATGACGTTGGGGGGCGAGGCGGGAGACGGAGGCGGGGAGGGAGGGTAGGTCGGCCAGGTCGAGGGGGAGGTGGCTCAGCTTGGCCAGCGGATGCCGGGATCGGATGGCGGTCATCGCGTCGGCGGCCCGGTCGGCGGAGCGGCAGCCGAGGATCACGGTCGCGCCGGCGGCCGCGAGCTGTTCGGCGACGAAGTAGCCGATGCCGGCGTTGCCGCCGGTGACCAGCACGGTCCGGCCGGCGGCCGGCGGCGGGCGGTGCACGTCCCAGGAAGTCATAGCCATACCGTAATCAGAGTCGTTCTGAGTTTGCAATCGCTTCGAGCATGGGTACGGTAGGCGGCATGACCGCACCGGGCCGCCGCGAGCGGAAGAAGGCCGCCACTCGGAGAGCGCTCTCCGAGGCGGCGCTGGGGCTGTTCCTGGAACGCGGCTTCGACAAGGTCACGGTGGCGGAGATCGCCGAGGCCGCCGACACGGCGGTGTCGACCCTGTTCGCGCACTTCCCGGCGGGCAAGGAGGCGCTGATCCTCGGCGACGGCGCGGAGCGCGGCCGGGCGCTGGCCGCCGCGGTCCTGGACCGTCCACAAGGGACCTCGATCCTCCAGGCGCTCAAGGACTTTCTCGCCACCCGGGGCCCGTTCGAGGCCGAACCGGACCCGTACACGCGCCGGGTGACCGACCTGGTGGTGACCACGCCGGCCCTGCGCGCCTACGCCCGGTCGACCTGGACGGACAACGAGGAGTCGCTGGCCGGGGTGATCGCGGCGGAGACCGGCCGCGACGCCGGCGACCTGTCGCTACGGCTGTTGGCCCGGTACGTGCTGGAGATCCCCGACATCGCCGGCACCGCGCCGGACGCCCCGGCGGCGCTGGAGATCGCGTTCGAGCACCTCACCCGCGGCTGGCCGGACCTCTGACGTGGCGGCGGTGATCGTCGTCGGGGCGGGGCCGACGGGCCTGACGGCCGCGGCGCTGCTGGCCCGGCACGGCCTCGACTGCGTGGTGGTGGACCGCCGCCCGGCGCCGCATCCACAGCCCCGGGCCGTGCACCTGGACGACGAGGTGTGCCGGATCCTGGCCAGCATCGGCCTGGCCGACGAGTTCGCGGCGATCTCCCGGCCCGGTCGCGGTCTGCGGCTGCTCGACGCCGATCTGCGGGTGCTGGCCGAGTTCCGCCGGGACGCGGCCGCCGGCCGGCACGGCTGGCCCGAGGCCAACATGTTCGACCAGCCCGACCTGGAGCGGATCCTGCGTCGTAAGGTGACCGTGGCCGACGGCGTCGAGGTCACCGAGCTGACCCAACACGGTGATCACGTCCGCGTGAACGGCGAGCGCTTCGACTACGCCCTCGGCTGCGATGGCGCGAACAGCTTCGTGCGCGACGCGATCGGGGCCAGCATGCGCGATCTCGGCTTCGCCCAGCGGTGGCTGGTCGTGGACATCGACACCGATGAGGACCTGGGGCGGTGGGACGGTGTGCACCAGGTCTGCGACACCCGGCGCGCGGCCACGTTCATGCGGGTCGGGGAAACCCGCTACCGCTGGGAGTTCCGGCTCCAACGCCACGAGTCCGCCGCCGACTACCAGGATCTGGCGCGGATCCGCCCGCTGCTCGCAGCCTGGACCACGGTCGAGGAGCTCAGGTTGCGTCGGGTCGCCGAGTACACCTTCCGGGCCCAGGTCGCCGACAAGTGGCGTGACAACAGGGTTTTCCTGCTCGGCGACGCCGCCCACCTGACGCCGCCGTTCATCGGCCAGGGCCTCGGGGCCGGTCTGCGCGACGCGGCGAATCTCGCGTGGAAGCTCGCCTCGGTACACAGTGGACAGTTGCCGGCCTCGATCCTCGACACGTACCAGGTCGAGCGGCAACCCCATGTTCGGACGATGATCCGGCTGGCCAAGCTGCTCGGCGTGGCCATGACCGAGGGCGGCGAGATCGGCGACCTGCTGCGCAAGGTCCTGATGCCGCGCCTGCATCTGCTCCCGGGCTTGAGGAATCGAGTCCTCAGCAGCGAGACCCCGGCGCTGCGCCGGTCCGAGCTCGTGCTGCGGCCGCGATTGCGCCGGAGTCTGGCCGGCACGCTGTGTCCGGCCGGGAATCCCGACCGGATCACCACCGTCACCGCCGAGTCGAACCCCGAGCTCGCCGACTGGCTCCGCCGGGGCCGGGCCCGCGCCGCGGTCGTCCGCCCCGACGGGACCGTGCTCCGGACGATGACAACCGGGGGTTGACATCGACAACGGGGGGTTGTCATGCTGATGCCATGACTGATCCCCATCGTGAGACCTATGAGCGCATCAAGGAAGTCCGGGCCCAGGCCATCCATCACGCCCGCCTGGCCCAGGAGTTCGCCAAGCAACGCCGCGAGCTGATGCAGGGCCTGATCAGCCAGGGCGTCACCCAGTCCGACATCGCCCGCGAGCTCGGCGTCACCCGCCAGGCCATCCAGAAGATGCTGGCGGTCTGACTAGCTCAGGCGGTCCCGGACATCGGGCACGGCGTGGCTGAGGGTGTCGTGGTCGAGGGTGGCGCCGGTGACGTGCGGGAGGTGCACCAGCACGTCATAGGCGGCGATGGCGTCGACCTCGGTGTAGAAGACGCCGTATCGCTGCTCTTTTGCCGCGCGCACAACGGCCTCGTCGGCGGGGGAGAGGCGGCGGAGGTCCACGGCGAAGGGCGCGTCGCCGGGGCGGCTGGCGGCCAGGACGCCGTCGAGGCTGTCCGGCTTGGGCTCGTCAAGGTCGGCGAACATGACGCCGTCGTAGAACGTCGGAGTGTAGTTGAGGGTCTGCTCGCCGCCGGTGGTGGTGCCGACCACGCGGTAGTCATCGCCGAGCCGATCAGCCAGGTGTACGCCCATCGTCGCCATTGGACGGACACCCGGCAGCGCCGCGGGAACGCGTTGCACGTGGGCATTGTGCTCGACGAGCACGATCCGCTCCTCGCGGCGCAGGATCCATTCCACACTGTCGGCGATGGCGACCTCGCGAACCTCCATGCCGTTGGCCTGCTCGCCGCGGGCCATGCCGCGGGCGGTGCCGTCCAGTGCGATGGTGAGGTCCAGGGTCCGCAGCGCGCGTTCGTACGATTCGACGGAAGTCCTTCGCACGTAGTCGATTCGGCCCGAGGCCAGCCGCGCGCGCAGGTCGGCGAGGCCGGCGCTCAGGGTGTCCTTGTCGGTGCTGGTGGCGTAGGCGTTGAGCGTCACCAGCTGTGAGAAGGCCGAGGGGGCCGACAGCGAGACGGCGACCTCCCGGACCCGGGGATCGACCTTGAGTTCGGGGTCGGCCTCGGCGAGGTAGGCCAGCACGGGATCCAGGCCGGGCAGTGTGGAGGCGTTCGAGCCGGGCAGATCGGTGCCGTAGAAGCGAATGCGGTGCTCGCGCAGCCACTCCAGGTGTGTCCGCATCTCCGTCCACAGCCCCATCAGGCCGGTCACGCCGTTGGCCAGCACGTCGCCGAGCGCGCGGGAATCGTCGCCCTGGACCCAGTTGTCGACGTCCCAGCCCTCGATGAAGCCGGACTCCATCGCATACACGCGGAAGCCGTGCCGTTGCGCCAGATGGCGGAACAGTCGGTGTCGCAGCAGGTATTGCTCGCGGTTGTAGTGCGAGCTCTCGCCGATCGCGACCACCCGCGCGCCGGCGAGCGCCGCGTCCAGCCGGTCGAGGTCGTCCAGCGCGAACGTCGCCGCGGAGTCGAGCCTGCCCATCGTCGTCCCCCTCAGGTCTGCATTCCCAACTTTGGTAACGGTACCAGATGTGGGAACATGTCACCCGTGGACCAGCTCGACCTCCTCCTGCACCCGATCCGGCTGCGCATCGTGCACGCCCTGTCCGGCAACCGGGTCCGAACCACCTCCGACCTCTGCCGACAGCTGCCCGACGTGCCCAAGACCAGCCTGTACCGCCATGTCGGCCTGCTGGCCGACGGCGGCATCCTGGAGGTCGTCGACGAGCAGCGGGTGCACGGCGCGGTGGAGCGGCACTACCGGCTGCGGGCCGACGGCGCGGTGGTCGACCGGGAGACCGCGCTGGCCATGACGCTGGACGATCACCGGCGCGGCTTCACCGGTGCGATGGCGTCGCTGTTGGCGGAGTTCAACGCCTACCTCGACCGCGACGGCGCGAACCCGCCGGCCGACGCCGTCGGCTACAAACAGGGCGTGGTGTGGCTGAACGACGACGAGGCGCTGGAGCTGGCCGAGGAGATCGTCGCGTCGCTGCGCCGGCGCGCGGCCAACGGCCCCGGTGAGGGCCGCCGGCCACGCCTGCTGAGCCTGATCTCGTTCCCCACGCAGACGTAGGAAAGCGGGGCGCCGATGGGCGCCCCGCCGTGAATCTCTTGCCTGGTCAGCTGATCACGGTCCCGGGGCCCCAGAGGCCGTTGTGCCGCACGCGCTCCGTCAGCTGGTGGTTGTTGACGACCTCCTGCACGGCGTCGCCGTTCGGCCGCGCGGACAGCGCGACCGAGGTGGCGCCGGTGTTCTCGTTGAGCAGGTACGGACCGGTGGTGGCGCCGGCCGCCGTGTGGTTCAGCTCGTACACCCGGCCGTTCTGGTCGATCACGTCGATCAGCTGGTCGCCGTTGGTCTGGGTGGTGGTGGCCACGCTGGTCAGGCCGGCCAGCGGCGTGCTGATCACCGTCTTGGCGCCCCAGCCGTCGCTGGTCAGGGTCCGCTCGACCAGTTGGCCGCCCTGGATGCTCTCCTGGCGGATGTCGCCGTTGGGCAGCGTGGTCAGCGCGACGGCGGTGGTCGGGGTGGTGTCGAGCAGGAACGGGGCCACGGTGTCGCCGTTGGCCATCTCGCTCACCGTGTAGATGCCCTTGTCGGCCACGATGTTCACGACCACGCTGCCGTCCGACCGTGAGGTCGAGGCCAGCGCGTTGACGGTGCCGAGGCCGGTGCCCAGCGTCCGGTTGTCGGTCCAGACGTACGGCGCGGTGCTGGTCACCTGGTAGACGTTGCCGTTCTCGGCGAACTGGAGCACGAACGCGTCGTACGGGCGGGAGGTCAGGCTGACCGCGGTGGTCGGGGCCCCGACCCGCAGGCCCGGGCCGCTGATGCCGCCGCCGGCCGGCCGCGTGCGGTCGTAGATGAAGCCGTTGGTCTGAATGGTGTCCACGACCTGGTTGCCGAGAGCGTCGACCGCGGTGGCCACGGTCACGTTGTCCGGCGCCGACGTCGCGTCGGCGCTGGCCGGGCCGACCACTGTCAGCGCGACCGCCGCGGTGGCCGCGAGCGTCCCCGTCACGCGCATTACCTTGCTCATCTTGTCTGGTCCCCTCGTGTCGCCCCCGGTCCGGGGGTCGCTGGAACCAGATTCGGGGCAGCCACTGGGAGAAACCTTGTGGTTACCTTGAGCTCGAGCTCAAGGTCGGGCATGTCGGACACGTTGCCGTGGTGTCAACCGGCGGCGCCCCATGTCTACAAAGGACGGTTGGCTACCGGGTCGGCTCCCGGCGGACCAGCCGGGCGTCGAGGAGCAGGCGGATCAGCTGCCGGGCCTCGTCCTTGGCCAGGTCGGGCGCCTGGCGTAGGAGATCGGCGAGATCGAAGACCGTGCCGCTGGGCAGCCGGTCGATCCAGCCGCAGGCCGGCAGGTAGTCGCCGTTCATGTCGACGGTGGTGGTCCGGTTCTCCTTGCCGCCGTGGAAGGTCACGGCGACACGGGTGGTGTCCGCGCCGACTTCCTCGATGCCGAAGGAAACCTGGCCGGCGCGGGCGAAGCGGTCCCCGGGCTCGACCGGGTGCTCGTCGCGCACGGTCGGGTCGAGGTCGTGGAAGTCGAGGCGCGACACCGCGTCCCGCAACGTGGCCAGGTCGCCGTCGCTCAGCCGCGGATCGTAGGCCGACGCCCGCCAGAACGGGTCCCTGACCAGCTCGTTCTTCACGGCCGCGAGCGCGGCGTCGAGCCGGGTCGGCGGGGTGAGCAGCAGATGCAGGGACATCGAGTCCCGGTCCGAGACCGTCTCGTGCCAGTAGCCGCGCGGCACGTGCAGGACGGCCCCGGGGTCGAGGGTGAATTCGACGGCATCGTCCGGAATGCGCGCCGGCGGCTCGCCGTCGGCGTACTGCCGCACGGTGGGCGGCACGCGTTCGAGGGTCGCCCACGGCTCGTACGGGTCAGGAGCGAACGTGTTGGGCGCGATCCGCCAGGTCTTGCGGCCGCGCAGCTGGACCGTGACCAGGTCGATCGGGTCGAAGTGGGCCCGGGTGACGGCGCTCGGCCGGTTGCAGAACAGCTCGACCTTGGCCGCGTCGGCGGAAACGCCGAACAGCTCGGCCAATTCCCGCTCGTGCCCGGCGAACCCCTGGATCTGGCTGAGATAGATGGTCATGCCCGCGTCGAACAGCCGCCGCGCGCTGCCGGCCGGGACCTGGGCGGCGGTGTGCCGGCCGTCGAGCCGCTGGAACCAGGCGAACATCACGCAGTTGGTCAGGGCCAGCGCGTCGTCGGCCGACGCGACGCCGAGCGCCGCCATCGCATTGTCCGCGAGTTCCGGCCGCGGCGGCACGTAGAGCGGCCGCCGCCCCACGGTCGCCGGGCCGAACTCGGGCACGCCGACCGGCGCGAACCAGCCCTCCATGCCGAGCGCGGTCACTCAGTCCTCGCCTTTGGTGATCTGTCCATGGTGGACGTTGGACCGGGGCTTCTCGTCGCGCCCCACGGTGACGATGTGGATCACGTCGCCGCGCGGGGCGGACGCGGCGGCCGTCTCCACCGAGACGACCCGCAAGGTCTTGTCGGACATCTCAGGCGTTTCCTTCCCAGATCTTGCCGTGGTGCTTGCCGGGACCGCCCCAGATCACGCCGTGGTGCTCGCGGAGCTCCAACTCCGGGCCGAAGCCGTGGATGTGCGTGCGCGGCGCGGCGATCTGGGTGTCGGCCGAGGTGGTGGTCTCCACGGAGACGACCTGAAGTGTCCTGTCCGCCATGGCGTTGCCTTCCGTCCGGGGGCCGGTCCTCCATCGTGGCCGGGCCGAACCGGGGCCGGGGGCCGGCGGCCCGATCGAGCGGAATCGCCCGCCCTATCGGGCAGGTGCGGCGCAGTCGCGGCTATCGGCCCGCCGGACCAGACAAACGCCGCCAGCACCCACCCGACCGGCGTTCGGCCCCGAACAAACGCCAGGAAAGGCCCTTTCACCGCGCCAGTGTCGGGCCTCTCCTGGCATGACAAACGAGCATTCCGGGCGGTCACAGGTGGGCGGTCAGGGGGTGGGCGTTGAAGAAGTCCCAGATCACCTGGGTGGCCTTGATGGTCTGGGTGGCGGTGCCGGGGCCGCTGTCCACCAGCTCGCCGGGCCAGGTGTGGCCGGCGCCGATGATCCGGTAGTGGGTGACGTTGGTGTGCTGGGCGCAACTGGTCCACGAGAAGCGGATCACGTCGCCGCCGATGGGGGTCTGCGACGGCCCGGCGGCGCAGCGGTTGTGGGTGGCGCGATCCTGGGCCCACTGCATGAGCGGCGGGGTCCCGACCCCGTGACTGACATCGCCGTCGTACTTGATGGTCGGGTCGGCGGTGCCGTGGAAGTCGACGATGGGGGCCGGCGGGCTGGTGGCGCAGCCGGCGGCGGTGCCGGGATAGAACGCCCCGGCGATGGTGCCGAAGGCGGCGATCCGCAGCGGCAGCTGGCAGGCCAGCATGGCGACGAAGCCGGCCCCGTTGGACTTGCCGGTGGCGAAGATCCGGTTGGGGTCGACGCACAGCGTGGCCTGAAGATGGTCTAGCAGGTCGCTGACGAAGCGGACGTCGTCGACCGGGGCGGCGTAGGGAGCGCTCTCCCAGGCCCGCTGGTCGTCCTGGCCCTTGGCCCCGACCGGATACACGGCGATGGCCTTGAGACTGTCGATGCCGGAGAAGGCCTCGATGTCGGCGCCGTTGCCCTTGCGGCCGTGGAAGGCCATCACCAGCGGCGTCGGGTGGAACGGCCGGTAGCCGGCGGGCAGGTGGATCAGGTATTCCCGTTGCTGGCCGCCGGACGTGATGGTCTCGTGGGTGGTCACGCCGGTGGGCGGGGCCTGCCACGACAGGCAGCCGAGCGACAGGATGGGGTGGTCGCGCACCGCGGACGGCGCGGACTCGGCGGCGAAAGCGCTTGCGGGCACGGAAAGTGCGGTCAGGGAGACGACCGCGGCGGCGAGTAGTCTTCTCACAGCACCTGCTTCAGGAAGGACCGGAGCCGGTCGGATCGGGGGGAGTCGAAGAACTCGGCGGGATGGGCGGCCTCCAGCAGGCGCCCTTGGTCCAGGAACACCACCTGCTGGGCCACCTCACGCGCGAAGCGCATCTCGTGCGTGACCACGATCATCGTCATGCCGCGCTCGGCCAGGTCCCGCATCACGGCCAGAACTCCCTTGACCAGCTCGGGGTCCAGGGCCGAGGTGGCCTCGTCGAACAGCATCACCTCGGGCTCCATGGCCAGCGCCCGGGCGATGGCCACCCGCTGCTGCTGGCCGCCGGACAGCTGCTCGGGCCGCCGATCCTCCAAACGGGACAGACCGACCGAGGCCAGGTGGGTCCGGGCGACGGTGACGGCCTCCTCCCGCGTGCGGCCCAACACCCGTTGCTGGGCCAGGGTGACGTTGTCGAGCACGGTGTGGTGCGGGAACAGGTGGAAGTTCTGGAACACCATGCCCACCCGGGTGCGGATGCGGTCCACGTCCGCGCCCGGGTCGGTGATGGCCTCCTCGCCGATCAGGATCCGGCCGGAACTGGGCACCTCCAACAGGTTCGCGCATCTGAGCAGGGTCGACTTCCCGGAGCCGGACGGCCCGACGACGCAGGTGGTGGCGCCGCCGGGCGCCTCGAGCACGATGTCGTGCAGCACCTGGTTGGCGCCGAAGCTCTTGTCGATGTGCTCGAACCGGACCGTGGTGCCGGCGCGGGTCGGGGTCGTTGTGGTCATGCGACGGCCTCCACGGGCGGCAGTGCGGCGACCGGGCGGCCTTCCCGCATCCGCCGGTCCCACGCGTTCACGGCGTAGGTCAGCGGCACGGTGATCACCAGGTAGAACAGGCCGGCGGCGACCAGCGGGGACAGCGACGCGTTGTTGCTGGAGGTGTCCTGGGCGATGGCGAACATCTCGCGCTGGCCGGTGGCCAGGCCCAGCAGGTACACCAGGGCGGTGCTCTTGATGACCAGGATGAACTGGCCGGTCAGCGCGGGCAGCACCCGCCGGAACCCGATCGGGATCACGATCAGCCGCATGGTCCGGGCCCGCGACAGGCCCAGGCTGCGGGCCGCCTCCACGATGCCGCGTTCCACGCTCTGGAAGCCGGACCGGAAGATCTCGGCCATGTACGCGCCCTCCATCAGCCCGATGGCCAGCGCGGCGTAGCCGTAGGTCCAGTTGCCGAACACGGTCAGCCCGGCCAGCGGCAGGCCCTGGCCGATCAGGTAGATGGACAGGATGTGCGGCAGGCCGCGCAGCACGTCCACGTACCAGCGGCACGGGTAGCGCAGGATCCGGTGCCGCGACATCAGCCCGCTGGCCAGCAGAATGCCGACGACCAGGCCGATGACGCTGGCCAGCACGGTCAGCAGCAGCGTGTTGAGCAGACCCTCCCGCAGCAGGCTGGGCAGCGTGCTCAGGATCAGCGGCAGGTCGAAGAACGTGTCGAGAACGTGACGGATGCCGTCCACTGTGGACTCCTTACGACCCGGCGCCGGGACGCTGCCGCATGCCCGGGTAGGTGGTCAGCATGTCCGGCGGGATCGGCACGCCCTTGGGGTTCCACTTGTCGAACAACGTGGTGTACGTGCCGTCGGCGATGACCGACTTCAGCGCGTCGTCAAGGGCCTTCTTCAGCTCCGGCCGGTCCTTGGCCACCGGCAGCGCGGTCGGGCCGCTGGTGATCGACGGCGACGCGGTGTAGTCCGGGTGCTTGGTGACCAGGTCCAGCGCCGTGGTGTCCCCGGTGAACAGCCCGTCGACCTGGCCGGCGGTCAGGGCGTTGGCGCTGGCCGCGATGTTGGGGAACTCCTTGACGGTGACCGTCGGCACCTTCTGCTTGAGCAGCGGGATCAGCTCGCTGCCGCGGGTGATCGCCACCGTCTTGCCGGCCGAGGCGTCCACAGTGGACAGCGCGGCGTCCTTGCGGCTGACCATCTTCGCCTCGCCGAAGGACACCGGGGTGCTGAAGTCGGTGACCTGTTTGCGGGCGTCGGTGGCCAGCGTGCCGAAGGCGGCCGAGTCGTACTTGTGGTTGCGGATGTTGGGCAGCATGGACGCGAAGTCGGTGGCGGTGTACTGCGGCGTCACCTTCATCCTGGCCGCCATCGCCTGGGTCAGCTCGATCAGGAAGCCCGCCGGCTTGCCGTTGTCCACAAAGGACACCGGCTTGTCGTCGGAGCGGAAGGCGAACGAGATCGTGCCCGGCGTGATGGTGTTGAGCGTGTTGTCGGAAGAGCCGGCGTCGGCGCCGCCGCACGCGGCCAGGGACATCCCGGCGGCGAGTGCGACGGCGGCCACTCCGATACGGCGTCGGGTCGGGGCGGCGGTCATTGTGTCTCCAGTGCGATGCGGGCGGGGGGCGGGGCCGGGCTGCGGTCCGGCAGGCCGATCAGGCCGGTCAGGAAGCCGCAGACGCGGTCGACGACGGTGTCGACCAGGAGGGCGCCGAGCTCGGTTGTGGCCAGGCGCGGGTTGCCGAGGTTGCCGGTCGGGCTGAGCGCGTCGTATCCCTGCGGGAACTGGATGCCCGGCCAGGAGCGGCCGAGCCGGCCGGCCGGGTCCAGATCGTCCAGTGTGGAGCTTCCCGGGACCAGTCGCTCGGGCAGCACTAGGTCGGGGTCGACGTAGAGCGCTTGGGAGGTCTCGATCTCGCAGGAGTGGCCGCGGACCTGGCTGGCCCCCTGCTCCTTGACGATGTCGGCGACCACGGGAGTGATGCCGCTCCAGGCGATGTGCGTGTCGGCGAGCTCGGCCCGCAGCCGGGACACCGCCACGTCCACCGCGGAGTTGTTGCCGCCGTGGCCGGTCAGCACGAAGATCCGCCGCCAGCCGTGCCGGTGCAGGCTGGTCACCAGCTCCACCACGACCTGCTGCAACGTCACCGGGGACAGCGTGAGCGTGCCGGGAAAGGCCATGTGGTGCTCGGACATGCCGACCGGGATCGTCGGCGTCACAACGACTTGCGGCGACAGGCGGCGGGCCACCATGTCGGCGACGACCTCGGCGCGGGTGGTGTCGGTGCGCTGGGCCATGCCGAGGCCGTGCTGCTCGGTCGCGCCCAGCGGCACGATCGCGACCGGCGCGTGCGGCCGGAGCTCGTCGATCTCCGGCCAGGTCAGGTCGGCGAGCCGGTGGGTGCGTGGGGTGTACGTCATTCGATGCCGCCCAGGTGACGTGTGACAGTGGTGCGCAGCTCTTGCAGGTGCTGCTCGGTGAGCTGCCGGGCCAGTTCCGCGTCCCCGGCCTCGACGGCCAGGAAGATGGCCACGTGCTGGTCGTAGTCGCGGGTGCGGTTCTCGATCTGCGCCCGCAGGGCCCGCTGTTCCCGGCTGCGCGCGGAAAGCAGCGAGTCCACGACCTCGAACAGCACCTGGTTGCCGGACGCGGCGGCCAGTTCCCGGTGGAAGTACAGCTTGGGCCGGTCGTCGTCGGTGTCCCGCTTGGCGGTGTCCGTCGCGCGGGCCAGCCGTTCGAGATCGTCGACCGTGCGGTTGGCCGCGGCCAGCGCGGCGATGCCGGGCTCGATGGTCAGCCTGGCCTCGACCAGCTGGATGATGTGCTCGTCCTTCAACGGGGTGGAGTTCGGGTTGGGCATCAGCATGCGGTTGATGCCGTCGCCGACGTAGATGCCCGAACCGTGCCGCATCCGCACCGCGTCCGTGGTCTGCAACCGCCGCAGCGCCTCCCGGATGGTCGGCGTGGTGACGGCGAACCGCTGCGCCAGCTCGCGGACGGTGGGCAGGCTGTCGCCCGGGCCCAGCCGACCCTCGCTGATCAGGTCGAGCAGGCCGTCGACCAGCCGGTCGGACAAGCCGCCCACCTGTGGCGCCTGTGACATGCGGCACTCCCTTCGATCGCGATTGACTAAATCACTTGCTCAATTTCACGTCAAGAGCCCCTGAGTACGGTGGCGGCATGCGCTACGAGACGTTGGGGGCGGCCGGGCCGCGGGTGTCCGCGCTGATCCTGGGCTGCGGGAACTTCGGCGGGATCGGGTCGCCCGCGCAGTTCCGGGGCAAGGGCGACAGCCGGGACACGGCGTTCGAGGTCATGGACGCGGCGCGGGAGAGCGGTGTCTCGATGTTCGACACCGCCGACGCCTACGCCGGCGGGGACTCCGAGCAGTGGATCGGCGAGTGGCTGGCCGACCGGCGGGCCTACGACGACATCGCCCTGACGACCAAGGTCGGCGGCCCGGTCGATCATGGGAGAGGGCTCTCCCATGATCATATCCGCCATCAGGTCGACGCCAGCCTCGGTCGGCTGGGCGTGGAGCGGATCGCGCTGTACCTGGCCCACGGGCCCGACGACTCGGTGCCCATCGAGGAGACGGTCGGCGCCTTCGAGGAACTGGTCCGGGCCGGCAAGATCGGCGCCTACGGCGTGAGCAACGTCGACGCCGGCCAGCTCGCGGCGACGACCGCCGCCGGCGCGCCGGTGAATGTCCAAAATGGATACAACCTGTTCGATCGGTTGGGGCAGAACGAGGTGCTCAAGGCCTGCGTCGACCGAGGGGTGGGCTTCAGCGCCTACAGTCCGCTGGCCGGCGGCCTGCTGACCGGCAAACACCGTGGCGGCGAGCCGTACCAGGCCGGGTCGCGGATGGCGCTGCGGCCGCCCGAGTTGACCGACCTGACCGTGGAGCGGGCGTTCGAGTCCTTGCCGCGCCTGGCCGAAATCGCCGCCGGCCATGGGGTTTCGCTGACCACGCTGGCGCTGGCCTGGGTGTTGACCGATCCTGCCGTGACAGCGGCGGTCGTCGGCCCGCGCTCGCCCGAGCAGTTGCGACCGCTGGTGGCGGCGGCCGAGATGGCGCTGACCGACGAGCAACGGGCGGAGATCGTCGCCGCGCTCTGAGCGACGGCCAGCGCCAGTTATCCCGTTGCCCACCCTCAGCAGATCCGGGGCGACGGGGCGGTGGGGGCCGGTTAGGGTCGTCGGCATGGGTGACTTCCACGGCATTGCGACCACAACGCTCGCCGAGATCCTGGGCCGCGGCCAGATCATGGATCTCGGCATCCGGCCGCTGTGGGAGTCGGGGCGGATCGCCGGCCCGGCGTTCACGGTCCGCTGCCCGCCCGGCGACAACCTCATGCTGCACGCGGCGATCTACCGGGCCGAGCCGGGATCGGTGATCGTCGTCGAGTGCGGGGACACCGAGTACGCCCTGGCCGGCGGCAATGTCTGCGCCATCGCACACCGCCGTGGCGTCGAGGCGTTCGTGCTTGACGGCGTGCTCCGGGACATCGGCGAGGTCCGCGAGGACGGATTCCCGGTGCACGCCAGGGGAGTGGTGCCGATTCCCGGGGTGAAGAAGGTCGTCTCGCCGCTGAACGAGCCGGTGGTCTGCGGCGGCGTCACCGTGCACGCGGGCGATGTCGTGGTCGGCGACGAGGACGGCGTGGTCGTGGTGCCAGCCGCCCGCGCCGACGAGGTGCTGGCCGAGGCCGAGCGGAAGCTGGCCAAGGAGGCCGCGCAGACCCTGGACGAGTGGGAGGCCGCGCACCGGGCCAAGGTGGAGGCGTTGCTCGCCCAGTAGCGAGCCCCAGTAGCGAACCCTTGCTCAGGCCCTCGATCCGGTACTGGATCAGGGGCCGCCGGCATCATCGGCCTGCCGCGCGGGTGGCCCTGACCCGGTTCCGAAACCGATCGCCCGACCGACGATCAGCGCCGCTGACGATTCGCGTGACACAGACGAAGCCGGTCCGAGACCCGCTCGGGCCGGCTTCTCGTGTGTCCGGATCCGTCATGTCGGCGCTGACCTCGTGCGGTCCGGTGTGTGGAACGGCGTTTCGTGTGGCGGACTCCGTCATCGCCGATCGTCCACTGTGGACCGGGGTTGACCGGATTCGGCCGGTACGGTGACCGGATCAGCCGGTCGGGGGGAAATTGTTAGGAAGGGTTCTTTACTAAAGCGGGCGACGGGCCGTAAGCTCGGCGACACCGCCGCCTTCGTTGTCCCGGCGGGAGCCGGGAGGCTACGGAGGCAACCATGAGGAGACGAGCGATCGTCCCCGTCCTGACGTCCGGTCTGCTCGCGGCGCTCGCCGTGATCACCATGGTGCTGACCGGGGTCGGGCCCGCCGCGGCCCGATCGGCGTCGAGCCAGCCGGCGTCGGCCCAGCCGCACGGCTCCCAGCAGACGTTCCTGACCTTCTACGGCTGGTGGGACAACACGCCGCCGGGCGGCGACATCGCCCACCCGGTCAAGCACCAGACGGCCGGCGGCGCCGGCACGTACGACGACCCGATCACCTTCGCCACCTCCACCAAGGAGGTGAAGGCGGGCGGCAGGATCTATGTGCCGCGGGTGGGCAAGTACTTCATCATGGAGGACGACTGCGACGAGTGCAGTTCCGACTGGAACGGCAAGGGCCCCAACGGCGGCCCCAAGCTCGCGCACTTCGACCTGTGGCTGGGCGGCAAGGGCGGGGACCCGTTCAAGGCCATCCAGTGCGAGGTGGCGCTGACCCACTACAACAGCGACAACACGCCGACCATGGAGCCGGTGATCGTCGACCCGCCGTCCACCGAGAAGGTCAGCTCGGACCCGATCTTCAACACCAGGACCGGCGAGTGCTACGGCGGCGCGACGCCGACCATCACCGTGGGGCCGTACAAGAACAAGTCGACCTCGCAGTGCCTGGACGACCCGAGCGACAGCGCCAAGGACGGCGTCAAGGCCGCGATGAAGGCGTGTGACGGCTCGGCGGAGCAGAGCTTCAGCTTCGACGGCACGTTCCTGAGCATCCACAACCTGTGCGCGGACTCCAAGGGCGGGGACATCCTGTTCAAGAAGTGCACGGGTGGACCGACACAGCAGTGGTCCGCGAACCCCAACGGGACCATCTCGGACATCCAGACCGGCAAGAAGTGCTTCCGTGCCACGCAGAACGCGGTCACCGCGGGCAGCTGCTCGGGCGCGGCGGCGCAGTGGACCTTCCCCACGACCACGGCCAAGCGCTGAGGTCGACCCGATAGCCCAGGCAGGGGCGGGACGTCGCCGGCCCCCATCGCGCGTCAGGGCGCGTGCGGGGCCGGCGGCGGACTGGGCGGTCCGCCGCCGGGAGATCTTGCCGCCGACACTGCCGTTTCGCTGTTCCATCCCTCATTTCCGTGGAGGCACCCCAAGTGAACCGAACGCGGGCCGTCGCACTCGTGACGGCCACCCTGTGCGTCGCCGGCGGCCTCATGGCCTCGGGCCAGGCGGCCATCGGCGCCGCCGGCAGCCACGCACTGACCACATTGGACACTTCGGCGGCCAATCGCCGGGCCCCGATCGCCGGCCTGTACGACTGGAGCAAGGCCGGTTTCCGCGGCGGGCAGAACCTGCCCGGCGCCGGCGACATCAACCCCAGCGCCAGCTGTCAGATCGCCCCTGCCCAGCTGGCCAGCACCTACAAGGTCAAGCCGGACGACGGTGTCGACGACACCAACGGCATCCAGGCCGCCATCGACAAGCTGCACAAGGACTGCTCGCCGTCGGGCAGCTACACCAAGTTGAGCCTGATCACCTTCCCTGCTGGTCAGCTCGACGTCACGCACGAGATCCACGTCGACGCCAACTACCTGGTGCTGCGCGGCGCCGGCGCCGACAGGACGAAGTTCGTCTACGCGCCGGACAAGAACACCCAGTACGACGTGCTCACGCCGGACGGCGACCAGTGGGACCAGGGCAACATGGGCTACGACGACGCCAGCGGCGGCTGGCTGTGGCCGGGCCGCGGGTTGTTCCGGGTGCAGTCGCGGCAGGTGGATCCCAGCTACGCCAGCGAGTACAAGTCGGCCCCGGCCAACCGCAAGGACGAGTTCGAGGGCACGATCAACGTGCACTGGAAGGCCGGCGCCAAGCTGCGGGCCAAGCCCGGTGACACCGGCTTCGCCGCCCGCACCGGCGACAAGGTGGTGTACCTGGACACCAGCGCCAAGACCAGTGCCATGAAGGTCGGCGGCTTCATCAACATCCGGGCCGCGAACTCGATCAACTTCTACAAGTCGATGAACGCCTACCCGACCACCTGGCCGCTGGAGAACCTGCACATGCGCCAGCAGTGGTTCACCATCACGGCGATCGACACCAAGAACCACACGGTGTCCATCGACAAGCCGCTGGAGTACGACGTGCCGGTCGACTCCACTTCGGACGGTTCGGCCCCGATCGACGGCACCGTGTACGCGTCCAAGGCCTCGCCGATCGTGGACCCGATCGTCGGCGTCGGGTTCGAGAACTTCTCCTACACCCAGGTCGCCCCGCCGGGCGTGACCCAGGCCCAGGCCAAGGACAACTACGGCAACCTGGCGCCGTCGCTGGCCATGCAGGGCATCGTGTTCAAGTGGGCGGCCAACGACTGGGTGACCGGCATCCACGCGATCATGACCGGCTCGCACCCGATCGTGACCGAGGAGGCCAAGAACCTCCAGATCGTCGACAACGAGCTGGACGGCTCGTGGAACAAGGGCAAGGGCGGCAACGGCTACTTCCGCGGCTCCCGGGTCTGGGACTCGCTCTACGCCGGCAACACCACCCGCGACCTGCGCCACTTCACCTTCCAGTGGTCGGCGTCGGGCAACGTGGTGATCGGCAACGACATCGACTCGGACTTCAACATCCACGGCGGCTACGAGCGCAACAACCTGTTCGAGAACAACACGAACGCGGTGTCCTTCGCCCACCGGTCCGGCAACTGCACCGCGCACTGCGGCGACGAGGGCAACCAACCGCCGGACGACTCGACGTGGTTCCCGATCTACTGGTCCACCGGGCAGAAGGCGGTGAAGTGGTCGGGATCCTCCGGTCCCCGCAACGTCTTCTTCAACAACACCATGACCAAGCAGGTCACCGCGGGCGCGGCCTTCACGCCGTACTACCCGGACCACAGCACGATCTACCAGTTCGGCTGGGACGGCAAGGCCTTCCACCACCTCGACATCGGCGGCAAGCCGATCGTGGACTGGGCCCACAACGAGCAGGCCGACTACACCCACGGCCACGGCGTCGACGACACCAGGACCGACAGCGGTCCGTCGTTGTTCCTGAAGACGGTGACAAAATGATCAAAACCCTCACCGCGGCGGCGCTGGTGGCCGGCTTCGCCGTGCACCCGACCGCCGCCACGATCAACGTCAGCAACTCCGCCCAGCTGATCGCCGCCCTGAAGGCGGCCAAGCCGGGCGACACCATCCAGTTGGCCGACGGTGACTACGGCGACCAGTTCGTGGCCACCACCCCCGGCGCCGCCTCCGCGCCGATCACCCTGGTCGGCGGCCCGAAGGCGGTGTTGCACGACCCGAAGTTCACTCCCGGCGACACCGACTGCCCGTCCGGGCAGACCGGCTACGGATTGTGGTTGCAGGGCGCGAGTTACTGGAACCTCAAGGGGTTCACGGTGACAACGTCCAAAAAGGGCATTGTCCTCGACGGCGCCACCCACGTGACCATCGACGGCGTCAGCGTGCACGACATCGGCTACGAGGCCGTGCACTTCCGCAAGAGCAGCGCCTACGGCGTGATCAAGAACTCCACCATCTACAACACCGGCCTTGAGCAGCCCGGCTACGGCGAGGGTGTCTATCTCGGCTCCGCCAACAGCAACTGGGAATGCTACGGGGCAACCCCGAGCACGCCCGACGCCGGCAACTACATCCAGGTCCTGAACAACAAGATCGGGCCGAACGTCGCGGCCGAGGGCATCGACGTCAAGGAGGGCACACACGACGGTGTCATCTCCGGCAACACCCTCGACGGGACCGGGGAGAAGAACGAGAACTCCGGCGACTCCACGATCGACGTCAAGGGCGACAAGTACACCATCACCGGCAACACGGTGCGCAACGGGTACCTGGACGGCATCCAGCTGCACAACGTCTGGGGCAAGACCGGCTGCGGCACCACGTTCAGCAACAACACGTTCACCGTGACCAACGCCAACGGCTACGGCATCAACGCCACCGACCAGAGCCAGTGCGTGTCGCAGAAGTCGCCGAACATCATCGGCGCGTCCAACAAGAGCACCGGCGGCAAGGGTCTGTCCAAGACCCCGACCACGCCCGGCGTGTAGGGGAGTGTCGGGGCCGTCCCACCGCGGGCGGCCCCGCGCTCCACCCTTCCGGTGCGCCCCGGCAAGTTTCCGCATCCGGGCCGTTCAAGATCAAGGGACCGATCCTCTCGCCCAACGTCAGGAAGGGGCCCTTCATGACGGAGGTCGGGGGGCGAGGAAACCGTTGACGTGAAGGGATTTCATGTTCAGCGGGCTGTATGCTCCCGCCAGCGCTGCGGCCGTCTGGGGGGTTGACATGGGAGTCCCGCTTCAGATCGAGATACTCGGACCGGTGCGGGTGCGGCTGGGGGACCAGGAGCCCGCGCTGGGCCCGCCGCTGCAACGGGTCGTGCTGGCGTTGTTGGCGTTGCGGGTCAACAACGTGGTGTCCAGAACCGACCTCGTCGACGCCCTCTGGGGCGACGCCCCGCCGGCCGCGGCCCAGGGCAGTCTGTCCACTTACGTCTCGGCACTGCGCCGCGTGCTGGAGCCGGAGCTCGGGAGCCGCGCGCCGAGCTCCTACCTGGTCTCGGCCGGTTCGGGCTACGTGCTGCGCCTGGACGAGCAGGCGATCGACCTGCACCGGGTCGAGGCGTGCCGGGAGAGCGCGCGAAAGGCCCTGCTCGCCGGCGATTCCGACACCGCGGCCGCCTGGTGCCGGGAGGCGCTGGCGCTGTGGCGAGGCCGGCCGCTGGACGGCATCGCCGGCCCGTTCGCGACCACCACGCGAACCCGCCTCGAAGACCTGCAACTGACGGTCGTGGAGTCGCTGGCCGAGGCCCTGCTGGCCGGCAAGCACCATGACCGCGTGGTGGCCGAGTTGATCCCGGTCGTGCGGCAACACCCGCTGCGCGAGCGGCCCCGAGCCCTGCTGATCACGGCCCTGCACCGCTCCGGGCGCACGGCGGAGGCCTTGGCGCAGTACGAACAGGCCCGGCAAGCCGTGGTCGACAAGCTCGGCATCGAACCCGGCCCGCAGCTGCGGGCTTTGCGGGCGGAGCTGGAAGGCCCGAAAACGGTGACCGAGCGCCGGCCGCTGGTGCCGGCGCAGCTTCCGCACGCCATGGCCTCCTTCACCGGGCGGACGCGCGAGATCACCGAGCTCACGGACCGCCTGATGCCCGCCGGCCCGGCCATGGCGATCTCGACCATCGACGGTGTCGGCGGCGTCGGCAAGACGGCGTTGGCGGTGCACGTGGCCCACCGCGTCGCCGACCGCTATCCCGACGGCCAGCTCTACGTGGACCTGCGCGGCTTCGACCCCGGCCAGGATCCGCTGGAGCCCTCGGCCGCCCTCAGCCGGCTGTTGCGCGGGCTCGGCGTCGACGCCGCGGCCGTGCCGGGCGAGGTCGAGGCCCAGGCCGCCTACTACCGCAGCCAGCTCGCCGGCCGGCGAATGCTGGTGCTGCTGGACAACGCGGCCAGCGCGGAGCAGGTCCGCCCGCTGCTGCCCGGCAGCCCTACCTGCTCGGTGATCGTGACCAGCCGCAGCAAACTGCACGGGCTGGCCGCGCGCGACGGCGCGTACCGGGTGCCGCTGGACGTGTTGGCGCCGGAGGAAGCCGTGCGGCTGCTGAGCGACGCGATCGGACCCGGCCGGATGACCGGATGGGCGACCGTGGTGGCCGAGGTGGCCGAGCTGTGCGGGCGGCTGCCGCTGGCGCTGCGCATCGCCGCCGCGCAGCTGGTCGACCGGCCCCATCTGGACATCGTGGATCTACGGGACGAACTGGCCGACGAGCGGGCCCGCCTGGACGCGTTGGCCGTCGACGGCGAGGACACGGCGGTCCGGGCGGTGTTCGCGTCCTCCTACTGCCGCCTGCGTCCGCCGGTGGCCCGGCTGTTCCGGCTGCTCGGACTGCACGCGGGGGCCGAGTTCTCGCTGCCGGCGGCGGCCGCGCTGGCCGGCATCGAGGCGCCGGCCACGCGCCGGCTGCTGACCGAGCTGGCCGGCGGGCACCTGATCGAGGAGGTGCGGGCCGACCGGTATCGCCTGCACGACCTGCTCAAGGTCTACGCGGTGGAGCAAACCCTGGAGCAGGACGAGGAACCGGTGCGCGCCGAGGCCGTGGGCCGGATGCTGGACTTCTACCTGCACACCGCGGACGCGATGGACCGCGCGCTGGCCCCGTTCCGTCGCCGGCCGCCGCTGCGGCCGCCCGTGCCCGGCGGCGAGCCGATCACCTTCGCCGGCCCCGCGCCGGCGCTGGCCTGGGGCGAGACGGAGCTGGCGAACCTGGTCGCGGCCACCGAGCAGGCGGCCCGGGTCGGCGATGTCGTGCACGCGGCCGGGATTCCCGCGTCGATGTGGGCGTTCCTGGCCGCCCGGCTGCCGTGGACGGAATGGCTGGGCAGCCACCGCGTCGGTCTGGCGGCCGCTGAGGCCGCCGGCAACGACTACGGCCAGACGTCGCTGCTGATCGGCCTCGGCTACGCCTACCAGGAGCTGAGTCGGCCCGAGGTCGCGTTGTCCTGTCTGGAGAAGGCCAAGCAGGCACACGACCGGATACCCGGCCGCCCGGCCGCGGACATCATGGACGGGGCGCTGGGCGCGGCCTACTTCGCGGTCGGCCGGGTCGAGGAAGCGTTGGCGCACACCAATCGCGCGCTGGCCGGCTACCGGGCGCGCAAGGACCGTTGGGGCGAGGGCTGGGCGTCGTGCAACCTCGGCGGCTGCGCCCGCCAACTCGGCCAGTACGAGGAATCGGTGCGGCACTACGAGCACGCGCTTGGCCTGTTCGAGCAGCTGTCCGACCGGGTGTCGCTGCTCAAGGCCTGCCGTGAACTCGGCCGCAGCCACCTGAAGTTCGGGCATCACGACGAGGCCGTGGACTGCTTCCGCACCGCTGTCGACCTGTTCGGGCAGCTCGGCGGCCGGGTCGGGGAGGGCTGGTCCCGGCACGAGCTGGCCGAGGCGCTGAACGGGGCCGGCCGGGGAGCCGAGGCCCTCGACCAGTGGCGGCAGGCCGTGCGGATCCTGGACGAGGTCGACGACCCCCGCGCCGGCCAGGTGCGGGCCCGGCTGTCAGAGCAGATCGAGCAGGGCGGCGTGGGGCAGCGCGGGTGAGCGGTGGCCGTCCCGGCCGATCATGGTCTCGTTGACCGCCATCGAGTTGACGGTCGCCTCCTCGACGGCCTGCACGGTGGCCTCGAAGAAACCGTCGATCCCGCTCCACGGCAGGAATTCCAGCCGGGACAGCTCGGTGCTGTCCAGCGCGCCGTGGTTGGCCGTGGACAGGGCGAGGAACACGTCGCCGGAGGAGTGCGTGCCGTAGGTCCCGGTCCGGCCCAGGCCGATCGTGACCCGCCGGGCCAGCGCGGCGCACTGCTGCGGCAGCAGCGGGGCGTCGGTGGCCACGACGACGATCGCCGAGCCGGCCCCCGGCGGCAAGTGCCAGTCCTCCAACGGATTGTCGTCGAGCAGCCGCTTGCCCACCGGCCGGCCGGCGATGGTCAGGTCCCGCCGCCGCCCGAAGTTGGCCTGGATGAACGCGCCGAGCGTGTAGGTCCGGCCGCCGAACTCGACCAGCCGGGACGCCGTGCCGCTGCCGCCCTTGAAGCCGTAGCAGTTCATGCCGGTCCCGCCGCCGACCGAGCCCTCGGCCACCGGACCGCCCACGGCGTTGTCGATGGCCCGCACGGCGTGCTCGGCGGTGACGTGCGATCCGTTGACATCGTTGAGATAACCGTCGTAGGTCTCGCCGACCACCGGGAAATCCCAGGGTGTGCGGTGCGATTGCCGCAGGTTCATCCAGTCCACCACACCCCGGTGGCAGGCCCCGACCCCGTAGGTGTTGGTGATCAGCACCGGCGTGCTGAGCAGGCCGGTCTCGGCCAGCCAGTGCGCGCCGGTGAGTTCCCCGTTGCCGTTGAAGGAATGCATGCCGGCGGCGCACGAGCTGCCGACGTGTTCCCGGCCCCTGGGCACGATCGCGGTGACGCCGGTGCGCACCGGTCCGTGCCCGAGCCGCAACGCTCCGTGCCCCTCGATCAGGGTGACGTAGCCGACCTCCAGCCCGGAGACGTCGGTGATCGCGTTGTGTGGGCCCGGCACCCCGTCGAACGGGATGCCCAGTGCGCGTGCGCCGGAGGACATGACCGTCACTCAAACAAGATCGGCCGACCCTGTCAATCGAACGGCGCAGCACCAGGGCGTTGCCGGGCTGCCAAGCGGCCGTTCGGCCGCATCTGGGGCCGGGGGCGAATGTTGCCCCGGGCCTTTTGCCGCATTCGGCGGCGGCCGGGCGCGGGGCGGTGGGAGCCTGGTGCCGGGCCCGCCGCTCGGCGGGTGGAGGAAGGGGACATGAGTGATGCTCGGACAGGTGATCGCCGTCGGGGCGTTGGCGGCGGCGATGGTCACGGGGGACACGGTGGCGCCGACGACACCGTTGGGGGTGCATCAGATCGGGACGGAGCAGGGACAGGCGGTCTACGGCTGGGACGCGTCGACCGACAACGTTGGCGTGTCGTGGTACAGCATCAAGCTCGACGGCAGCCAGGTGCGCCGGGACACCAAGCTGACCAGGCAGGTTCGGGTCTATGACCTCTACCTGTACTGCCACGCGTTGCCCGGACACAGCTACACGTTGCAGATCGAGGCGGTCGACGCGGCGGGCAACCACTCCGCGCCGAGCCAGGGTGTGGTGATCACCGTCGCGTGAGGTGTCGGGCCAGGTCGTCGACGATGGCCGGGGGCATGGGCAGGGCGGCGCCGGTGCGGAAGGCCTCGTCGCGGCGCGCGGCCTGCTCGGGGTCGAGCACGGACGTGACCCGGCCGGTCTCAATGGAGAGCTCGGTCCACGCCAGGAGGTTCGGCTCGCGCTCCGCCTGATAGGCGTCCAAAAGGGACGGATCGCTGACACCGCGCAGGACCAGGTCCAGCTTCCAGGCCAGGTTCAGCGCGTCCCTGGAACGGTGGCATGGTGTGGGCGGCGTCGCCGGCCAGGAACACCCGGCCCTGCCGCCACCGCGTGGCGATCCGGGCCGAGAACTCCCACACGTGCTGCCGCACGATGGACAGGTCGTCGGAGGTCAAGCCCAGGCGGGCCAACAGCTTCCACGCCACCGCCGGGTCGGACATCGCCTCGGCGGTCTCCCCGGGCAGCAGGCGCCACTCGAAGCGGCGGTGCCGGCGGCCGAGCGGCAGCACGGTGGTGGGCCGCTCGGGGTCGCACCACTGGCCGGTGTCCAGCTCCAGGTGCACCGGCCGCTTGCGGCGACAGTCGGCGTTGAGCCATTCCTCGGCGTAGCCCAGATCGGTCTGGCCGATGCCCAGCAGTTGCCGGACCGTGCTCGAACGGGCGGCCGGGTCAGAAGGTCGCGATCGGGTTGACCGGGCTGCCGGACGTGCCGGCGAAGCGGACCGGCGCGACCGCGAGGTGGAAGTCCCACTGGCCCAACTCGGCCGCGGTCGCCGCGCAGGCCTCCAGGTCGCAGTTGTCGAGCAGCCACAGGCCCATCGCCACGAGGCCGACCGCGTGCACCGGCATCAGCACGTCCTCGTATCCCGAAGGCTGCACGTCCTGCGGCGTGTCCGCGCCGATCAGCGCCACTGCCCGCTCGTGCAGCCACGGCAGGCAGGACGCGTGCCACCCCGCCTGGGTGAACCCGGTGTTCTCCCGGCCCTCGTGCCGGGCCCGCCCGTATCCCGTCCGCAGCAGCACCGCGTCGCCCGGCCGCACCCGCACCCCTTGCCGCCGCTCGGCTTCCTCGAGGTCCTCGGGATACACCCCTTCTCCCGGCTCCAGCCACGGCACGTCCCGCACCTTGGCGACGTCCAACAGCACCCCTCGCGTGACGATCCCGTCGGCCGCCGCGGTCACCGCCGCCCACGCCGATCCCGCCTCGGCGTCGACCATCGTGTGCGGCCGCCCGTTGTACATCCGGCCATCCCAGAAGAGATGGCACGGCGAGTCGATGTGCGTGATCGTGTTGCCGTGGAACATGAAACCCAGCCGCTCGTGGGAGAAACCCCACCGACGGTCCCGGTGGAACGCCTCCACCGGCATGTTCTCCGCACCCGGCATCTCGGCCGCGCACGGGCACGTGTTCGTCGCCCGCTCCATCTCCGCCGGCACGGACACCTCCCAGGCGCACGAGACGCTCTTCCCGTGCCGCACCGCCTGCGCCGCCCCCACCCGCACCTCGTCCGTGATGTGGTTCAGCGTCCCGCGCTCGTCCTCGTCCCCCCACCGCCCCCAGTTCGACAGCGTGTCGAAGTACCCCAGCACGTCCTGCCGTTCCATCCCGCCTCGCCCCTTCGGATCGCCCGTTGTGGCTCGACTCTAGAGCAGCACTACAAGCGATCCGCGTCCATCACGGCCTTGGCGAAGTCCTGCGGCGTCTCCTGCGGCACGTTGTGCCCGATCCCCTTGAACACCCGGTGCTCGTACTTGCCGGTGAACTTGTCGCGGTATCCCTTGCCGTCGATGGCCGCTCCGTCGAAGTCGCTGCCGACGGTGATCGTGGGAACGGTGATCACCGGCGATGCCTGGAGCTTCTGCTCGACCTCCGCGTACTGCTGCTCGCCGTCGGCAAGGCCCAGCCGCCACCGGTAGTTGTGGATGACGACGGCGACGTGGTCGGGGTTGTCGAAGGCCTTGGCGCTGCGGTTGTAGGTGTCGTCGGTGAACTTCCAGTCGGGGGAGGCCTGGGTCCAGATGAGTTTGTTGAAGTCGTGGCGGTTGTGCGTGTAGCCGGCGACGCCGCGGTCGGTGGCGAAGTAGAACTGGTACCACCAGCCGCGTTCGGCGGCGGGGGCCAGCGGTGCGCGGTTGGCGGCGAGGTTGTTGATGAGATATCCGCTGACCAGGGTGGCAGCCTTGACGCGTTCGGGCCAGATGGCGGCGACGCAGGTGGCGGTGCGGCCGCCCCAGTCGTAGCCGGCGAGCACGGCCTTGTCGACGTGCAGGGCGTCCATCAGCGCGATCAGATCGCTCGCGGTGGCGGCCTGTTGCCCGTTGCGGACGGTGTCGGGGTACAGGAACGTCGTGGCGCCGTAGCCGCGCAGGAACGGCACGATGACGCGGTAGCCGGCGGCGGCGAGGATGGGGGCGACATCCACATAGGCGTGGATGTCGTACGGCCAGCCGTGCAGCAGGAACACCGGCTGGCCGTCGGCGGGGCCGGCTTCGGCGTAGCCGACATCGAGCGGACCGGCCTGGATCTGCTTGAGCGACGGGAAAGTGGTGTGACCGGCGGCGCTGGCGGCGGGCGCGGCGGCGGTGTCCGATGAGCAGGCGGCCAGCGTGCCGGCCGCGAGGACGCCGGCGAAACCCTGCGCGAAAAGTCTCCTGCTGATCATCGGGCACACTCCTGACGGGACGGGCGGTCACTGCGTCAGCGACGCTAGTTCCGGCCTCCGACCAGGGGCGACCGTCAGGTGACGTAGCGGGCGTACGTCATCGCCCGAGCACCTCTCGCAGCTCGGTGCGCGAGCTGACGCCCAGTTTGGGGAAGATCCGGTGCAGGTGGGTGCTGACGGTCCGGTGCGAGAGATAAAGCTGCTGCCCGATCTCCCGGTTCGTCAAGCCCTCGGCCGCCAGTCGGGCGATGTGCAGTTCGTGGGCCGTCAGCTCGCCGAGCGCGCCGGTGTGCACCTCGGGGCTGGCTTCGCCGGCGGCGCGCAGCTCGTTGCGGGCGCGCTCGGCCCAGGCCGTGACGCCCAGCGCCTCGAACGTCTCGCGGGCGGCGCGCAGCTGCGGCCGTGAGTCGACCGGACGTCGTTGCCGCCGCAACCATTCCCCGTAGGCGAGCTGTGTGCGGCCGCGTTCCAACGGCCAGGCCTCGGCGTCGAGCGCGGCCCGGAACAGTTTCTCCGCCTCATGATTCGGGGCCAGCACCGCGCGGGCATGCCGGAGTCCATTGTGGAGCGCCGGTGACGGTGACGACATGGCGTGCATCTCGAACTCCTGCAACAGTTCCCTGACGACGCCGAGTTGGTCGCAGCGCACCGCGGCCTCGGTCAGTTCGGGGATCTGGTAGCAGCGCAAGGCCATCTGGCACGCGGGATCGGCAGGATCGTTGAGCCGCATCAGGTTCGCGAACGCGTCGGCGTGCCGGCCCTCACCCAGCGCGGCGATGCCCCGCGCCAGTTGCACGGTGGCCAGCACCGGCCGCGCGCCGGCGGCGAGCCCGATTCGCTCGGCCTGGGCGGCCAATTCCTCGCAGTGGCCGTAGTTTCCGCGCAGTGCGGCGATTTCCGCCTGGGTGGCCAGGGTGAGGCCGTGGATGTACGGCTGCGAGGTCTCGACCGCCAGACGCTGCCCCTCCTCGGCCGCGGACAGGGCGGTGGCCAGATCGCCCAGCCGGACGCAACTCCACGCCTGCACGCCCAGGGCCCGGGCCAGCAACGCCAGCCGGCCCTGTGCCCGCAGACCCGGTTGGGCGCTGGCGGAGAACCGGGCCGACAGGTCGAACGCGCCGACCAACATCGAGGCGCTGCCCAGGAACCGGTCCACCGAGGCGTCCCGCTCGCCGTGCCGGGCCAGCTCGGCCAGGTCGGCCAGCACCCCCTCGCCCCGGTCGAACGGCGTGACGTAGGCGTTGATCGCCACCAGCCTCGGGTCGTGCCGGTCGAGCGGCATCCGGTCGGCGGCGCGGGTCAGGCGGCGGCGGTCGGCCGGGCCGGGCTCGACCCAGAAGCACCGCATGGCCGCGCCCCACAGGATCTGTACGGCCTGGTTCAGGTCGCCGTCGTCGAGGACCTTGATCGCCAGGTCGGCCAGCTCACCGGCGCCGGCGACGTCGTCGCGCAGGCCGTCGTCGAAGGCGGTCGGCAGCCAGCGGACCACGGCCCGCTGGGTGTCGGTCAGGTCGAGCTTCGATGCCTCGGCCAGCAGCCGATCGACCAGCTCCCGCCGCCCGGTCTCGACCGCGAGGGCGGCGGCCTTCAACAACCGCCCGGCCTTCAAGGGCAACGATTGGCTCAGGCGGGCCGACCGCTCCAATGCGGTCACGGTGGCGTCGACGCCGCCGCGGCGCTCCAGGCGTTCGGCCGATCGCTGCAACTCGGCGGCCAGCGCCTCGTCCGGGCCGGTCGCTGCCGCTGCCCGGTGCCACACGCGTCGGTCCTCGTCGGCCAGCGCGGAAGCCAGGGCCTGGTGGGCCGCCTGCCGTTGGCGCGGATCCGCGTCCTTGACGATCGCCGACCGCATCAACGGATGCCGGAAGGCGAGGGCGTCGTCAGCGACAGTGATCATCCCCGCTTCCACGGCCGGGGTGAGCGCCACCAAGTCCGCCTTCGCGGCGCACAACGCTTCGGGCAACGCGGTGGTGTCATTCACCGCCGCGACCAACAGCACGGTCCACGTCTCCGGCGGCAGCTTGCGCATCCGCGCCGCGAAAGTCCGCTCCAGGCTGGTCACGTCGCCACGCGTCAGTTCCCGCAACGCCAACGGATTTCCCGCCGCCGCGGACACCACGTCTTGTCGCTGCGACGCCGTCAACTCCGGCGCGGTTCGGGCCAGCAATCCGGTCGCCCCGGCACTGCTCAGCGGCTTGAGACGCAGCGCCGGAAGTGTATCCATTCGGGAAGGCTCACCGTCCCGAACGGCCGCCACCAGCACGATCGGCTCCGATTCCAGGCGGCGGGCGACAAACGCCAGGACCTCCTGGCTGTTCGCGTCCAGCCAGTGCGCGTCGTCCACGATCAGCAGCAGCGGCTCGCCGGTTTCGGCCAGCAGGGTCAGCACCGCCATGCCGACCAGGAAGATCTCCGGCCGTGGCCCGTCGGCCAGTCCCAGCGCCGTGCCCAGCGCCTCCTGCTGAACGGCCGGCAGGCCGGCAATGCCCTTGCGCAGCGGGAACAACAGCTGATGCAGGCCCGCGTACGGCAGGTGGTGCTCGGCCTCCACACCCACCGCCGTCAACCTTCGCAGGCCCGGCGTCTCGATCTCCGCCAGCAACGCCGACTTGCCCATGCCGGCCTCGCCGCGCACCACCAGCGCCCCGCCGCGCTCCCGGACACCCGCCACCAACTCCGCCAGCCGCGCGCGTTCCGACTCCCGCTCACACAACGCCACACCCGCAGGCTATGCCAGTGCATCGCCCGACGCCGACCGGGCATTACGGGTGTAACGGACCGAGAAGGACCCCGATAGTTCCGGCCGTAGCGCATCCGGAAGGGGATCACCGTGGAATTGCGAACCTGCGCCAGAACCGCGGCCGCGGTGGCGCTCATCGGCCTCGCGTCGGCCTGCGGCGCGGCCGGAAATGTCGCGGTGCCCGCACCGACCACAACCGCCACGACGACTACGACGACGACCACCACCACCACCACAACCACGACAACGGTTCTGATGGCGACGATCCCGGACGACGTGGTCGGCAAGTCCGCCAGTGATGTGCAAACCGAATTGCACAGCCTCGGTTTCTGGGATGTGGAGGTGTACGGGCCGGACGGCAATGCGGTCGTTCTCACCGATGGCTGGCACGTGGTGTCGGTCGACGGGATCGGAGTGAACGCCCCGACCACCTCGCGGGTCACCGTCCGGGTTGCCCGGAACGAGACAACCACGGTTGCCCCGCCGCACACCACCGAGCAGGCCTACACGCCCCCGCCGCCGGCCTACACGCCGCCCGCGCCGACCGAGGTCTACTACAAGAACTGCGCCGCCGCCCGGGCCGCCGGCGCCGCGCCGATCTACCGTGGTCAGCCCGGCTACCGGCCCGCCCTCGACCGCGACAACGACGGCATCGCGTGTGAATAAAAGCACTATTGCTTCAGTGACAACTGAAGTCAATCCGCTGGTAACCCGGAGTTCCTTGTCCCGGCCGTGACCCACAGGTAAGCCTGGGGCCGTGATCCAGCAATCCCCTGAGGTCCTCGCCCGGTTCCCGGAGCTCCAGCACGACGACATGGTGGTGGAGTACGAGGACGGCGACGAGCCGATCCTGCTGCGGGCCGACGGCTCGGTGGTCGACACCTGGCGCGAGAACTACCCGTACCCCGACCGGATGGCCCGCGAGGAGTACGACCTGGTCAAGCGGCTGCTCCAGATCGAGCTGCTCAAGATGCAGTACTGGATCAAGGACACCGGCCGGCGCATGGTCGTGGTGTGCGAGGGCCGGGACGCGGCCGGCAAGGGCGGCACCATCAAGCGCTTCACCGAGCACCTCAACCCACGCGGGGCGCGGGTGGTGGCGCTGGACAAGCCGACCGAGCGCGAGCAGGGCCAGTGGTACTTCCAGCGCTACGTCAACCACCTGCCCACGGCCGGCGAGATCGTGCTGTTCGACCGCTCCTGGTACAACCGCGCCGGCGTGGAGCGGGTGATGGGCTACTGCACCGACGAGCAGTACGACCGCTTCCTGCGCCAGGTGCCGACGTTCGAGAAGATGCTGGTCGACGACGGCGTGCTGCTGGTGAAGCTGTGGTTCTCCGTCTCCCAGGCCGAGCAGCGCACCCGCTTCCTGATCCGCCAGGTGGACCCGGTGCGGCAGTGGAAGCTCAGCCCGAACGACGTGGAGTCACTGGACCGCTGGGACGCCTACACGGCGGCGAAGGTGGCGATGTTCCGCGCCACCGACACCGAGCACGCGCCGTGGACCGTGGTGAAGAGCAACGACAAGAAGCGGGCCCGGGTCGAGGCGATGCGCCACGTGCTGTCCCTGATCGACTACGAGGACAAGGACCACGAGGTCATCGGCAAGCCGGACCCGAACGTGATCGGCGCGGCCTCGACGCTGCTGGAGACCGGCGAGGCCGACCACCGCTAATTAGCCCAGGCTGCCCCGCAGGATCTTGACGGGCTGGGCCGGCGCGCCGTCCAGCGGGCCGCGGTCGCTGGGGATGATGCCGGCGGCCACGATCCGGTCCAGCACGTCCATGCCCCGCACCACCGTGCCCATCACCGAGTAGTTGGTCGGGATGTGCGCGAACGAGTGCACGATGAACCACTCGCTGCCGTTGGTGCCGGGGCCCTGGTTGCCCATGGCGATGGTGCCCCGCCCGTAGGTCTCGGCGCCGTCGGTCTCGTCGGGGAACTTGTAGCCGGGGCCGCCCTTCTCCACCTCGTAGATGTCCCCGCACTGGAGCACGCCCAGCCGCTCGCTGTTGGTCAGCCGCCAGCACTGGCTGTGGTCGTAGAACCGCTGCGCCACCAGGCTGACCAGGTTCTGCACGGCGCACGGGGCGGCGCCGGCCCGGTTGAGCCGCACGGTCACCGGGCCGTAGTTGAACCGGAAGGTCACGTCCACGGAGCCGACGGTCGGGGCGATCGGCAGCGGCCGCAGCACCGGCCGGGCGGCGGGGTTGTCCGGCGTCGGGGTGAACACGCAGCGGGTGATCGGGAACGGGGTGGCCGAGGCGGCCGGGGCTCCCACGCCCAGCACCGCGATCGCGCAGAGAACCAGCAGAACCACCCAGCGTGACTTCATGGCTGGCAAACTATCCCATGTGACTTCAACGCGCTCCGTCGATACGCCCGAATTCCCGGTGGCCCGGCCCGATTCCTGCCCATTCGACCCCGACTCGGCCTTTACCCGGTTACGGGCCGAGGAGCCGGTCTCGCCGGTGCGCTGCCCGGCCGGCATGGACGCGTGGCTGGTCAGCCGGTACGAGGACATCCGGGCGGTGCTGGCCGATCCGCGGCTGAGCTCACGGGCTGCCAGCTCGCAGCACATGGTGCCGGGCTACGATTTCGAGCGGTCGCCGAACCCGGGTCAGATCATCCAGCTGGACGGCGAGGAGCACTCGCGGCTGCGGCGTATGTTGATCGGGGAGTTCACCGTGCGGCGGATGGAGGCGCTGCGGCCCTATATCCAGCGCATCACCGACGAGCACATCGACGCCATGGTGGCCAAGCCCGAAGCCGACCTGGTGGCCGACTTCGCGCTGCCGATCCCGTCGCTGGTGATCTGCGAGATGCTGGGCGTGCCCTACGCCGACCGCGCGGCGTTCCAGGACGACAGCGTGCTGCTGCTGGACACCGAAACCGACTGGGAGACCCGCGGCGCGGCCTGGCAGCGCACCTGCGACTACATCGGCGGACTGGTCCGGCAGCGGCAGGCCGAGCCGCGGGACGACCTGTTGAGCCGGCTGATCGCCCGTGGCGAGGAGACCGACCGCCCGCTGGCCATGGAGGAGTTGGTCACGCTGGGAGGGACGCTGCTGATCGCCGGGCACGAGACGACCGCGAACATGATCGCGCTGAGCACGGTGGCGCTGCTGGAGAATCCCGCGCAGCTGGCCGCGTTGCAGGCCTCGCCGGAGGCCGCCGTCGAGGAGCTGATGCGCTATCTGACGGTGATCCAGTTCGGCCTGCTGCGGCAGGCCACCGAGGACGTCACGGTCGGCGGCTCGACGGTCAAGGCCGGGGAGTGGCTGGTCGCGGCCATCCAGTCCGGCAACCGGGACGGCGAGGTGTACGCCGATCCGGACACCGTTGACCTGGGCCGGCAAGCCCGCACCCATCTCGGGTTCGGGTTCGGCGCGCACCAATGCCTGGGGCAGCAGTTGGCCCGGATCGAGCTCCAGGTCGCGTTGACGACGCTGCTGCGCCGGGCGCCGGGGCTGCGGCTGGTCGAGCCGCTCCCGCTGTCGGAGTTCAAGAGTTCGGCCATCATCTACGGCCTGCGGACGCTGCCCGTCACGTGGTGAGCATCGGCGGCGCCGGTGCGAGCCGGCGCCGCCTCGCCCGTCAGCGGCGGTTGGTGTGCTTGCGGGCGGCGAACTCGTAGGCGTCGGCGATCAGCTTCCGGACCGTGTCGGCGGTCCGCTCGCCGGGGGCGACCACGCAGACCCAGTGCTGGCCGGCGTACTCGGGGTGGGGCATGATCCGATCCCTCGGCGTGTGATCGTCCACTGTGGACTGTCCGATGAGTTCGGCGTAACCGGCCTTGGTCAGGCCGATGTTGACCCGGTACGCGCCGTCCCGGTCGAGCTGGGAGGCAGTGTCGTAGTGGTCGCCGGTGACGATCGTGACGAACGGCATCTGCCGCTGCGGCGGCAGGTCGCCGTCCGGGTCGTAGAGGAAGAAGAGGTCGCCCGCGTGCTCCGCGACGCGCACCCCGGCGTAGGTGTCGGTGATGTGCCGGCTCAGTTCGTCGATTTCCACCCTTCAAGTGTGTCATTGAACTGCTATTTGAGGCTTTTCCTCGAATGACGTGCGATTCTGGCCAGAACCCTCAAGCCGGGGTTTCACCACACCCCGGGGATGAGCCGGTTCGTCTCGCGCATGTACGCGGCGTAGTCCGCGCCGAGGCCGTCGAGCAGGACCCGCTCCTCGATCCGGATCCGGTTCAGCACGCCGACGATCACCAGCGCCTCGAACACCACCACCGACAGCCAGTTCCCGTACAGCAGGGCGATCCCGAGCAGGGCCACCAACAGACCGGTGTACGAGGGGTGGCGCAGCACGCGATACGGGCCCGAGCGCACCACGTGGTGGTCCTCCTGGATGTGCACCACGGCGCGGAAGTAGCGGCCCAGCATGGCGATCGACCACAGCCGGAAGCCGCCGCCCAGCACGATCAGCAGCGTGATCGCGACCTGCCAGCCGGTGTCCCGCGACGGGAAGTCCAGGGCCGGCAGCGCCCGGCGGATCAGCGCCGCCAGCACGACCGCCAGCACCGCCGTGACCATGATCCCGCCGTAGCTGGCCCATTCGCGGGTCTTGGTGCGCCCGCTGCGCAGCAGCTGCGTCAGTTGCAGCCCGACCTCACCCAGCGCCCACAGCGCCACGACGATCCACACCACAACCATCATTACCCCACGGTAGGCCCTTAGCATGGGCCTGTGCGGCATTCGGTGACCGTGGTGGACGTCGAGGCCCGGCCGACGGCGGTGGTCGCGGCCACCACGACCTGGCCGGAGTATCCGGCGGTGTGGAAGCGGCTGCTGGACGAGGTGTGGGCCTGCCTGCGGGCCGGCGGCGTCACCCGCGGCTGCCGCAACATCATGCTGTACCTGGACGATTCGCCCCGGGTCGAGGTCGGCGTTGAGCTACTGGCGCCGTGCGAGCTGACCGGCCGGGTCGTCGCATCGACACTGCCGGCCGGCCGGGCCGCCAAGACCGTCCACTATGGATCGTACGCGGAGCTGGGCGCCGCCCACGATGCCGTCGTCTCGTGGTGCGCCGAGCAGGGCCTGACCCGAACCGGCGTCCGCTGGGAGGTCTACGGCCCCCACGACGACAACCCCGCCAACGTCTGGACCGAAATCTACTGGCAACTCAACTGAACCACCGCGGGGTTCCGTTCGAGGCGATCTGGTGTCCGTCGGGGAAGTCGGTGGAGTGGGACAGCTGCTCCCACTCGGCCAGGTCCTTGTCGACGGCGGCGCGGCCGGCCCCGACCAGCCGCAGTGATCAGGAAGAGCACGACTGTCCGCCAGGGAGCACGCGGCACCAGAGCTCGACCAGTGTCTCGGTCATCCGCTCCAGGCCGCCGGGTTGGGTTGACGCGTGGTAGAAGTTGCGCTCGGTCATCCAGCACAGGGCCTGCGCGAGCGCATCGGCGCCGGTCGGACCGTCCTGTTCGGACACTCCGGCCGCGACCAGGACCCGGGCCATCACCTTGGTGTTGTTGGCGATGATGTCCTGCCACAGCTGGTTGATCGCCGGCACCTCGGGACCGAACTCGACGGCCGCCCGCATCACGGTGCCGTGCTCACGCCACGTGCGGGCCGTGTTCTCCACGGCCCAGCGCACGATGTCGCGGGCCGGGGCGTCCGGCGGGTCGGCCATGTGCAACCGGGCGACCGTGCGTGCCACCAGCGCCGTGAGCACCTCCTGCTTCGACCCGAAGTAGAAGTACAGGGAGCCGCGCAGGATGCCCGCGCCCTTGGCGATCGACTCGACCGTCATCGGCTCGGCGCGCTCCCGTTCGAGCAGCACCTCGGCGGCGTCCAGGATCGCCTGAACCCGCTGGTCACCCTTGCTCGGTGCGTCCCGACGCTTCGCCGCCACCCGTCCACTATGACACGGCGCAGAGAAAAATCTGCATAGTGTCGAAAAAATTCTGCGGAGCGCAGGCGCTCGCCGGAACGGCCGGGACGCGGCAGACTTCCCCCATGCATTCCGCGGGCCTTGTGCTGCATCCCCAGCGTGATTCGATGGCCGCCGTCGAAGCCGTGCTCGGTTGGGCGGCCAAGCGGGACATCGAGATCCTCGGCATCGCCGGCGAGGTCGGCCGGCTGGACTGCGCCGCCGTGCCGGTGACCGCCGACGAGCTGGGCCGGCGGGCCGACCTGGTGGTCAGCCTCGGCGGCGACGGCACCATGCTGCGGGCGATGCGCATCGCCGACGGTCAGCGGGCCCCGGTCCTGGGCGTCAACCTGGGCAAACTCGGCTTCCTGGCCGAGGTCGACGTGCCCGACCTGCCCGAGGCCCTGACCGCCATCGACGACCACGAGTTCACCATCGAGCCGCGGCTGGCCGTGGACGCCATGCTCGGCGACCGGACCGTGACGGCGTTCAACGACGTCGCCGTGGTGCGGGTGCCCGGCGACGGCAGCGCCGTGGTCGCCGTCAGGGTCGCCGGGCAGCGGTTCGTCAGCTACGCCGCCGACGCCGTGATCGTCGCGACGCCGACCGGTTCCACCGCCTACAGCTTCTCCGCCGGCGGCCCGATCACCAGTCCCTCGGTGGAGGCGTTGCTGGTCACCCCGGCCGCCCCGCACTCGGCCTGGAGCCGGGGTGTCGTGCTGTCCGTGCACGACACCGTGGAGCTGGAGCTGCTGCCGACCAGCGGGCGCCTGGCCGTCGAGGTGGACGGCGAGGTCGCCGGCTACGTGGGCCCGGGGGACCGGATCGAGCTGCTGGCCCGCCCCGGCGCGGCGCGCGTCGTTCGGTTGGGCCGCACCACCTTCTACCAGCGGGCCCGGCGCAAGCTGCGGCTCACCGACTCGGCCGAGATCCCCGACACCATCGGCATTTAGAGCCGTTTGCCGACGACCACCACGTCCTTGGCCACGCCGTCCAGCTCGGCCACGCCCGGCAGCCGGCCCCACTCCTCGAATCCGTAGGAGCGGAACAGCCGCAGGCTCGGCTCGTTGCTGGCGAAGATCGTGGTGGCGATGGTCCGCGCGCCCAGCCTTGGGGCGTGGGCGACGGCCTCGCCCAGCAGGTAGCGGCCCTGCCCGCGGCCGAGGTGTTCGGGATGCAGGTAGATCGCCAGGTCGACGGTGACGTCGTAGCCCGGGCGGCCGTTGAGGAACGGCTCGAACGAGAGGTAGCCGGTGACCGTGCCGGGATCCTCGGCCGGGTGGGCCACCCAGATCGGGTGCCGGGCCTGCTCCAGCCACGGCCGCCGCGACTCGACGGTGACCGGGTCGAGGTCGCAGGTGCTGGTCCGGGCGGCGACCGCCGCGTTGTAGATGTCGACGATCGCCGGTAGATCGGCCGGCGTGGCCGGCCGGTGCTGATACCCCATGGAGATCATTCTGCGCCGAGCGGGCGGCCGGCCAGGGTGGTCGCGGTTGTGGTCAACGTCGCGATGTCCATGCGGCGCGGCCGGTCGCGTCCACCACCAGCATGTGCCGGGCTCCGCGCTGGAACCGGTAGGGCACTTCCCGCAGCTGGCTGGGCGGCAGTGTCGAGCGGAGCCGGTCGAGGAACCCCACCGGCTCCGCTGTGCCCTGGAGGACAAGCGGGAAGATCCGCACCTCTTGTCGGGCCACCCGCACCAGTTCCTCGATGGCCTGCCGGTGCCACTTCTCGTCGAGCCGATTCGCCCACGTGAACAGCAAATGGGAACACAGCGCCAGATCCACGCTCTTCGACGCCAACGGCAGCGCCGGCAACGCCGCCGCCACGTACCGCCCCGGCCGCTCCCGAAGATCCGCCAGAAACGCCTCCGCCGCCGCCATCCGCATCGCCCGGCGCCGCTCGACGCTGCCGTACCAGCTCCACTCGAAGCGATCCCGGTGGTCCAGGATCATCCGATCCCCGTCGTGCAGCCCGGCACGCACCAGCCGCCCCAGCTCGTCGATTCCCATCGCATAGGCCGGATCCACCGCCACCACGTCCGGCGTCTCCGCCGCGAAGCTCGCCCCGCCCGCACAACAGTCCAGCGTCACGCCGGCGAGATCATCGGGGGAGAGGTCGAACATCGCGCGGTACTCCGCAGCCGACCGGGACGTCACAAGCACGGGATCATCCGTAGCAGACCCGCACCGCGAAGTCGATCCATTCCGGGTTCTCCCAAGCGTCCCAACGCTTCCTGGCCTCGGCCGCGATGGTCTCGGCGGCTGCGGCGACGTCCGTCCCGGCGTCATGTGGTTGTTGGCCTGTGCCTGCACGAACCGCAGGTAGTCGCGGATGTCGCGGAGCAGCGAGACGTCGGTGACTTCGCCGTGGCCCGGCACCACAACCGCTGGGTCGAGGGTGATCAGGCGGTCCATGACGGCGATCCAGCCGGTGATGTCGACGTCGGCGTCGTGCGGCGGGAAGTGCGGGGCGATGGGGAACATGCGGGTCTCGGCCATGTCGCCGGTGAACAGGACCCGGTCGTCGATCAGGACGGTCTGGTCGCCGACGGTGTGCGCGGGGCCCTGGGCCGTCAGCCGCACCAGCCGGCCGCCGAGGTCGATCTCGGCCTCGCCGTCGTACACCACGTCCGGCTCGACGAGGTCGATGCCGTCGAGCTCGACCGCGATGTGCGGGCCGAGCCCCTTGAACATCTCGATGTAGCCGATTCCCAAGCCCACTCCGCGCACACCGACCGCCAGTCCCGGTGACCGGTGTCGGAGAGCGCTCTCCGAGGTTGCGGTCGGTCGTGGGTGATCACCGAGGCTTCGGAGAGCGGTTTCCCGGGCCTCCAGCCTTCCCCAGCCCGTCCGCTGACTACGCCGACCGTCCTCTGACTACGCCGACCCCATCGGCATTGCCCAGCTTCACGGCCGGCAAGTTTCGAAGCCTGTCCCTGTCCGGATTGGGCGGGGAATTGCCGGAGGCCTGGCCGGATTGGGTGGGGATCTGGGGTAGTTCGGCATGCGCCGGGCCTGGCTGTGTTCCCGGTGGAGTGGTGGACGGTGGGGGTGGTGTGGCTGTGGCTTGGTACGGCTGTAGTTGTGATTTGGGTGCCCGCGCCGCGCGGTTGCCGTGGGGGTGGGTCATGGCGCTTGGCGGTGGGGATTCGGGGGTTGTTGGGGGTTGTGGGGGTTTGCGTTGAGGGGTGGGGGCGTTGTTCGGTTGGGGGTGGGGTGGGGCGGCGGGTTGGGGGCTCCGGGTGGATTTTGTGTGGAGAGTGTGCCATTGACGTTTTCGGAGGTGCTGTCGGGTAGAAGCCGAAGGACGCTGAGAGCGGTGCTGTGCCGGTGATGGAGGTAGGCCCTCCGGGATCGCCTTGCAGGAGGAGGTCTCAAACCACTGCGAGCTGCTGCGGTGAATGAGTCGTGGTGGTGAGCGTCGCAGAAAAGTCGTCGTTGAAGGCGGCAGGTGTGGACCACGAAGACGAACGCGTGTGAACCATCGGGAACGTGTCGTTAACAAATAAAGTGACATCGAAACCGGGGCAGGTCTCCATGTTCCGGGATGAGTCAGGCGGGTGCCTGTTTATTGGCCTGGCGGTGTCCGGCACAGAGATGGCGTGAGCGTGGTCTGGGCGCCGGCGCGGAAGATGGGAATCCCTCGCCTCGACACTGCCGGTCGCGGGTTGACGCGGCCGGCGAGAGGGAGCGTTTCAAGTAGCTACCACTACAAGGAACTGAGTACCGGGTGCGAGGCGGGGAGGCGGACTGGCCCGTAGTAGTGAGGAAGCTCCTGTAACGGGGGTGGAGCGAAGGGGTCGGGTCGTCCGGGTTCGGTCAGCGATCAACCAGAGTTCCTGGGAGGAGTCGAATGGGCGAATCGCAGCCTGAAGGTAAGCCGTTTACGATTTCGAAGCAGTTGGTGTGGGAGGCGTTCGAGAAGGTTCGCGGCAACAAGGGTGCTGCCGGAGTGGACGGGGTGTCCATCGAGGCGTTCGAGAAGGATCTGAAGAACAACCTGTACAAGATCTGGAATCGGATGTCGTCGGGGACGTATTTTCCGCCCCCGGTGCGTGCGGTGGAGATCCCTAAGCCCGGTGGCGTGGGCGTGAGAACGCTGGGTGTGCCCACGGTGGCCGACCGGGTCGCGCAGACGGCGGTGGCGATGTTCCTGGAGCCCGAGGTGGAGAAGGTGTTCCATCCGGACTCCTATGGCTATCGTCCGGGGCGGTCGCAGTTGGATGCGATCGCGGTGTGCCGGCGGCGGTGTTGGGAGTACGACTGGGTGGTCGATCTGGACATCGCGGCGTTCTTCGACACCGTTCCCCATGACCTGGTGGTCACGGCTGTGGAGAAGCACACCGAGGCGCGGTGGGTTCTGTTGTGTGTGCGGCGGTGGCTGGTCGCGCCGCTGCGACAGCGCGACGGGACGCTGGCGGCCCGGGATCGCGGCACCCCGCAGGGGTCGGCGATCTCGCCGTTGTTGGCGAATCTTTTCCTGCACTACGCGCTGGACGTGTGGCTGGCCCGGGAGTTCCCGGCGGTCAGGTTCGAGCGGTATTGCGATGACGTGGTCGTGCACTGCCGCACCGAGGGGCAGGCTCGTCAGGTCCGGGACGCGGTGGCGTCCCGACTCGCCGGTCTTGGCATGGAGCTGCATCCGGCCAAGACGACGATCGTGTACTGCAGGGACGGGCGACGGGGCGGGACGTTCCCGTGCGCGGAGTTCACGTTTCTGGGGTACACGTTCCGGGCCCGTGGGGCCAAGGGCAGGGGCGGGGTGGTGTTCACCAGCTTCCTGCCTGCGGTCAGCGCGGCGGCGAGGAAGGACATGGGGTATGAGATCAAGTCCTGGCGGATCGGGCGGCACACCGACCGTGACATGAAGGCCCTCGCGCGGATGGTCAACCAGATCGTGCAAGGGTGGATCAACTATTACGGTGTCTTCTACAAGTCCGAGTTGGTTCGTCTCCTTCGTCGCATCAACGAGTGTTTGGTGCGATGGCTGGTTCGGAAGTATAAACGGTTGCGGCGGAGTTACCGGCGGGCGCGGGAGAAGCTGGCGGAGATCTGCCGGGTGTATCCTGGATTCTTTGCTCACTGGCGCTTTGGCGCGAAGCCGGCAGGTTGGACGATGGGAGCCGTGTGAGCTGAGAGGTTCACGCACGGTTCTGAGAGCGGCAGCGGGGGAAGTTCCCGCTGCCGACTCACCCCTCTGGGCGATGGCGTATCAAGGCGCTATCGGGCAGGCTCCGCCTGCCTCGATACGCAAGAAGCTTATGCCATCGCCCCCCTCCACACAAAATCCACCCTCCGATTGTCAAAGCGGAAAGTCTGTGTTGCCAGTCGCTTTCCCGGGTCGCCAGCTTTGTGTCGTTGGAGGGGGAGTTTCGGTTCGCTGTGAAATTGTCAAAGAACGAGTGCGGCGGGGGCGGTAGGGCGGGACTGCGTGGTGGTCAGTACTGGTGGGGCTGGGTGGTGTAGTGCCGGCCCTGGGGAGTGACCCAGTGCAGGGTGCCGTCCTCGTCGAGGGTGACGGTGTGGTTGCCGTGCTTGATGTGGTGGTGGTGTTGGCAGTAGCCCTTGAGCTGGTCCGGGTTCGTCTTTCCCTGGGGCCAGGGCACGGTGTGGTCGATTTCCTGGATGGGGTTGACACAGCCGGGGGCGCAGCAGGTGCCGCCGTCGCGGAGTTTGGTGAACTCCCGACACCGGGCTGGGGGCTTGTAGAGGTGGGTGGCCATCGCGGCGGCCCGCTGGTACTCATCGAGCAGGACGCCGCGCCAGGGGCCGAGCATGGCCAGTTCGCGGGCGGAGTCGGCGCTGATCGGGCCGTAGCCGTCGAGCAGGCCCGGGTCCTCGGTCAGACCCATCAGCGTTTCCATGGACAGGGTGACGTGGACCTGGACCTTCCGGTCGATGCCGTAGCCCAGGAACCGGTCCAGGAACGCGTCCACCCGCTTCTGGTCGGTGGTGCGGCAGTCCTTGCACAGGGCGCGGGCGTCGGCGGTGGCGATGTCGTAGCACTGCCGGGCGTCGATCGCGGACATCCGGATGCGGAGTTCGGCCATGCCGTTGGGCAGTGGATAGAACTCGATCCGCCGCTCCTTGTCACGGGCCTTCTGGCGGCGTTGCTCGTAGCCCAGGGGGTCGGCCTCGGCGACCAGTTTGGTGGTGCGGCGCGCGAGTTGGGTGCGGGTGAGCTCGGCGGCGACCTCGACCAGTTGGTCTTCGATCTGGGGGATCGTGGCGGGGTCGAGGTGGACCACCCGCTCGTCCACAGTCTCCAACCGGCGTAGGTCGATCTCGCCGCGTCGCAGTTGCTCACACAGCCGAGGCAGCCGGTCCAGGACTTCGGCGCGTTCCTGTTGGCGGAACAGGGACTGTTCGGACTCGTGGGTGGCCATGGACATCTCGGCCAGGTCGTCGAAATTCCGGAGAATGCACAGCCGGGCGTGGTCGGCAACCGCCGTGATCTTGCGGGCCATGACGAACGCCGTGACCTGTTGCTCAGCGGTCAGAGTGGAGAGATCCGCGCCAAGGAGCAGGTCCAACATCGCTCCCGAAGGCTCAGCAGACTCCAGCTCCTGGGTGATTTCTTCCATACCCCAAGAATACTCCCCATCAAGATCCAAATCGAACCACTAACGGGTGAAATTCCCGTTTCATGCATAATCGCGACGACCCCCTAAACAGCGTCACGACCCCACAACCAGCATCACGGCCCCACCCAAAGCACCATGGTGACAATCATCTTCACCTCCAGGCTCCGGAGGGTGGATTTTGCGCGGAGGGGGGCGATGGCATAAGCTTCTTGCGTATCGAGGCAGGCGGAGCCTGCCCGATAGCGCCTTGATACGCCATCGCCCAGAGGTCTCCGCGCAAAATCCACCCGGAGTCAGCTGGATAACGGTCCCCACCCCTCAAGCAGACCCCGCCACCCCGGAGAGCGCTCTCCAAACCACAGTCAACTGTGGGCGATCACCAATGCTTCGGAGAGCGGTTTCCGGCGTAGATCGGGCACTTCGCAGTCGTCTGCCGGGTAGCCGACCGGGAACAGGATGTACGGCCGCTCGGTGGTCGGCCGGTCGAACAGTTCGGTGAGGAAGGCCATGGGGTTGGGGGTGTGGGTCAGGGTGGCCAGCCCCATCTCGTGCAGGGCGGCGATGAACAGCCCGCAGGCGATGCCGACGCTCTCGTTGACGTAGTAGTTCTTGCGCAGGGAGCCGTCGGGCAGTGGGGTCGACTTCTGGGCGAACGCCACGACGAGCCAGGGGGCGCTCTCCAGGAACTCCTTGTGTTCGTCGGTCTCCAGTCGGGCCAGTGCGGCGTGCCAGTCGGGGGCGTCGCGCTCTCGGTAGAAGCGGCGTTCTTCCTCCTCGGCGGCGGTTCGGACCTGGCGCTTGAGGTCGGGATCTTCGGTCGCGACGAACGTCCACGGCTGGAAGTGAGCCCCGCTCGGCGCGGTGTTGGCCGCCTGCACGGCGAGCTCGATTGCCCGTAGTGGCACGGGATCCGACGAGAACCAGCGCACCGAGCGGCGCTCGTCCAGACGTCGGTGGAACTCCTCGCCGCGTCGCAGCGACTCCGCCGCGGACAGTCGCGGCCGGCGGTACGGCACGAAGGGATACGAATGGCTGCGGGTCACGCTTCGACCTTTGCACGGCCCGCATTCATCTGAACAGCTCAAAATTCTTACCAAGGACATAAGCTGACCCGATGAATCTGCGGCAGTTGGAGTACCTCGTCGCCGTCGCCGACACCGGGGGTCTGACCGCCGCGGCCGAGCGCTGCCATGTCTCCCAGTCGGCCGTCTCGCTGGGGTTGTCGGAGTTGGAGAGCGCTCTCCGACTGCGGTTGCTCATCCGGGGACCAGGCCGCAGTGCCGTGCTCACCGACGCCGGGCGGCAAGTCGTGGGGGAGGCCCGCGCCGTGCTGACGGCCGTGTCGGAACTGGGCGCCGACGCCCGGCGGCTCGGTCAGGAGATCGCCGGCACGCTCCGGATCGGCTGCTACGGCCCGGTCGCCGCGCTGTGCCTGCCGGCCGCCATCGCCGGGTTCCGCGAGCAGCGCCCGGAGGTCACCATCGAGTTCGTCGAGGGCTCGCTACCCGACCTGCAACGACAGCTGCTCGACGGCCGGTGCGAACTCGCTTTCCTCTACCGCCAGGACGTTCTGCCCGGCATCGAGGTCGAGGTGCTTCGCGACCAGCAGCCCCACGCCCTGCTGCCGGCCGACCACCGCTTCCGCCGCCGGCGTTCGGTCGCCCTCCGGGAGCTCGCCGCCGAGCCCTTCATCCTGCTCGACGTCCCGCCGAGCGAGCGCTACTTCCGCTCGGTGTTCGACGCCGCCGGCGTGCCGATGGCCGTCGCCCATCGCGCCGGCAGCTTCGAACTGGCGCGCGCGATGGTCGCCCGTGGCCTCGGGTACACGCTCTCCGTGCAACACCCGGCCGTGGACCGGTCCATCGAGGGCATGCCGTTCCGCACGGTGCCGCTGAGCGACACCGTGCCCACCACGCCGCTGGTCCTCGGCCGGGCCGCCGGCGGCCGCCCTACCCGCCGGGCCGAGGTCTTCTCGGCCTACTGCAAGGAGTTGTTCGCCGACGGCGGGCCGGCGTGACGGCTCAGCGCCACCAGTCGTCGAGCGGGGTGACCGGAACGGTCCGCTTGTGGCGGGTCGCGAGGAACACCGACTCCAGCTTCTCGGCGATCTCGGCCGGGACGTCCGCGCCCTCCAGGTAATCGTCGATCTGGCTGTACGTCATGCCCAGGGCGACTTCGTCGGGCAGCGCCGGGCGGTCGTCCTCGAGGTCGGCGGTCGGGACCTTCTGCCACACGCTCGGCGGGGCGCCCAGCTCCTGGAGCAGGGCCGCGCCCTGGCGCTTGGTTAGGCCGGTCAGCGGGGTGACGTCGACGCCGCCGTCGCCGTACTTGGTGAAGAACCCGGTCACCGCCTCGGCGGCGTGGTCGGTGCCGACGACCAGCATGTTCAGCTGCCCGGCGACGGCGTACTGGGCGACCATGCGCTCACGGGCCTTGATGTTGCCGCGCACGAAGTCCCGAAGCTGCGACTCGTCCACGCTCTTGGCGACCTCGGCCGACACGGCGTCGGCCCCCGGCTTGATGTTCACCGTGATCGACCGGTCGGGCTGGATGAAGCGCAGCGCGATCTGGGCGTCCTCCTCGTCGGCCTGCACGCCGTAGGGCAGCCGCACCGCGACGAAGCTGGCGTCGCGTCCCTCGGCCCGCAGCTCCTCGGCGGCCTGCTGGCACAGCCGGCCGGTCAGCGTGCTGTCCTGGCCGCCGCTGATGCCCAGCACAAAACCCTTGGCCGGGGTGGATCGCAGGAAGTCCTTGAGGAAATCGACCCGCCGCCGTACCTCGACCTTCGGCACGATGGTCGCCTTGACACCGAGTTCCGCGGCGATCCGCTCCCTGAGGTTAGCCATTCCCGCACTGTACCCAGTGATCGACGCCGTCCTGCTCGGACGGGACGAACGTCATGAAGGGGCCCTTCCTGACGGTGAACGTGAGGTTCGGTCCCATGATCTTGAGCTGGTCAGCGGTCCAGCGGCGGCTTGAGCGGCAGCTCCGGGAGTGGCGGCAGGGAGGTGGGGAGCGCCCCCAGAACGGTGGAGACGACGGCCTCCACCGGCGGCACGGCCACGTCGGAGACCGGCAGCGGCAGTGTGGCGCTTGGGAGAGCGCTCTCCGAGCTGGTCGGGGCGGGCGTCGTGGTGGTGGGCGGGGTTGCGATGCCAACGGCCGGGCTACGGGTGGTGGTCACGGCGGTCGGAGCCACGGTTGTCGTCAGGGCGGCCGGGGTTTCCGGGTCGGAGAGCGGTTGCCGAGGCGTCGGCGAGGCGGGCAGCAGCATGACGGCGGCGACGGGAGTGGCGACGGCGGCGCAGGTCAGGGGAACGGCCAGCCGCTGCACGAGCCGGGCGCAGACGACGCCGACCGGCAGCACGATGGCGATGCGCAGCTTGCGCAGGCGACGACGGGCCCGCGTGAGGTGCGACTCGACGGCTCGGGCGGTGAGACCGAGGGACTCGGCGACGTCGGCCTCGGACTTTCCCGCACCGATCGCGGCACAGACTTCCTGGGTGGTGGGCGGCAGGTCGGCCATGGATCGGACCAGGTAGCGCGCGAGGTCGCGGTCGGCGACGAGGTCGGCGGGGTCGACCGGGGCGAGGGCGGCGGCGTGCTCCCGGCGGCTGGCGACGCGTTCGCGGCAGCGACGGCGGACCTGGTCGATGAACCGCCGCCGGGATACCGTGGCGACCCAGCCGGCCGGGGTGCGCACGGATTCGGGATCGGCCACCTCCAGCAGCTCGACCAGGGCCTCGTGCACGCAGTCCTCGGCCTCTTCGACGGTGGCCCCGGCGGCCAGGCACAGCCGCACCGCGTGGGCGCGGACGGCGCCGTACTCGTCGAGTGTCATGGCCCTCCTTGATCGGTGGGGAAGCTAACACGGCCGGCGCTCTCGAATGACCCCTGAACTCGCGCTTCTTCTCTTTTGCGGGTGGAGCGCTTCCCGTACGACCCCCGGCGGGACAGTGGAGGGAGCTGGGGGTGCGGGTGCGAGAGGCGTGCGTCGGACGCGACGCGGAACTGGCAGCCTGGCGGCAAGCGCTTTCCGAGACGCCGTCGGTCGTGTGCGTCGAGGCCGGGCCGAGGATGGGGCGGACCACGCTGCTGCGCGCGTGCGCCGAGGTCGCCGGCGAGCGCGGGTTCACGGTCCTGCGGGCGCAGGGCTCGGCGACCGAGCGGGATTTCCCGTACGAGCTGGCCGCGCAGCTGTTCGAGCCGGTCGCGGGCGCGGTGGTGGACCGGATCGCCGGGCGGCGGGACCCGGATCCGAGGATGCATCAGGCCGCGCTCCGGCAGCTCTACCGCGAGTTACGCGAGCTGGCGGCCCGCACACCGGTGCTGGTCGCGGTGGACGACCTCGACCTGGCCGACGCGGACTCGTTGCGGCTGCTGCACTACCTGCGCCGGCGGCTGACCGACCTGCCGGTGGCGATGATCGTGACCACGCTGCCGGGTGGGCTGGCGGAGTTCGCCCGGGACGCCCGGCGTTGGACGTTGGGCTGCTTCAGCGAGGACGTGGTGCGAACGCTGGCGCCGGCGGACGCCGGCGTGGTCTTCCGCGCCACCGGCGGGCATCCCTGGCTGCTGGCCGAGTTGCGGCACGAGGCCGGCGGCTCGCCGATCGGTGAGCTGTGCCGGCGGCCGTCCCCGACGCTGGCGTCGAAGATCGTCGCTGGGCTCGGGTCGGACCTGACCGCGGTCGGACGGGCGGCGGAGATCCTGGGCAGCACCGATCCGACCCTGGTCGCGGCGGTCGCGGGCGTCGACCACCAGACGGCGAGCCGGGCACTGGTCGAGTTCAGCGGCGTCGGCATGCCCCTGGTGACGTCCGTGCTGGTCGCCGGGGTGCCCTCGGAGCTGCGCCTGCGGGCGGCGCAGGCCCTCTACCAGCGGCGGGCCGGCGACGAGGAGGTGATCGACCATCTGCTGGCGACCGATCCGCCCGGCGACGAGTGGGTGGTGCGGATGCTGCGGGAGCACGCGGCGACCGCCCTGGCCGACGGTGATCCGGAGCGGGCGGCGGCGTGCCTGCGGCGGCTGCTCGCCGAGTCACTGTCCGAAGAGGACCGTAGGCGGCTGCTGACCTCCTTGGGGGAGGCCGAGGTGCACACCGATCCGTCGGCGGCGTTGGAGCACTTGACCCAGGCCGGCGGCAGCGTGGCGCTGGCCTACGAGCTCGCCGAGCGCGGCCGGCTGGTCGAGTCGGCCCGGGTGCTGGCCGACGTCGACGACGACCTGGCGCCGTTGTCGATCGAGATCGAGCACGCCGGCGTGCTCGAGGTGATGCCGGTGAAACCGGAAAACCCCCGCCGGCAAAGGTTGTGGCACGCGATCGCGGCTCTGTCCGGCGCGCTCAAGGGCGATCGCGGGTCGACTCTGGCCGCGTTGGCCCGGGTGAAGGGCCGGAACCTGGCCGTGACGGCGGGGTTCGACCTGGTCGACCGGCGGGTGTTCCACCACCTCGTGACGGCACTGTCCATGATGGACGAGCTCGACGAGGCGGACCGGTTGTGCGACAACGCGCTCACGGCGATATCGGGCCAGCAGCGGCCCGCGCTGGAGCGGCTGGCCCTGGGGCTGCGCACCGATTCCGCGCTGCGGCGCGGTGATCTGCGCGAGGCCCGCCGGCTGACGTTGGCGCAGCACGACCCGCACGCCACGGCCCTGGCGCCGATGATTGGCGCCCTGATTGACGTGAACGAGCCGCAGGCGGCGGCTGTGCTGTTGAGCGCGCAGGGGCTGGACGGCGAGATTCCGGGGTCGGCGCGGCTCGATTCCGTGCTGTTCCAACGGGGACGACTCCGCGCCGCCGACGGCGACACCGAGCGGGCGCTGCATGACCTGCTCGAATGCGGTCGCAGGATGGACGAACGCGGCGTGCTGAACCCGGCCGTGTGCCCGTGGCGGTCGTCGGCGGCGTTGCTGTTGGGCCAACTCGGAGATCGTCGGCGAGCGATGGCGTTGGTGGAGCAGGAATTGCTGCTCGCGCGCCGCTGGGGCTCGGCGTCGGCGGTCGGTGTCGCGTTGCGCGGGGCCGGCATGGTCACCGGTGACGCCGTGCTGCTCGCCGAAGCCGTTGACGTGCTGAGGGAATCGCCCGCGCGGCTGGAGTACGGGCGAGCGTTGGCGGACTGGGGCCAGTTCCTGCGCGAGTCGGGCGAGGAGTTGCCGGCGCGGTCCGTGCTGCGGATGGCCCACAGCATGGCGATGCGGTGCGGCTCGGTGGCGTTGATGGAACGCGCCGGGCGGGAACTGCGGCAGGCCGGGGGACGCCGCCGGTTCGCCGTGGCGGACCCGGCCGTGCTGACCGAGCGGGAGTCGTTCGTCGCGCGGCGGGCCGCCGCCGGCCGGACTAACCGGCAGATCGCCGCGGAACTGTACGTCACCACGCGGACCGTCGAGTTCGCGCTGACCAGCGTGTACCGCAAGCTCGGCCTGGCCGGCCGGCGCGAGCTGCGGGGCGCGCTCGGGCCGGGGGACCGACCGGCTCCTTGACGCCGGCTGTCAAGTACTTGACACTTGCTGTCAAGGAGGTGATCCGGTGTCGGTCTCGAGGGAGGCGCTGGTCGGGCAGTTGGTCGCGGTGGTGCGGCAGCGGCTGCTCGATCCGTTGGAGATATTGCTGAATGTCGAACAGCCGGCGGATCGGGTTCGGGCGGCGGCCGAGGAGTGGGCGACGCAACTGCTCGGGGAGGATCGGCCGGCGGCGGTGATGTGCGCCGCGCGCCTGATCGCCGCGCTCTACCCGGGTGATCGCTTCGAGCCGCCGGCGGACTGGTGGGGCACGCCGTTGGGGCGGGCCGTCGCGCGCCAGGCCGGCTATCCGGGCGTGGACCACGTCTCCTACGGCGTCGCCGGCGCGATGCTCGGCGTCACCCGGCAGGGCGTGCATGACCTGGCGACCAGGGGAAAACTCGCCCGTCACGCCGACGGCGGCGTCACCACGGAATCTGTCAGCAACCGGATGAGGAGTTTGGAATGATCGACTTCGGCGGATCGGGACCGCACCTGCTTCTGCTGCACGGCTTGGGCGGCAGCGCGGAGGACTGGCGCGGGTTCGCCGGCCATCTCACCGACACTTACCACGTGTTCGCCGTCGACCTGCGTGCGGAACTGCCGTGGTCGTGGGACATCGCGCTGGCCGACATCGAGGCGCTCGGCCTGGACAACCCGACCGTGGTCGGCATGTCCTTCGGCGGCATGATCGCCGGCCGGTGGGCGGCGCGTCACCCCGAATGCCCGGCCGCGGTCAGCATCGACGGTCATCGCGGCGCCCTCACCGCGCCGGCCAACTACCCCGGCATGGAGCCCGCCCGCGTCGACACGGAGTTGGCCGCACTGCGGGAGGTGTTCGAGGCGCAGGCGCAGACTCCCTTCCTGACAACGGTGTTCGACGCCTTCCTCGTGGACGACACCATCGACGCCTTCGCCAAGGTGTTATGCCCGACGCTGGTGTTGTTGGCGACGAGGAACCTCCAGCAGGGCAGGGATTTCGAGGAGCTGCTGGAGGCCGGTCGCCGTGGCGTCGAACGCGATCTGAGCGCCGCGGCGGCGGCGAATCCGAACCTCACCGTCAAGAAGGTCGACGGAACCCACGGCATGGTCGCCACGCAGCCGGCCGCCGTCGCCGAGATCGTCCGGGAGTTCCTGACCCCCTAAGCTGGCGCGATGGGGTGGAGTCTGAGCGAGCTCATCGCCGAACACGACGTGCCGGGCGCGCAGGTCGCGGTGCTGGCCAACGGGAAGATCGAGGACGAGGCCGCGGGCGTGCTGAGCCTGCGCACCCGGGTCGAGGTCACCGCCGACTCGGTGTTCAAGATCGGGTCGATCACCAAGATCTGGACGGCCACGCTGATCCAGCAGCTGGTGACCGAGGGCCTGCTGGAGCTGGATCGCCCTGTTCGCGACTATCTGCCCGGTTTCCGGCTGAACGACCCGGCCGTGACCGAGTGCCTGACCGCTCGGCACCTGCTCACCCACACCAGTGGCCTGGACAGCAACCACTACGTCGACCCCGGTTGCAACGACGACGCGATCGAGAAGTTCGTCGCCACCCTCGCCGACGCGGAACACGTGTTTGCGCCGGGCTCCGTGTTCTCCTACTCCAACAGCGGCTTCGTCGTGCTGGGCCGGCTGGTGGAGGTGTTGCGGGGCAAGCGTTTTCACGATGTGCTCCGGGAACGTCTGGTGACGCCGCTGGGTCTGGACACCGTCGCCACCACCACGTACGAGGCGATCCTGCACCGTGCGGCGGTGGGGCATGTCGAGGCCGACGGGAGCATCGTGCCCACGAAGACGTGGGCGGTCCGATACTTCTGCGCCCCCAGTGGCTCGCATCTGGCGATGAGCGCACGTGATCTGTTGGCGTTCGTTCGCCTGCACCTCACGGATCCAGCGCTCGCGGCGTTGCGCGAGCCCCAACTCGATTCGGTGCCCGACTTCGGTGGCGGCATCGTGGGCTGGGGGCTCGGGTGGATGCGGCACCGGGACGGGGTTGTCGGCCACACCGGTGTTTCCAAGGGGCAGAAGGCTTTCCTTCGCGTGGCCCCGTCGGCCGGGGTGGCGGTGGCCGTGCTGACCAACAGCGCGGGCGGCGAACCGATGGCGCACGAGATCTTCAGCGCGGTGCTCGGCGATCTCGCCGGCGTCGAGACCGCGCCATTGCCCGTGCCGCCGGCGAATCCCGCCCCGATCGACGTGCGTCGTATGTGCGGCGTCTATCGCACGACCCTCTACGACACCCGGCTCGCGGTCGAGAACGGCCGCGGGTTCCTTGTTCGCAGTCCCCGTGACCCGAGCATCGGCTCCGCGGACCGTGTCGAGGTCGTCCGGCTCGGTGACAGCACGATCATCACCGCCGAACCGACGTTCGAGGGCCATCAGGTGCTGTCCCTGGTCGGTTCCGACGAACAGGGCCGCGCCCGGTTCCTGCACAACGGAGCCGCCGCGCCTCGGATCGCCTGAGGGCCTTGACCCGCGCCGACTCGGCGCGGGCCAACGCCTTCAGCGATCAGGCCGCCGTCACGACGTCGGCGACGAGCGTGCCGCCGACCTGGTGGCCCTTCACCGTGACCAGGCCCTGCACGGTCAGGCTGCCCTCGATCCTGGTGCTGTCGGTGATCTGGACCTTGAGGTCGGCGTTCGCGGCGGTCTTCACCGTGAGCACCTTGCCGGCGATCGCCGTCAGCGTGCCGGAGACCGACACCTCGGCCGACGCCGACGCGGCCGGGGCGGGCGCGGCCGAGGCCATCGCGGTGCTGCCGAGCAGGGCGCCTGCGGCCGCGGCGGTGACGACAGCGGCGGCGATACGACGGTGCAGAGCGTTCATCGTTGTCTCCTTCAGTGTCGGGGGAGGTGATCCCGTCCGGCAAGAGACTGCCCATTCGGAACCGGTTGCGGAAAGGGCTTTCCCGCTGGTCCCGGAAGTTTCCACAATGGACTTCGGTGAACCGGTTTCACCCGTTTGCCGCCGCGAACGGACTTCGGTGTGACCGCCGTCACGAAGGGGCCTGTCATGTTCTCGCCGCGCCACTCGTCAGGGAGATGTCGGAACACGAACCGAAGGAGCAAGCACGATGGCTGCACGCATGACCAACCCGGCCAAGGTCCTGCCCGACACCGTGACCGCGGTGCAGGGCCTGTTCAAGGCGATCTACCAGGGCGGCGTGCCCAAGACCACGCTCGACCTGGTGCACCTGCGGGCCAGCCAGATCAACGGCTGCGGCTACTGCGTCGACTCCGGCGTCACCCACGCCCAGCAGACCGGCGAGACCGTCGACCGGCTGCTGCGGGTGGCGGCGTGGCGGGAGAGCGACCTGTTCACCGACGCCGAGCGGGCCGCCCTGGCCCTGACCGAGGCCGCCACCCGCATGGCCGACCAGACCGAGCCGGTCTCCGACGCCGTGTGGGACGAGGCCGCCGACCACTTCGACGAGAAGGGCCTGTCCGCGCTGGTCCTGATGATCGCCACGACCAACTTCTTCAACCGCATCAACGTGACGGTCAAGCAGCCGGCCGGCGAGCAGTTCTAGGCAGGGCGGGCAAGGTCCGGCCGGCGGTTCGGCGTTCAGCAAGGGGGCCGCTGGCCGGGGAGGTGCCGGACCGCGGAGACTGATCAGCGGCGGAACTCGTTGTCGGCGAAGGCGAGCAGGTAGGGCAGGGTGGCGCGGGCGGTGTGCCAGGTGTGGTTGAAGCCCTGTTCGGTGCGGACGACGACGTGCTGGCCCCGGGCGCGCAGCGCGGTGGCGATGCGGGTGGCGGTGGCGTTGTCGGTGGGGGCGCCGGAGCCGGCGGTGAGGATGACGGAAACGGGCTGGGGGAAGGGCATGGTGGGGATGTAGTCCCGGGGAGTGTTGGCGGACACCAGTTTCCGGTCGCCGCCGAGGAAGTGCTCGTTGCCGTCCAGGGTGTCGTAGGGCAGGGTGATGAGCAGCGAGCCGAAGGTGTCCAGGTGGTGCAGGCCGATGTTGAGGGCGGCGAAGGCCCCGCCGGACATGCCGCCGAGTGAGCGGTGGCCGCGGTCGGAGAGGGTGCGATAGCGCTGGTCGACGGCGGAGACCACCGTTTTCGCGAGGTAGGTCTCCAACCGCGGCCCGCCCGGGACGTCGAGGCCGTCCCAGGATTTGCTGGCGTCGCCGGCGGTGAGGTCGACGCTGACGACGATCGCCGGGGCGATGGTCTTGTGCTCGTACAGCAGACGCAGCGTGCCGGGGGCGTCACCGGCGGCGAGCCAGTCCTCGGGACCGCCGTAGGGATAACCGTGCACGAGGTACACGACGGGGTAGCGGCGGTCGGAGTTGGCGGGGTCGGTGTAGCCGGGCGGCAGCAGCACATAGGTTCGGCCGGAGGGCACGTTGTTGATCGGATCGGGCAGGTCGATCTTGTCGACGGTCGGTGAGTTCGGCGCGGTCGACCGGGGGTCGAAGGCGGCGCGCGAGGTGTCGGTGGGGCCGCTGTCGATGGACTTGCCGAGGTCGCGTAACGGCCAGCCGCCCCGCTGTAACAGCATGGCGAGGTCGTGCTGGGTGCGGACGTAGCCCACGTAGCTGTTGAGGCCGGTGATCCCGGCCAGCAGCAGGAACACCACCACGGCGACGATGCCGGTCTTGCGCCGTCGGCGGACCACCACGACCAGCGCGAGCACGGCCAGCGCCAGGAAGGTGATCCAGATCCATGGCGACTCCAGCGGCCCCGTCTCCCGGGCGTGGTCGGCCACGTCAGCCGGGACGGTGGGGCTCTCCATGGCGTCCATGCTCGGCTCGGCGGCCGCCCGGCCGCATCGGTGGACCGGCCCGAACACCCCGCCGACCGGCTGGATCCGGCCAGCCGGTCGGCGGTCGGGGGTCGGATGTCGCGAATCGGCCGGTTCCGGTGACAATACCGAGCATGATTCGGGTGGTCGTGGTGGACGACGAGGAACTGGTGCGCTCAGGGTTCCGCCTCATCCTGGAGGCGGCGGGCGACATCGAGGTGGTGGCCACCGCGACCGGCGGGCAGGCGGTCAAGGAGATCGGCCTGCACCGGCCGGACGTGGTGCTGCTGGACATCCGCATGCCGGACGTGGACGGCCTCAGCATCCTGCGCGAGCTGCGGGGCCTGGCCCAGCCGCCGGTGGTGGCGATGCTGACCACGTTCGACTCCGACGAGTACATCGCCACCGCGCTGCGCTCGGGGGCGGCCGGCTTCATCCTCAAGGACACCGGCCCCGACCAGTTGGCCCAGGTGGTGCGGACGCTGGCCGCCGGCGGGGTGGTGCTGTCGCCGAAGGTCACCAAGACGGTGGTGGACGGCTACCTGTCCGGCGCCGGTTCGGCGGCGGTGGCCCAGGTGGAGAAGCTGACCGAGCGGGAACGGGCGGTGCTGGTGCTGATCGCCGACGGACTGTCCAATGCGGACATCGGGGCCCGCATCCACGTCAGCGTGGGCACGGTGAAGGACCACGTCAGCGCCATCCTGACCAAGCTCGGCGTGGGCAGCCGGGTGCAGGCGGCGCTGGTGGCCCAGCGGGCCGGGCTGCTCGAATCGTGAAGGCGCTCGCCGAGATCGGCCTGCTCGCGGTCGCCGCGGTCGACGCGTGGCTGTACGCCGACAACACCTGGGACGCCATCGCCTACGCGGCGATCGCCGTGCTGGCGCTGGTTTTCCGCCGCCGCTGGGCGGTGGCCGCGTTCGTGCTGACGCTGCCGGCGCTGGTCGTGTCCGGTTCGCTGGTGGCCACGCTGATCGCCCTGTACGCGGTGGCGGTGCGGCACACCAGCAAGCCGCTGCTGGTCTCTTGTGGGCTGTTGGCGGCGATCGCCTACATGTTCCCGGGCCTGGACTTCGACCTGCTCGCCTCGGACTGGACGCTCAACGTCATCTACAGCACGATGACCGCCGCCGCGCCGCTGTTCCTCGGGCAGCTGGTGCGCAGCCTCCGCGACATCCGGCTGGCCCGCGAGCACGAACGGGAGATGGACGCCCAGGCGGTGCTGGCCCGGGAACGCAACCAGCTGGCCCGCGAGATGCACGACGTCGTGTCGCACCAGGTGTCCCTGATCGCCGTGCAGGCCGGGGCGTTGCAGGTCAGCACCGGTGATCAGGCGGCAAGGGACGTGGCCGAGAACATCCGCCGGCTGTCGGTCGACACCCTGGACGAGCTGCGGCACATGGTCAACCTGCTGCGGGCGGCCGGCAGCGCGGACACCGAGCTGTCGCCGCAGCCGACCCTGTCCGACCTGTCGAAGCTGCTGGCCGCCAGCGGCATCGAGACCCGTGTCGTCGGCACGGTCCCGGCGGTCGATCCGCCGGTGCAGCGCACCATCTACCGCACCATCCAGGAGGCGCTGACCAACGTCCGCAAGCACGCCCCGGGCAGTGTCGCGACCGTGGAGTTCGAGCGCGCGGACGGGGAATTGACCGTCACGGTGGCCAACACGCCGCCGTGCAAGCCGGTGCTGGCGTTGCCCAGCGCCCGGCACGGTCTGATCGGCTTGCAGGAGCGGGCTGCCCTGCTCGGTGGAACGGTCAGCGCCGGTCCGACCGAGGACGGCGGCTTCCGCCTGCGCCTGCGGTTGCCGCTCGGCTGAGGGGTTGCGATGCTGGGGGCGGGGCCCAGACGCAGTCGACCCGAAGTCGGTGAGAGATGTGGGCACGGCCAACCGGATCGTGATCGTCGGCGGCGGCTTCGCCGGATTCCACGCGGCCCGCGCGCTGACCAGGGCCGCGCCGCCGGGCACGGAGCTGGTGCTGATCAACAAGACCGACTATTTCCTGTACCTGCCGCTGTTGCCCCAGGTGTCGGCGGCCTCGCTGGACCCGCGCCGGATCGCGGTGTCGCTGACCAAGACGCTGCCCGGGGTGCGGTTGGCGCTGGGCACTGCCGACAAGGTGGCGGTCGACCGGCGCGAGGTGAGCTACACCGATCCCGAGGGTGCCTCACATGTCGTGGGCTATGACCGATTGATCCTGACCGCCGGCAGTGTGAACAAGCTGTTGCCGATTCCCGGGATCGGCGCGCATGCGCACGGATTCCGTGGCATCGCCGAGGCGCTGTACCTGCGGGATCACGTGATCCGGCAGATCGAGCTGGCCGGGGCGACCGACGATCAGGCCGAACGGGACGCCCGTTGCACGTTTGTCGTGGTGGGGGCCGGGTACACCGGCACCGAAGTGGCGGCTCAGGGGCCGCCGTTCACCGCGGCGGTCGCGCGCCGCTATGCCGCGCTGCGCGGGCAGCGGATTCGTTGGCTGCTGCTGGACGTGGCGCCGAAGGTGTTGCCGGAACTGGATCCTCGGCTGTCGCGGGCGGCCGATCGGTTGCTGCTCAAGCGTGGCGTCGAGGTGATGACGGGCACGTCGGTGAAGGAAGCGACCGCCGAGGGCGTGCTGCTGACCAACGGGGACAACGTGGCGACCCGCACATTGGCCTGGTGTGTCGGCGTGCGGCCGGATTCGCTCACGGAGGCGACCGGGCTGCCGACCGAGCGCGGCCGGATCGTGGTCGACGCGACCCTCGCCGTGCCCGGGCATCCGGAGATCTTCGCGTGCGGGGACTGCGCGGCGGTGCCGGACCTGACCCGGCCCGGGGAGTTGACGGCGATGACCGCGCAGCACGCTATGCGGCAGGGCAAGCGGGCCGGCCTCAACGTCGCCGCCACGCTCGGCAACGGCCAGATCGCCGAGTACAAGCACCACGACCTGGGTTTTGTCGTCGACCTCGGCGGGTTGCAGGCGGCGGCCAATCCACTGGGCATTCCGCTGTCCGGGTTGCCGGCGGCGGTCGTGACCCGGGGCTACCACCTGGCGGCGATGCCCGGCAACCGGGCGCGGACGTTGATCGACTGGCTGGTGGACGCGGTGTTCGGCCGCCAAACGGTGCAGTTGGGCCTGATCCGCTCGGGCGACGTGCCCTTGGACGAGACCGGTTGACGGCCGGCGGTCCGGATAACACGTCGGCTCGCGGTCCGCGTCATCCCTGAGGCGGACACCCTCGGTCGTCTCCCGGTCGGACGCGGGCGTGCCGTTCTCACGGCCAGGCTGCCGATCATGGGGATATCAGCCTTGGCCATCGCGGTCGCGACCGTCGCGTCGCTGACCGCCGCACCACATCCGGTCGTGGACTGGCACGCCTGTGCCACCGGGCCCGACGACGCCATCGGCAGGGAACTCGACGATCACGGCGGCCAGTGCGCCGAGATCACCGTGCCGGTGGACTACACCAGACTCGACGGGCGCAGGATTTCCATTGCCATCTCACGGATCCGGGCCACCGATCCGGCCCGCCGTCGGGGCGTCATGCTGCTCAACCCGGGCGGCCCCGGCGGCAGCGGCCTGGAGATGGCGATGCTGGGCGCGTTCTCCGCGCCGCTGGGCGCGGCCTACGACCTGATCGGCTTCGATCCACGTTTCGTCGGCCGCAGCGCGGGGCTGACGTGCGGCTGGACCACCTCCACCTTCCAGCGCTCGGCCGGCCCGGATCGCCGTAGCTACACCGAGAACGTTGCCCTGCAAGCGAAACTGGCCGCCGGCTGCGTCAGTCGTAACCGGGATCTGTTGCCGTATGCCAGCACCCGCAACACTGCCCGGGACATGGACGTCATCCGACAGGCGCTCGGTGAGCAGCGGATCTCCTACTACGGCGACTCGTACGGCACCTATCTGGGCGCTGTGTACCTCCAGATGTTCGGCGACCGGGCGGACCGGGTCGTGCTCGACAGCGCGGTCGATCCCGACAAGTACGGGCCCGATCTGTTCGCCAACCAGAGCGCGCCGATGGCCTTGGCGCTCAACCACTTCGCGCAGTGGGCGGCCGGCAAGCAGGGCATCGGCGCCACCGCCCAGGCCGTGCTCGACACCGTGAACCGCCTGGTGCGGTCCGCGCCCGCGCACGTCGGAAAGTACACATTGGACGATCATGTGCTGCCGCTGGTGATCTACGCCGGCCTGGTCAGCGACGACGACGCCTCGTACACCGAGCTCGCCACCGAGATCCGGCAACTGCGCGACAGCAGCCCGACCCCGACCGCGAAGCTGGCCGGCGAGCTCGACGGGCTCTTCAACGGCAGCGCCGATTCCCCCGACCAGGCCGGAACTTCCATCCTGTGCGCCGACCGCGCGGTGCCCCGTGATCCGGCCGTCTACTACCGTGACATCCAGGCCCATCGGGGCGACGAGCCGCTGTTCGGCCCGATCGGCCGGAACATCACGCCGTGCGCGTTCTGGCCCACCGCGCCGGTCGAGCCGCCGACCAAAGTCCACAACGGATCCCCGGTGCTGATCGTCAGCGCCGAACACGACCCGATCACGCCGTATGCCGGGCAGTTGGTGATGCACAAGGACCTGACCGGCTCGCGGATGGTGACCCAGCTCGGGGCCTACCACCACGGCGTGTTCCTCGGCGACGACTGCGTCGACGCCGCCGTGGTTGCCTACCTCACCGGCGGTCCGCTGCCGACTGCCGACCGGACCTGCGCCTAGCGGACCGGGCCGCCGAGCCAGAGGCCTTCGGGGGCGAACCGCAGGGTGATCTCCGAGGGGTGGCCCATCGCGCGGCCCTGTCGGATCCTCAGTGGACGGTCACTGCGGTCGACGAGTCCGTTGTCCAGCAACCCGAACGCGAGCGCGGCGGCGGCGATGCCCGTCGCCGCGTCTTCGGGGTAGCCGGAGGAGCGCGGGAACTGCCGCGCGTCGAACCTCCGGTCGCCCGAGGGGGCGTAGGGATACAGGCCGGTGGAGCCGATCCGCTCGCAGACCTCCTGCACCCGGCCGAAATCCGGCGTCAACGCGTCGAGCGTGGCCACGTCGGCGATGGGGATCAAGGTCTTGACCCGGGCGGTCCTGGCGTTCTGGACCGGGAACGGCGCGAGCTCGGCGGCCGTGATGCCCAGGACCTCGAGGATGTCCTGGATCTCCGGCACGGTCTCGACGACACCCTCCGGCTGGCTGATCTCGATGGTGTCGCGCAGCCGGGCATGGACCACGCCTCCCGGGGTGGTGAGCGTGAGACGGTCCTTGGTGACGCGGCCCAGTTCGCGCAGCACCCAGAGTGCGCCGACCGTCGCGTGCCCGCACATCGGCATCTCGTGGTTGGGCACCCAGAATCGCAGGGCGTGGTCGAACTGCTCCGGGGCCGTCAGCACGAAGCCGGCCTCGTGCCCGTGATCGCGGGCGACCTGCCGCATCTGGTCGTCGGACATGCCGTCCGCGTCGATCACGATCGGCGCCGGGTTGCCGCCGTTCGGCCCCGCGGTGAACACGTGTGTCATGTGGACGGTGGGCGACATCAGATCTCCACTCCCAGCTCGCGCAGTGCCGTGCGGCCCTTGCCGGTCACGTCCAGAACCCGGCTTCCCGCCCGGCGGCGAATCCACTGCCGCCGCGTGAAGTTGTCGGCGATCGCCGCCCCGAGCGCCCCGCCGAGGTGCGGCGCGTGCTCCGTCCAATCGGGACACCCGTAGGCGAACCGCCGGCGGCTTTCCTCAACCGGGGCGGCGAACCCGGCGAGCAGCTCGGCCGCCGGTCCTTCGACCAGGTCGGTCTCGCCGACGAGGATCTCCTGCCGGCGCAGCGCGGCGAGCACCGCGACCCCCAGCTTGCCGCCGATATGGTCGTAGCAGGCGCGCGCGACCTCCGTCCGGGCGACGGCCGCCTCGGCCTCGGTCGGGACGCCCGCTGCCGCGGCCAGATTGGCCAGCGCCTCCGCCAGGTGCGCGTTGGGCAGCCGGTACAGGCTCTGCCGGCCCTGCCGTTCGGTGACCAGCAGCCCCGCCTTGCGCAGCAGGCTCAGATGGTTTCCCACCTGAGCCTGCGCCGCCCCGGCCGCCTCGACCAGCTCGCTGAACGCGCACGGCCCGTGCTCCGCGACGTAGCCCAGCAATGTCACCCGCAACGGGTGCGCCAGCTGCCGACTCAGCTCCGCGATGGCGTCGGCATGTTTCATGGATGTATGTAACGTCAGCGCATGGGCCGGTGTCAAGGGAGCGAGCGGCGGTCGTCAGCTCGGCCGGAGCGGGTCGGGAACGCCGAAAACGAAGGTCACTGCGGCTGCACCGCGGTGAGGGCGAAGACCTGGCTGGCCCCGGCCCCGCACTGCCACTGCTGGAGACGGGTGCCGTCGTCGGCCGCGGCGTTGGTGACGTCCAGGCAGGCATTGCTGTGCTGGGCCATGAAGGCGAACGCGCCGCTGCCCTGGTCCACGGGCTTCCACTGCTGGTTCGCGCCGCCGCCGAAGGTCCACAGCTGCACGGGCGTGCCGTTGGCGACCGCCCCGGGCCCGCCGGTGACGTCCAGGCCGAGCGCGGGGGCGTTGCGGTTGATGACCTTGTAGAAACCGTTGGCAGTGGGGACAAACTGCCACTCCTGGTTGGTCTTGCCGTCGCCGCAGGTCCACTGCACGACCGGGGTGCCGTTGTCCTTGCCGCCGCCGGCGGCGTCCACGCACTTGCCGGTGCTGGTGTTGCTGATCGTGTACCAGACGCCGGCGTCGATGCTGGTGGCCGGGGCCGGCACGGTGTTGGTGGTCGTCGTGGTGGTGGCAGTGGTGGTCGTCGTGGCCGCGGTCGTCGCCGGAGGACGCGTGGTGGACGGGGCCTGCGCGGCCTGCGAGCCGCCGCCGAACGCCAGCAGCACGCCGGCCAGGGCGGTGATGAACACGGTGAACACGACGCCGGCCCCGACGAAGATGGCGGTCTTGCGTCGGGTCTCGGGCGTCTCGACGTTGGGCGGCGGCGAACCCGGCTCGGGCGGCTCGCTGACCGTGCGGGACACGTCGGCCCGCCGCCGGGCGATCATGTCCTGCACGGCCGGCGGCCACGGGTGGACCGGCCGGCCGATGGCCTCCAGGATCTGCGCCGGCGGCGGCCGCCGGGACGGGTCCTTGGCCAGGCAGGGGCCGATGATCCAGCGCAGCGTGTCCGGCACCGGCCCCAGGTCGGGCTCCACGTGCAGGGCGTTGGCCAGCGTCTGCTGCGGCGAGGGCGCGGCGAACGGATTGCGGCCGGTCACCGCCGTGTAGAGGATCGTGCCGTACGCGAACACGTCGCCGGCCCACGTGAACGGCTGGCCGGCGGCCTGCTCGGGGGCCAGGAAGCCGGCCGAACCGGCCAGCCCGGGGGCGTGCGTGAGGCCGAAGTCGATGATCTTGGGGCCGTCGTCGGCCAGCAGCACGTTGGCCGGGTTGAGGTTGCGGTGCAGCAGGCCCGCGCCGTGGATGTCGGCCAGCGCCTGGGCCATGCCGGCCGCCAGCACCAGCACCGAATCCGCCGGCAGCCGCCCGGCCTGCCGCAGCGACGGCCCGGTCACGAACGCCGTCGCCACCCACGGCACCGGCGCGGTCAGGTCGCCGTCCACCAGCGGCGCCGTGCACGGTCCGACCACCTGCCGCGCGGCCGACAGCTCGCGGCGGAACCCCTCGTCGCGCACCAGCTGCGGCGGCAGCAGCCGCAACGCCACCAGCCGTCCGTCCGGGCCGACGCCCAGCAGCACGCGCCCGGCTCTGCCCCGCCCCAGCAGGGCGATGGTCCGGAACTGCGCCACCGCCACCGGGTCGGACGTCCCTAAGGGCCTCACACCGTTTCCCTCCGTCAACTTCGCGCCCAGAGGTTAGCGGGCGGGCCAAGAGCCGGGGAACGTAACGCCGCGTCGGCGGCCCCGAACGGGACCTGGGGCGGCATGCCCTCCGCCGGGTGCTGGACGCGATGGGCTAAGCGGCCGGCGGGGCCGGCGTCGGCGTGTCCGTCTCCGGGCGCGGCGTGTGCTTGGCCAGCCAGCCGGCGACGAAGGTCAGCCCGCCCACGACGGCCCCGCTGATCAGGGCCGTCGCCCAGCCCGGCACGCCGTTGGGGAAGACGTACTTGGCCACCAGGTCCATCACGAAGCTGGTGACCAGCGCGGTGGTGCTGGCCGCCTTGACCTTGGTCTCCACGGCGTGGAAGACGCCGATCTCGGCTTGGCGGGCCTCGCGGGAGAAGAAGCGCTTGAGATCCATCGCGGCGGGAGTCCCCTCGGAATCGTCGGGTCGACGACGATGATGATCCTCCCGCCGGCCGCGCGATACGCCGGATGCCCGAAAGGTTACGCGATCGGTTGCGGCAGTTGGCGGACGGCGTATTCGCAGTGGATGACCGCGCCGGTCGCCGGGTCGCCGAGCTCGACCCGCCAGGCCGAGGCGAACTGGTCTACCCCTTCATGCATGGGAATGGTGCCCGAAAGCAGCACGGTGCCGGGGGCGAGCAGGTCCCGCCGCCGCAGCAGGTCCAGCCAGTACGCGGGGGTGAGCAGCTCGCCGAGAGTGCCGCGCTGGATCTCGGTCCACGACGCGCCGTCGCCGACCCAGGCGGTCAGGGTCAGCGAGTCGAGGCGGTCGGCGACATCGGACAGCCGCCACGCCTGCCGTCCGACGACGTCGGGGCCGGCCTGCTTGCTCCAGGCCACGCCGTGCACCTCGAGGTCGCGGTCGGTGTGGTCGCAGGCCACGGTGAGCAGCACGTCGTCATCGGTGACGATCATGGCCCACTCGGCCTCGCCGGAGGTGTGGCCGTGCTGGGCCGGCACGGTGGCGGCCTGGCTGACCAGGTAGGGCGCGACGGGGTAGAGGCACGGGGTGGTGCTCGGCGCGGGCACGCCCAGCGCGGCCAGCTCGGCGACGTGCGCGGCCACGTCCTGCTGGCTGCGCCCGGCGTAGCCGCCGTTGAGCGCCGACCGCACCTCGACCGTCAGTTTCTGGCCGTCGACCAGCTCGAATGTCAGCTCGTTCACCACTGCTCCCTTGCGCATGCACGTTGTATACATAGAATATGCCACACGCTGGGGGGCGGCGGAGTGGCAGTGTGACGTGAGCGGGGCGGTGGTGACATGACCCAGGCCGGGACCAGCGGCGCGGTGATCGACCGGAGGGCGCTGTGGCGGGCGTTCGCGGCGAGCCTGTCCGGGACCTCGCTGGAGTGGTACGACTTCGCCGCCTACTCGGTGGCCGCGGCGACCATCTTCGGCCAGCTGTTCTTCCCCGGCGGCGATCCGCTGACCGCCACCATGCTGGCCTTCTCCACCTACGCCGTGGGCTACGTGGCCCGCCCGGTCGGCGGCCTGGTGTTCGGCCGCCTCGGCGACGTCATCGGTCGGAAACGGGTCCTGGTCAGCACTTTGCTGCTGACCGGCTTCGCGACCGTCCTCATCGGAGTGTTGCCGACCTACCACGACATCGGCGGCACGGCGGCGATCCTGTTGGTGTGCCTGCGTTTTGTGCAGGGCGTGGGCATCGGCGGCGAGTGGGGCGGCGCGGTGCTGCTGTCCAGCGAGTTCGGCGAGCCGGAGCGACGGGGCTTCTGGGCCTCGGCCGCCCAGGTGGGTCCGCCGGTCGGCAACCTGCTGGCCAACGGCGTGCTGGCGATCCTCGGCGCCGTGCTGACCGAGCAGCAGTTCCAGTCGTGGGGCTGGCGGGTGGCGTTCCTGTTGTCCGCCTTGCTGATCGCGTTCGGGCTGTGGATCCGGGTGCGGCTGGAGGAGACCCCGATCTTCCAGGAGTTGGCCGCTCGCAACGCCAGGCCGAGCGCGCCGGTCCGCGAGCTGTTCCGGCACGAGCGTCGCGGCCTGCTGGCGGCGGTGTTCTCCCGCGTATGCCCGGACGTGCACTACGCCCTGTTCACCGTGTTCGTGCTGACCTACATCCAACAACTCGGGATGCCCCGGGCCGTGGGCATGGCCGCCGTGCTGGCCGGCTCGGCCGTGCAGGTGGTGGCCATCCCCGCCTTCGGCGCCCTGTCCGACCGGGTCAACCGGCGCAAGGTGTACCTGATCGCCGCCATCGCCGCCGCGCTCTGGCCCCTGGTGTTCTTCCCCGCCGTATCAGGGAAATCCGTCGCCGCCGTGTTCATCGGCGTCATCGTCGCGCTGCTGATCCACTCCGCGATGTACGGCCCCCAGGGGGCCTTCGTCGCCGAGCAGTTCTCCGTCCGCCTGCGCTACACCGGCAGCTCCCTGGCCTACACCCTGGCCGGCGTCATCGGCGGCGCCCCGGCCCCGCTGCTGTTCACCGCCCTGCTGGCGTGGACCGGAACCTGGCCGGCGCTGGCCGTCTACATCGCGGCGACGGCGGTGATCACGGTGATCGGCCTGGCCCTGGGCCGCAACGCCCCGGCGGAGTGAATTCGCCGGCCCCCGACCGCGGAAAAGGCGGAAATCACTTTTCCGCCACTACAACTCTATAGCACACCCCGGGTCTTGTGGCAAGGCCCGGGGTGTGCCGCAGAATTGCGCGCCGTAGCGGAATTCTGCGGAAACAGGGGGGACAACGCGTGCGTGTGGTGCTGTCGGGATTCGACTCGCGTGGCGGCGTCGAGCCGTCGGCGGCGCTCGCGGTGGCGTTGCGCCCGGCGCGCCGCGCGCGGGCGGCCGTGGTTGCTGGCACGATTCGGGGCGATGGGGCGTCCAAGGCCGCGAATCTGCTGCTCGAGCCGTGAAAATTGCTCGGGCTTGACACGAGGCGGACAATAAAAAATCGGCGTGCCTTCCACTGAGGACGTGGTCGACCGCCGTTCGTAGTTTCAGTTTAAGCAGTGTGAGGGGCCTGTGTCAACTCAGGGGTACGAGGACGAATTGCGGTCCGAGCGCGACTACGTCGCCGGGCTGTACACACGGCTGGATGCCGAGCGGGTGCGGGTCAAGCAGAAGCACACGGCCGCGCTGCGGGGGAACGGCGGGACGCCCCTGGAGCGGGACGACGAGGTGCGGGCGCTGACCCGGGAGATCCGCCGGCTCAACATCGCCGACAACGGGCTGTGCTTCGGCCGGCTGGACGCCGTGTCCGGGGAGCGCCTGTACATCGGCCGGATCGGCCTGTTCGACGAGGACCGCGACTACGAGCCGGTGCTGCTGGACTGGCGGGCCCCCGCGTCCAGCGCCTTCTACACCGCCACCGGGGCGACGCCGAAGGGCATGCGCAGCCGGCGGCAGTTCCACACCCGCGGCCGGCAGGTGCTGGAGTTCACCGACGAGGTGCTGGGCCGGCCGCAGGCCGGGGACCGAGGCGACGCCGCCCTGCTGGCGGCGGTCAACGCGCCGCGCGGCGAGGGCATGCGTGACATCGTCGCCACCATCCAGGGGGAGCAGGACGACATCATCCGCCTGGACCACCCGGGCGTGCTGGTGATCGAGGGCGGCCCCGGCACCGGCAAGACGGTGGTGGCGCTGCACCGCGTCGCGTACCTGATGTACACGCAGCGGGAGCGGATGGAGCGGCACGGCGCGCTGGTCGTCGGGCCGAACCCGTCGTTCCTCAACCACATCAGCCGGGTGCTGCCCTCGCTGGGCGAGTCCGACGTGGTGTTCATGACCACCGGCGACTTCGTGCCCGGCCTGCGGGCCACGGCCGAGGACCCGCCCGAGGTGGCCCGGCTGAAGGGCTCGCTGAAGATCCTCGACGTGCTCAGGGAGGCCATCGCCGACCGGCAGCGGCTGCCCGAGGAGTCGATCCCGATCGACCTGGGCAGCGTCACGGCCAGGATCGACCCCGCGACCGCCGAGTGGGCCCGGGACGAGGCCCGGCAGAGCGGGCTGCCGCACAACGAGGCGCGGTCGGTGTTCACCGACATCGTCACCTACGTGCTGACCGAGCGGACCCTGGGCCGGATCGGCAAGGGCTGGCTCAACCGCAACGACAAGAAGGAGTGGGAGAGCCAGCGGGCGCACCTGGTCAAGCAGCTCGACGCCGACGACCGGTTCGCCGCCGCGCTCGACGAGCTGTGGCCGATCCTGACGCCGCAGGCCGTGCTGGCCGAGCTCTACCGGTCGCCGAAACACCCCGAGCTGCACCGCGCCGAGCCCGAGGCGTGGACGGTGTCGGACGTGCCGTTGATCGACGAGCTGATCGACATGCTGGGCCGGGACAAGGCCCTGGACCGGGCCGAACAGCTCGCGGCGGAACGGGAGCGGCGGGCCGCGGCCGAGTACGCCGAGGGCGTCATGAGCATGCTGGAGCTGGACCGCGAGGAGATCGACAACGAGTACTCGCTGCTGGCCAAGGACGTGGTCAACGCCATCGAGCTGGCCGAGCGCCAGGGCGAGGTGGACACCAGGGACCTGGCCGAGCGGGCCGCCGCCGACCGCGAGTGGACGTACCGGCACGTCGTGGTGGACGAGGCCCAGGAACTGTCCGAAATGGACTGGCGGGTGCTGATGCGGCGCTGCCCCAACCGATCGTTCACGGTCGTCGGGGACCTGGCCCAACGCCGGTCCGAAGCCGGGGCGCTGTCCTGGGACGCCATGCTGTCGCCCTACGTCGCCGACCGCTGGGTCTACCGGTCGCTGACCGTCAACTACCGCACGCCGGCGGAGATCATGGCCGTCGCCGCCGCGCTGCTGGCCGAGTTCGCGCCGTCGGTGCAGCCGCCGGAGTCCGTTCGCGCCTGCGGCGTCCAGCCGTGGTCGCGGAAGGTCACCGCCGAGGAACTCCCCGCCGCCATCGAGGAGTTCGTCCGGGACGAGGCCGGCCGCGAAGGCACCAGCATCGTCATCGGTCCGCCCGGCGTGCCCGGCGCCGTGCCGGCCTCGGAGACCAAGGGCCTGGAGTTCGACGCCGTCCTGGTGGTCGACCCCGACCGCATCCTGGCCGACGGCCCCCGCGGGGCGGCCGAGCTCTACGTCGCCCTCACCCGAGCCACCCAACGGCTCGGCGTCCTGCACCAGGGCCCGCTGCCGTCGGCCCTGACCGGGCTGGTCGAAAGGTGACGACGGGCCGCGCCGAGGGACACCGGGGGCCTCGGCGCGGCCCGCCACCGCACCGATTTTCGCCAACGCAGAAAAGTGAGGGGGCGGCAGCGGCGGCTGGGCGGGCGGCGCGGGCCGGGCTGGGCCGGGCATACAGACAGGCTCGGCGCACAGCCGCCGAGCCCGTCTTCCCCTCTTCGGTTTAACTCTCCCCCGCGGACAGTTCCCCGTCCAAGGACAACGATGCGCCATACTCGCTGCCGATGGTGTCGGGTGAACACCCCACAAGGGGAGCGGTCGAGCAGCAGCTGACGCGGGCGGCGCAGCGCATCCTGGCCGTGGCGCGCGCGGTCGTGGCCCTGGTCGGCGGCCTGCTGGGGGTGATGTCGGCCCCGGCCGGCCACGAGCTGCGGACCGCGGTGATCGTGATCACGGTGTCGGCGTGGAGCCTGCTGTACGCGCGTTCGCTGTGGCGAGGGCCGCCGCCGAGCCTGGTGTGGGCCGATGTGGCGGTGCTGGCGGTGGCGGGCCTGAGCCAGCCGTGGACGGTGCCGGCGGAGTCGATCGGCAACGGCCAGGGCTGGGTGATCACGCTGGTGTCGGTCTCGGTGGTCGTGCACCAGTGGCACACCCGGACGGTCCCGGGCCTGGCGACGGCGCTGGCGGTGACGGTGGCGTTCCTGGCCGGCGCCTGGTGGACGACGCCGGAGCTGTGGGCCGGTGCGCTGGCCATCGGCCTGTGGACGCCGGTGCAGGCGGTGCTGTCCCGGGTGCTCGCGACGTTGCTGGTGCAGGGCGCGAAGATCGCCGACGCCCAGGAGGCCAGGGCCGAGGCGGCGCGGCGGGACGCCGTGGTGGCGGAGGCGGTCCGCGCCGACGAGCGGGCCTACAGCGCGATGCTGCACGACACGGCGGCGACGACGTTGCTCATGGTCGGGCTGGGTGAGGTCGGCTCGAATCACGCCTGGGTGCGGGCGCAGGCGGCCCGCGACCTGATCGCCCTGTCCGGTGAGGCCGAGACGAGCGAGGGAGACGCCCTGCCCGCGCTGCTCGAAGTGATCAAGGCCAGCCGGGTGGTCGTCGAGCTCGACGCGCCGGACACCCTGCCGCTGCCGCCGGTGATCGCCAATGCGGTCCGGGGCGCGCTGCGGGAGGCGCTGAACAATGTGGCCCGGCACTCGGGGGAGACCTCGGCGACGGTGGTCATCGCCGCCGAATCCGTGGTGATCTCCGACCGTGGCCGGGGATTCCGGCTCGATGCGGTGCCGGAGCGGCGGCGCGGCGTGGCCAACTCGATCGTCGACCGGATCGAGGCGGCCGGCGGCCGGGCCGTGATCACGTCCGCGCCGGGCGAGGGCACGATCGTGCGGCTGGAGTGGGACCGTGGCTGACGCCCGCGCCACGATGGCGCGCCTGCGCGGCCGGCTCCGGGTCGCCATCCTCATCGTCTCCCTGGCCGACCTGATCGTTCTCGACCTGCCGGCGCTGCTCACGCATCTGGACGTCTACGTCCTGGCGTGGCCGGTGGTCGCCGGCTATCTGACGCTGCTGGTCCTGCTGGCCGTGGAAGGCGTGCTGATCACGCGCGGCCGGTCGTGGGGCTGGTGGCGGTGGCCGGCGCTTGGCCTCACGCTGGCGATCTCGGTGCTGGTCAACGCCCTGATCCCGGCCGAAGAGGTGCCCGGCTATGCGAACTGGCCGCTGGACGGGATCGGTTGGATCGCCGTGGTGCTGCTGTTCGATCTGGACCTGACGGTCCTGTTGGCGGTGCTGGCCGCGCACTTCGCCACCAACTTCGCGCATCTGGCGATCGCCGGTGAACTGGCCCCGGCCGCGGCGATCAACCTGGGCACCGACGTCGTGACCATCGGCGCGTTCCAGGTGATGGCCGGCGTCGCCACCGGCATGCTGCGGCGCGCGGCCGCCTCCGCCGCCCGCGCCGCCGAGGCCGAGGAGGGCGTGCGGGCGCTGGAGATGATCGCCGCCCGCGTGCACGAGGACCGCCGCCGACGGTCGGAGCGGTTGGACGCCGAGGTCCGGCCGCTGCTGGTCGGCTTGGCCGACGGCCGCCTCGACCCGGCCGCCGAGCAGACCCGCCGCGAGTCGGCCATCGCCGCCGCCCGGATGCGGCGGCTGTTCGCCGAGGGTGACGACGTGGACGACCGGCTGCTGCACGAACTCCAGGCCTGTGTGGACGTGGCCGAGCGCCGCGGGGTGCTGGTCGACCTGGCCACCCAGGGCAGCTGGCCCGGCCTGCCACTGGACGTGCGGCGCGGCCTGACCGAGGCCCCGGTGCGGGTGCTGAGCACCGCGCGTAACTGGGCACGCGTTACCGTGCTCGGCACGGATTCGGGCGTATCGGTCAGCGTGGTCGCCGACGGCGACGCCGCCGGCATCCCGGCCGAGGCCGACGGCGCCGTGACGATCACCACCGTTGAGGACGAGGACCGCTTGTGGGTGAAGGCGACGTGGCAGACGACGTGACCCGGCCGGAGGGTGTGATCACCGCGGTGATCGTCGACGACCATCCGGCGATCACCGCCGGCGTGCGGGCCTGGTGCGCCGCCGCCGTGCCGCCGGTGGAGCTGGTCGACGCCGACGGCAAGATCGGCCGGGCCTGGACCGAGCCCGGCGCGTCGGCCCAAGTGGTGATCTTCGACCTGCAACTGGGCGGGCCGCCGGCGTTCCGGGAGCTGGAGCGGCTGGTCGACGCCGGCCGGCAGGTGATCGTCTACTCCCAGCGCAGCGACCGCGACACCGTGCTGACCTGCCTGGACCTCGGCGTGTTCACCTATCTCACGAAGGCCGAGGGCCCCGACCACCTCATCCCGGCGATCCGGGCCGCGGCCGCCGACCTGCCCTACACCTCGCCGTCGCTGGGCGGCGCGATCAGCACCGACCGCCGCCCCAGCCGGCCGCAGCTGTCCGAGCGGGAGATGGAGACGCTGGTCGCCTGGTTCGAGTCCGACTCCAAGCGCCTGGTCGCCGGCAAGCTCGGCGTGTCGATCAAGACCGTGGAGACCTACATCGACCGGGTGCGGATCAAGTACGCCAACACCGGCCGTCCGGCCCGCACCAAGGCGGCCCTGGTGGAGCGGGCCATCCAGGACGGCCTGATCGCCATGGAGGACCTCACTCCCTAGACTCTGGCGAATGGGTGTCAGCAGCGCCGTCTTCCATCGCGTCGTGGACGCGCTCGCCGACGTGGAGCGCTCGGCCGCCCGCGACTGGACGTCGTTCGGCGTGCGGGGCAAGCGGTTCGGCTACTACTGGCCGCGGACCGAGACCGTCGGCCTGAAGCAGACCATCGCCGAGCAGCAGGCCCTGGTGGCCGAGCGGCCCGAGGTGTTCGAGGAGCAGTTCACCATGGGCGGCTTCGGCTGGGTCGTCGTCCAGTTGGCCGGCGTCGAGGCCGACGAGCTGGCCGAGCTGGTCTACGAGGCGTGGCGGCTGAGCGCCCCCGAGGAGCTGGTCGAGGAGCTGCCGTTCGCCACGGTGGCCAAGGCGTTGCCGCGCCGGCGGGTCCGGGGCTGAGCTGAACCGCTGATGGTGTCGCCGCCCCGTTGACGACATTTATGTTCGGACCTATCGTATGTCTGGGCATAATGAGGGGAGCGGTCGTGCTTCGTCGTCCGGCCAACACCACCGACCTGGGCCGGTGGAACGCGGAAACGGTGCTGGAGCGGCTCTACGACCGCGAGGCGCGGACCAACACGGAGCTGGTGCGGGAGACCGGGCTGTCCCGCTCGACCGTCGAACGGGCCCTGGACCTGGTGGTGGCGCAGGGAGTTGTGCGCCGGTCGGAGCCCGTGGCGCTGGCCAGCGGCCGCCCGGCGGTGCTCTACCAGCTGCACGCCGAGTACGGCTACCAGCTGGCGATCGACGTCGGCGCGCACACGATCCGAGCTCGCGTGGACGATCTCGCCGGACCGTCGGACCTCGGTCCCGGCCCGGGCGAGGCGGAGCCGGAGACGGTCGACCCAACTGATTCGGCCGACGCTCGGCTGGCGGCCATGGAGCGGGTGGCGGACCGGGCACTGGCCGGGGCCGGCATCACCCGGGAGCAGGTGCGTGCGGTGACCGTCGGCACGCCGGGCATCGTGGACCGGGACGGCCGCATCACCCTGTGCTGGGTGGTCCGGGCCGGTGACTGGGTGGGGGACCGGCTGCTGGTGCGGGTGCGCGACCGCTTCCCGACAGCAGTGGTCAGCGTGGACAACGACGCCAACCTCGGGGTGTTGGCCGAGCAGCGGTACGGCGTGGCCGGCGACACCGAGGACGTGGTGGTGGTGCTCGCCGGCCGCCGGGTCGGCTTCGGCATCGTGCACGGCGGCGTGCTGCACCGGGGCGCGCACAACCAGGCCGGCGAGTCGGCGAACATCCGCGATTCCCGGTGGGGGCAGGCCAACGACTGGCTCCGCCGGCACCAGGACCGTGCGCCCAAGCTGTTCGAGGCGGCCGGAGCCGGGGACGCTGACGCCGTGGCCGAGGTGGGCGAGCTGGCCGAGCTGCTGGGCCGGGCGTTCGCGGAGATCGTGCACACCATCGACCCGCGGCTGATCGTCCTGGGCGGCGCGATCTCCCTTGCCGGGGAGGTGATCCTGGCCCCGCTGGCCGAACGGTTCGGGCTGGCCTGCCGCGGCATGGAGGAGCCGTCGCTGCTGCTGTCCACGCTCGGTTCCCGGGCGGTGCTGCTGGGCGCGGCCGAACACGCCCGGCGGCGGGCCTTCGACCACCTGCTCGACGACGTACGACCGTTACTGCCGAATGCGACGCCAAGGAGACGCTCATGACGGTTCGTGTCGCGGTCCTCGGGGCCGGCGTGCGGGGGTGGGAACACGGCGGGCGAATCCGCCGGGCCGGCGGAGTGGTCACGGCGATCGCGGAGCCGGTCGCCGAACGCCGGGAACGGCTCGCCGCAGACCACGGCGTGCCGGCGGACAACTGCGTCGGCCACTGGCGGGACCTGTTGTCCCGCACCGATCTCTTCGACGCGGTGCTGATCACCACCCAGGACGCGGACCACGCCGAGCCGTGCGTGCGGTTCGCCGGGCTGGGCCGGCACATCCTGTGCGAGAAGCCGATGGCCCCGACCGAGCCGGACGCGGCCCGCATGGTCGAGGCCGTGAGCCGCGCCGGTGTGGTCTTCGCGGTGCTGCACCCGCTGCGGTACATGCCGTACACCGACGTCATCAAGGATCTGGTGCGGGACGGCCGAATCGGCGACATCGTCAGCGTGCAGAACCTGGAACCGGTCGGGGCCTGGCACTTCGCGCACTCGTACGTGCGCGGCAACTGGCGGCGTGAGGACCGGTCCAGCTCGCTGCTGATGGCCAAGTGCTGCCACGACCTGGACTGGCTGTCGTACCTGATCGAGTCCCGGCCGGCCCGGGTCGCCTCCTTCGGCCGGCTCACCCACTTCACGCCGGCCAACCGCCCGGCCGGGGCCGCCGACCGGTGCCTGGACTGCGCGGTCGAAGCCGACTGCCCGTTCTCGGCGGTGCGGATCTACGGGGCCTGCCTGGGAGATCGGGAGCGGGAGCACTGGCCGCTGGGCGTGGTCACGCCGGCCAGGACCGAGCAGTCGCTGCGGCAGGCGCTGGCCGACGGCCCCTACGGCCGCTGCGTCTACGCCTGCGACAACGACGTCGTCGATCACCAGGTGGTGGCCCTGGACTACGCCAACGGTGTCACCGCGACCCACACCGTCACCGCGTTCACCGAGATGGATCACCGACAGACCCGGATCTTCGGCGCCCACGGCTACCTGGAGTCCGACGGCCAGCGGGTGGTGCTGCACGAGTTCCGGGCTCATCCCGCCGCGCGGATCACCGTGGTGGACGTGGCCGACCGGGCGCTGGCCGACCGCGGCATCATCGATCACGGAGACGGCGACAGCGCCGCGGTCGCCGCGTTCCTGCACGCCGTGGACACCGGTGACACCAGCCGCATCCGGTCCGGGCCGCGCGAGTCGCTGGACAGCCACCGAGTGGTGTGGGCCGCCGAGCAGGCCCGGCACAGCGGCGGCACGGTGGCGTTGTTATGACGGTGCGGTGCCCGCGGTGCGGGGGCTGCTGCCGGGTCTCCCCGGCGGCCGTCGACGTCGTGGCCGGCGTGACCGTGTTGTGCGCCAACGAGCACTGCCGCTTCCCGATCGCCGTCCCGGCCGCCGTGCGGGACCTGGGGGACCGGGCCGCGATCGCCGCGCTGACCAGGGCGGCCAACGAGCAGGTCGACCCCACCGCGCACCTGGTCTACACGATCAAGGCCGGCATGCCCGAGCGCGTGCTCGCCGGGCTGCTCGGCCCGCCCACCGCCGCGCGGCCGGGCACGTTGCTGTACCGGGACATTCCGCCCGGCGGCACCACCCACGTCGCCATCGCCGACGGCCTCGTCGAAGCCGTCCGCATCGATGCCGGCGGGACTGGTGCCCGACCGGCGCGGCCGGGCCGGTGCCTCTGCCCGCCGAGGCCGGGGACGATCGACCGGTCCCGCACCGAGGCCGCGCTGGTCGAGCAGTTGGTGGCGACCGCCCGCGATGGTGACGCCGTGCGCATCGGCCGCCTGCTGAATGCCCGCGGCGGCCTGGCGTTCATGCGCAGGGTGCACGCCGCCGTGTCGGCCCGAGCACGTCACCGGTCGCGCGAACTCGACCTCGCGTGGGACGGCATCGGCGACTGGCAGCGACTCACGGCTTGAGGTAGGTCGTGGTGAAGCTGTTGGCGGCCGTGTTGATCGGACCCGTGCTGGTCGCCGGCTTTCCACTGAGAGTGAGGGCCTCGGTGGGCAGGGGGCCGGTCAGTGTGCCGAAGCCCACCCAAGGCTGGTTCGGGTCGAAGTTCACCTGGATGTCGGTGAAGGTCACCGAGCCGAAGTTGGGCCACTGCTGGAGAAACTGCCGGGACTCGCTGATCACCTCGGCGAAGTAGGACTCCAGCATCGCGTGGGACTGCGCCTTCTGCGCGGGGCTCGGGGTGAACTGGACCTGCTCGCGGTTCGTGCCGTTCACGTCGATCGACACCCACCAGACGCCCTTGGCGTCCGTGGTGACCTTGGCCGAGATCTGGTCGCCCGCGTGCACGTAGTCCGATGTGTGCTGGGGCGGCATGACGGCGCTGGTGTCCACGCTGCCGTCGACCGCCTCCCAGAAGATCTCGTAGGTCGGTGTGTTCGCCTCGCCGATGCCGCCGCAGTCGGTGATCACGCCGATCTGCACCAGCCAGTCATTGATGTTGTTGTCGCCCTGGCCGAGGCCGATCCAGCTGGCGTACTCGTCGTGCACGCCGCGGCTGTTCGGCTTGTTGCACGTGGCTGCCGGCTGGACCCACTTCGCGCTGATGCCGCGGAAAGGTGCTGTGCCCGAGGGGGAACCCACCCAGCCGGACCAGATCGGCATCTTCGGCGGTGGCACCGCGGCCGCCGGGTGGGCGGTGACCACCAGCATCGCGGCTGCCACCACGGCGAGGATCTTCTTGCGCATCAGCTGTGTCCTGTCGTCGCGGCCCAGACGGCGTTGCCGCCGTAGCTTCCCGAATAGCCCAGCGCGGCCGCCAAGCCCTCGGTGGTGCCGCCGCACGCGGCGACGCCGTTGGCGTCGGTGGTGGCTGTGCACAACGTGTTTCCGTTGACGCTGAACGACACCGTGCGGCCGGGCACCGGGTGGTTGTAGACGGTGTCGGTGAGGGTGGCGCTCAGGGCGGGGCTGACCAGCCGCGCCGGGGCGACCTTCAGGGAGGTGGCGTCGGGGGCGATGGAGAACAGGGAGGCCGACACCCGCGACTGCCCGGGCGCGAACAGGTAGGCGACGGCGGAGTCGTTGCCCGACGGGCCGGTGCAGGTCGATGCCGATGTGCTGATGTCGACGGACGGATCCGTTTGATAGTAACCGATCGGCGAGCCGACGGCCTGGGGCCAGCACACGAACTTGGCTGACAGCGGCACGGTCGGCGGAGGCGTGATCCGCGACGGGCCGGAGCCGGTGAGCCCGATGGCGGCGGTCGGGGTGGCCGGGTTGCCGTCGTTGTCGGACGCGAATAGGCTGTCGAAGCCGGTCAGGGTGGTCTCGGTGGTGGCCGACTGCGCGAACGGCCGGAAGGTGCCGCCGGCGGGCTCGCTCTGGAGCACCGGGCCGTCGTCCTTGCCCACGGCCAGATCCCACAGGTACTGGATCTGGTACTGGTCGGAGCCGGTGCCGTCGATGGTGGTGGTGACCTCGACGCTGGAGTCGGCGGCGGTGCTGCCGTGCACCTCGACGTGCTCGGTGAGGATGGCGCCGTTCAGGAACCACTTGGCCTCAAGACCGATGGCGCCCAACGGGTTGATGGTCCAGGCGAGGTCGTCGAGGGACTCCTCGTTGGGCTGCGTCAGGTACTGGCCCTGCACGAAGTCCTGCGGCCCGTCGGCGGTGTTGTGCCGCAGGATCATGAAGCTGGTGCCGGGGCCGCCGCCGCTGTAGAGCACGTCCCGGCCGCCGGAGGTGACGGTGAACGTGCCGAAACCCAGACCGGGCTGGTTCTGCATGCGGATCTGGAACACGCCGTTGCCGGCGGTCGGCAGGGCCGCCGCGGCCTTGGCGGTCAGGCCCGGTTTCACCGGCGTGGCGGCGGATGCCGGCGCGGTCACGGCGACGGCGGCCAGCGCCGCCGCGGCTGCCACCCAGAAGCGGTGACGGTGCATCGAGTTCCTCCCGGGTGAACAGAGTCAGATCTGGACCGCGTCGGCGTAGACGAGACGGCTGCCGCCGTCGGGGAACGCCTCGTACTCCTGGATCACCAGCCGGAACGGCTGGCTGCCCCGGGCCGCCGGCAGCACGACCTGGCCGCGCCACTGGCCGGCGCCCGCCGAGCCCAGGTCGACCGCCGGCCCGGCGTCGTGCCAGGCCACGTCCCCGCTCAGCGCCGGATCGGCCACCTGCACCGTCGCCGACAGCTTCGCGTTGCCGTTGCCGGCAGCCAAACCGGTCACCATCAGGCTCACCCGCGTGGAGTCCACATAGGACACGCTTAGCGCCCGGTCCGGGTTGAGCTGGATGAACTGGGCCTGCGCCACCGGGGACAGCTCCACGTTGGCCACCGAGCTCGGCTGGTAGCGGGCCAGTGCGAGCCGGATGAACGGCTGGTACGGGCTGGGGTCGGGCGGCGCGACCGTGATGTCGCAGTACCACAGCTTGCGCTGCGCGTCGTAGAACACGTCGTGCGGGGCGACCGACACGGTGTCCTTCACCGCCGGGTCCTTGTCGCTCTCGGCCAGCTTGAGCGCGGTTTTCGTATGTGCGGCGAGGGAAAAGTCGGTGACCAGCGGCGGCCGGGCGAAGGCGGTGGAGCGCCACACCGGGTCCTGCGCCCAGTTCGTGACGTAGCGGTTGAGGTCGTCGGGCACCGGCCCGGCCTGGTTCAGGGTCAACACGGCCAGCTGCTCGCCGTCGCCCGAGGAATACCACGGCCGCTCCAGGAAGACCCGCAAACCGTTGCCCCGCCTGGTGCTCGTCACGCCGCCGGTGGTGGTTTCCCGGGTCCAGCCGAAGGTCGGCACCACGTAAGCGATCTGCGGCGCGGCCGGTCGGGCTGAGCTGGGCACGTTCACTGTGACGCCCGCGCCGTTGCGGGTGATCGGCGGGGCCACATAGGCGATCTCGACCGAAGTCCCGGCCGGGATGGTGATCGCGGTGACTGTCCCGTGTAGATAGTCGACGGAGTAGTCGGTGTCGCGAACGTAGGTCGCTCGGGTGCCGCTGTCCCGCACGACATCGGTCGCCGGCACGATGCCGGCCGAGGACACGGTCGCCGTTCCGGTCAGCTTCACTGTGCTGCGCTGGACGAAGTACTCCGCGAACCGGGTGGTGCCGACTGGGGTGTAGGTGACCATGCGGTGCTTGGTGTCGTGGAACTCGTGTGGGTTGTTGACCGGCATGACGTTGCCGGTCTCGTCGTCCTCGACCGCCACCAGTTCGAACGCCTGCGTCGCGCCCTTGAGGTGCTGAGGGGCCGGCTCGGCCGGCACGTCCACGGGCTCCTGCCACGACGCCAGCACGTCGATCTTGCTGGTGCTGGGCCGGTCGAAGGTGATGCGGTCCACGATGTTCGCGGTGGTCTGGCCCGGCCGGCGCACGGCGATCGGCTTGCTGAACTCGGCCGTGGTCAACGGCTGCCGGATGGCGTGCACCAGGGTCAGCGTGCGGAACGGCGTGAGCAGCCACAGCTGGCCCTTGACCGCGAGATCCCGCATGGAGGCCATGGTGGCGCCGGGCGGCAGCAGGACACTGCCGTCGGCCACCGCGTCGGCCAGCCAGTTCCACTGTCCGAGCACGGCCAGGTCCGAGGCGTTGACCCGGCTGCTGTAGCGAACCTGGAAGGTGCGGCCCTTCGGCACCTGCACGTCCAGCACGCCCACGCCGGGCTTCGGCGCGTCGGTTCCTTCGCTGATGCGCAGCCGGAACGGCAGAATGTCCGGCCAGCCCAGCAAACCCGGCGCGAAGTCGTTGGTCACGACCTCGCCGTCGGCGGCGCCCGGCAGCCCGGCGAAGGCCGCGCCCCGGCTGAGCACGTCCGGCAGATAAGGCACGGACAGCTGCGGGGTGTCGAAATACGGGACGTCGTAGGAGTTTCCGTCCGGCGTGCCGCCGGTGGCGAACGAGCCGGTGTCCCGCTGCTTGATCTTGGCGTAGGCCAGCTTGTCCATGCCGCCGGGGCTGAGGATGGTCTTGGGCACGTCGAACAGCCCGTGCTGCTCGGCCATCAGCTCGGCCACCCGCACCGGGGCCAGGTGCCGCTCGTTGCTGCCGGTGGCCGGCGTGTCGAAGTTGCTGCGGATCACCATGCGCTCCTGGGACTCGCCCTCGGTGCGCGGCTTGCGGAACAGCACGGTCGGCGCCTGCACCGGCTCGAACCGGTAGTACACAACGGGATTCGTGGCCCCGGTGAAGTCCTTGACGTCGCCGAGCTGGACGCCGTTGCCGGCCAGGTCGGCCAGCCGGGCCCGGAACCGGTAGCCGCGGCCGAAGCGCAGCTTGGGCAGCGTGCCCGGCGTCGCGGTGAAGGTGGCCTGGAGGTTGAAGTCGCTGCCGGGCGCGGTGCTGCCGCCGTCGACCAGGCCGCCGTCGTCGGCGATCGCCTTGCCGGGCCGGGGCGCGACCAGGCTGTAACCGGTCCAGGTGGCCATGGTCTCGTGCAGGTAGAGCACGTTCTTGTTGTCTGACGCCTGGGTGGTGTGGGCTGTGGTGACGGTGCCCTCGTCGCCGGCCTTCACGGTGGCGCCGGCGAACGTGTAGGTGCCCTGCCGCTGGCAAAGGCTGTGCCACGACTGGGAAACGTCGTCCCAGACGTCGATCCGCACCCCTCGGGTGATCTCCTCGGCACGCACGGTCGGCGTGTCGACCAGGCCCACCTGGGCGGAGATCGCCTCGAAGATCCGCCGGCCCCGTCCCGAATCGTTGATCGACAGGCCGCCGCTGGTCAGCGAGGGCGGCGGCTGCTCGTCCGGGGCGTCGCTGCCGGGCTTCTTGTTGTCGTTGTAGCCGCGGTGGGTGCGGGACATCGTCTCGGCGAAGCCGAGCATCTTCACCGCCGCGCCGTCCGGGTCGATCTCGTGCACGTCGAAGTCGGGACCGTCCAAACGCAACAGTCCGCCGGACACCAGATCCGGGTTGGCCGGGGCCGCGGCGAACGAGGTCGCGGTGATCACCGACTTGGTCACCGGCGTGACCGCGGCCCGGCCCGGCACCACCACCTGCACGTCGATTTCCCCGCTGGGCAAGGGGTTCGGCAGCGGCACGGTCACGTCCCGGACCAGGCCGAGCTGGCGCAGCAGCGCCGGGTACTGGCCGAGCGCGCCGACCACACCGTGGAACTCCAGCGGCTCCTGCTCGATCGCCGCCCGCTTGAGCGTTCCGCTGCTGCCGCCGGGGTTGGACGACGGGTCGCGGCCGTGGAACAGTTCGGCCAGCAGGAAGTTCGTCTGGTAGTCGGTCAGCCCGACACCGCCGAGGGCCTGCCTGAAGCTCGTGGCTTCAACGTCGATGTAGTGCTGGTCCTCCAACTGGTGGCGCAACGCGTCGATGGCAAACGCCTTGGTCAGCGGCGAAAGCCACACCTGGTGCAGCTGGTACTGCTTGTAGGACCGGCCGTCCTGGGCGGTCAGGGAGCCGCCCTGGTCGAAGTAGTCGCCCAGGTTCGGGTGCGAGGTCGGGTTGTTGGCCGCCATGTACGCGTACTGGTCGCGCACGAAGTTCCGCACGCCCCGCGCCGGATAGGTCCGCACGTACGTGTCGTTGAGCACGATCTCCGGCCCGGTGTGGTCGCCGACCTTCGTCGTGGTCGGGAACAGCTTGGGCCACAACGTGGTGCTGGGCGCCGGCCCGGCCGGGGTGGCGGCCAGCACCACGCCGCCCACCTTGACCTGCAAGGTCAGCGGTGTGGTCGGCCAGTTCTGCCAGTCCGGAAAGGACGACAGGTCGGCGCCGCCGCTCAGCCGCGGCGAGATGTGCACCGACAGCTTGAGCGCGGGCGCGCCGTGGCTGTCCACACCGACGCCGTTGGGCAGGGCGGTGCACACCATGGTCTGGGTCGGCATGGTTTTCCCCTCAGCCGGCAAAAGCGTCGCAGTAGGTGTTCCAGTCGTCCTGGCTCAGCTGGTCGCCGAACTTCGGCGGCGCGCCGGCGGCAGCGGCCAGCGCGGACCGCTGGCTGGACGGCCCGGCGAAGCTCTTGTGCACGTGCAGCGTGACCGACTTGTGGAAGAACAGGATGTCGATCGACACGGTCAGCGAGGCGTCGCCCTCGACGGTGTTGGTGTGGTTTTCGTTGGTGTAGCCAAGGCTCAGGTAGAACTCGGCCGAGATGGTGATCAGCCCGAGCACGTTGAGCTGCCCGCTGGCCCGCAGGTAGCCGCTGAGCGTGACGATGTCGTCGTCGCCGTCCTGCTCCAGCTTGAAGTAGATGCCGGCCATCACCGACACCGAGCCGCTGGCCACGCCCAGGTTGAAGGCGACGCAGCCGCCGAACTCGATCGACGCCTCCAGCATCTCGAAGCCGTCGGTGCCCAGGGCCAGCGCCAGGAAGCCGCCGCCGCCGAACAGCGACACCGACAGCGTGAACGGATGCTCGCGGCTGCAGAACGCGAACCGGGCCCGGGCCGCGCTGCCGTCGAACGGCAGGTTCAGGCCGGCGCTGAAAGCCAGGTGCTGCAAGGCGAACACTCCGACGCCGACGTCCGGGATGGCCAGCGTGTAGCCGGCGGTGACACCGGTCGGCTGCACGTCGATGCTGACCCCGTCGCCGTTGCTGACCAGGTACTGCCGCAGCGTGTTGATGAAGTCCAGCGGCCCCAGGAAACCCACGTCGGAGATGTCGACGTGCAGCTTGGGCTTGGCGTTGTCGGTGACGTCGAAGGTGAACTGCCGGAAGGCCAGCGAGATGAAGCCCAGCGGGCTGCTCGGCGTGCCGTCGACCAGGATCAGCGTGAAGTTCCGCAGATCGCCGTGAATGCTGTACGTGGTCGTGGGATTGTCGCTGACGCTGGTGTGGAACTCGCCGTGCAGGGTCAGGGTCGCCTTGTCGTCGCCGATGCTGGGCTGGAACACCCGCAGCGCCAGCTTCGTCGGCATCTTCGGCTGCCAGTCGATGGTCGTGGTGATCGACGTCGGCGGCCGGCTGGTGTCGTTGCCCGGGTACACCGGGGTGGTGACGATCTTCGGGCCGTCGGCGATGCTGGGCAGGTCGGGCAGGGTCGGCGTGTCCGGCAGGTCGGCGCCGATCAGGTCGCCGAGGCTGATGCCGCCCAGCAGCTTGGCCGAGAGGGCGAAGTACTTGCTGGGATTGAACTTGCCGTCCCGGATGATGCCCTCGATGTCGCGGGCCTTGCCGCTGAGCGGCCCCAGTTCCCGGGACAGCGCGCCGATGTTCAGGTCCGGCACGGTCACGCCGCCGACGTTGCTGACCACCGCGGCGAAGGTCGCCCGCACCTCGGCGTCGGGGAACTTCCCGTTGGGCAGCGGCAGGTTCTCCAGCACCTGGCCGATCGCCTCGACCGAGGTCTGCACCCGGGCGAAGGTCTGCGCCGCCACCCCGTCGATGCCGTTGAGCAGGTACTGCGGGTCGTAGCCGATGGTGGCGGTGATCTCCTGCTGCACCAGCTTGCCCACCGCCGGCAGCGACACCTGCGCGGCCAGCATGGACGGCGTGAAGTTGGGCTGCTCGTGCACCCGCCACTGGCCGGCCGGGTCGCCGTCGCCGCTGCTCATGAACATCGCCGTGGTGGGGAAGGCGGTGGTGCCGGCGTCGGTCGGCGCGTCGTCGGCCGCGCCGAGCGTGCTGGCCGCCGGGGGAGCGTAGGCCACGTGCTGGCCGCCGAAGTCGTGCACCCGCCGGCCGTCGGTGAACGCGCCGGGCGTGTACTGTCCATTGTGGAACTTGGCCCGCAGCTGGCTGAGGCCGTCGCTGTCGTACGCGTCCTCGATGTGCACGAACGCCATGAAAGCGGTGAACTCGACCCGGTTGCCGGCGTGGTCGGTGCCGATCATCGGGAACGGGATGTCGGCCTTGCCGGCGCCCGTCCCGGTGGCGTACTGCACCCAGAAAGTGTTGCCGGACACCACTTCCGGGTTCGGGGCCAGGTTCGGCGTCGTCGACATGCCGATCTCGACGCTGGTGAACGGCAGCGAGTTGTCCTCGTAGTTGTTGACCTGCTGGCGGATCCGGATGTAGGCCCGCTGGAGGAACTGCGCCACCCCGTCGACGATGAACCGCTCGGTCTCGGTCACCACGGTCGCGCGATGTCCGTACGGGAACAGGAATCCGCGCTGTTCGACCCGGACGTAGTTGTCCCGGCCGATCGAGGACCGGTGCCGCCACTGGGCGATCGGCGCGCTGCCACCCCAGTCCGCCGCCAGCTCCACCGACGAGCCCTGGGCGCTGAGCAGCAGCAGATCGGCGGTGACCGGCTCGATCCGGTTGCTCTGGTCGACCAGCTTGGCCGGCACCGTCGTGTCGTACGGATAACCGACCAGCGCCTTGAACGGCGTGTCGGCCGGCACCGGATCGGCCGCGATCGCCCGGATCGGGGCCGGGCCGAGCGTCCCGTCCGGACGCCCCAGCCCGTCCCGCAGCGCCAACCGCGTGTGCCACAGCTCGGTGCGGCCCTGCGAGGTCAGCGGCGTGGCCAGGTGCAGCCACGAAGAGCTGGCCTCCGGCGTCAGGTGCAGCCAGTCCACCAGCAGCAGATCGGTGTGCTGCGGCGGGGCCTGGAGCGTCTTCGGCACCACCTGCATGACCCAGCTGGTCCAGTTCAGCAGGCCGTCCTCGGTGAACGGCAGTTGCTTCACGGTGGTCGGCACCAGGAACACCAGCCGGCTGCCGGCCACCGCCTGGGCGTGCACCGTGCCCGGGGCCGGCATCGTGCCCGGCTGCTGGTTCGTCTCGCCCCAGTTGGAGACAAACGTCGTCTGCTCCATGACGTGCTGCGAGTCGAAGTTCACCGCGATCAGCGACTGCTGGGCCGGGTCCACCGGCACCAGCAGGCCGTTGGCCACCTGGAGGTTGTAGAACTCGTACCGCAGCTTGAGCATGTCCTGCGGCCGCAGCAGATCCAGCGTCAGCGAGGGTGTCGCGTCGGCGGCCAGCAGCATCGGCAGGGCGGACCCCGGCGGCAGTGCCGCCGCGAGCAGTCCGCTTCCGCCCGCGACCAGCAGCAGTCGTCGGCTGATCGGCCGTCGCCAGAATGGGCTCTCGGTGCCGTCGGTCATAGCGCGCATCCCCCAACGCCGTTCGGAGCAGCCGGGGTATCCTGTGCCGGCCAAGTTCCCGCACGACAGGGATTACGCACCCAGGAAACCGGGAAGATTTCCCGGGTGTCCGGGAAGGCGTCAGCCAGAGCCGGAACTCCCGCAGCCCGGGATCATCGCCACCGTGGTAACGGCGTACCCGTTATCCAGAACCCGGGCGATCACCGCCTCGTCCCTGGCCTCGACCAGCGGATCGGTGAGGCCGCGCCGGGGGTGCCGGCGCGGCCTCGCTTCCCTTACTTGGAGCCGTAAACCGCCAGTTCGCTGACCGCCATCTGGCCACCGGTCTGGCCGCCGTCGTCGGGCCGGTCGGCCACCACCTTGATGTAGCGGGCCTTCACGGTCTGGTCCAGCTGGACGCCGGTGATGCCGCCGGCGCTGTCCACCCGCCGTGCCACCGTGTAGAAGGTGGAGCCGTCCACGGACACGTCGATGTGGAACCGGGTGGCGAACTTGTCGTTCGGCATGAGCAGCGACACCACGTCGATCGACTGCGCCTGCTGGAGATCCACCTGGTAGGCCCACCGGTACCGGTTGGTGGCCTGGGTCCAGGTGTTCGGGTCGCCGTCATCGCCCAGCGCGGACGTGGAGTTGGGCTGCAACTGGGCCTGGGTCCCGTCGATGAACAGCGCCGTCGCCGGCTTGTTCAGCGCCGTGTCGTTCGGGCCGAACGCGGTGACACCGGTGATGGTGACGGAACCCTTGATGGCGCTGAACTTCAGGTACCGGGCGGAGACCGGGGCCTGGAGCTCGCCGGTCCGCGAGTCGGCGATCACCGTCGTCCACGTCTTGCCGTCGGTGGAAGCGGCGACGCTGTACGGCTTTCCGTCGCACTCGCTGGCGGCGACGGAGGTCAGGCGCCTGACCGAGCCGAGATCGGCGGCGCCGTCCTGGATCTTCACCCCGGCGGCCAGGTTGGTCGGGGCGAACGCGCCGACCTCGCTGATCGCCATCTGGTCCCCACGCTGGCCCCAGTCGTCCGGCTTGTCGGCGACGATCCGCAGATACCGGGCGGAGATCGGGCTGGCGAAGTCGACCGGGACCGTGCCCCAGCCGCTGCCGTGCACGGTGCCGACCGTCGCCCACGCGCTGCCGTCGGTGGAGGCGTCGACGTGGAAGTCGGTGGCGAAATGCGGCCGCGGCATGCCGACCGTGACATAGCCGAGGGTCTGGGCCTGCTGGAGGTCGACCACCAGCTGCCACTTGAACTGCCCGCTGGCCTGCACATAGGTGCCGGGATTTCCATCCGTGGCATAGGAAAGCTGCGACTCGGGCTGGAGCTGCGCGGTGCTGCCGTCCAGGAACTGGGCCTGCACCGGCTTGCCGGTGGCCAGGTTCTTGGACGCGACGCCGGCCGGCGGGGCCAGCAGGCCCTTGTACTGCGCCTCAAGGCCGGCGTTGGCCAGCAGGCTCGCCGGCACGCCGGCGCCGTCGTAGGCCACCTGCGTGTTGTTGGCGATGACGGCGTTGGCCGGCTCGCCGCACGGCCAGTCGGGCGTGGTGTTCTCGTAGTAGTTGCCGGTGAAGTTGAAGTCGCCGTAAGGGTTGTTCTGTTCCTTGCAGCCGCCGAAGGAGTACTCGTCGTTGCCGAACACCGCGTTGTCGGTCTCGGTGACGAACTGGCTGCCGCCGTCGCTGTAGATCGCGTGCCCGCCGCCCACGCCGTCGTGGATGACGTTGCCGCTGATCAGCAGGCCGTTGGCCAGCGTCGTGCCCTCCTGGCCGAGCACGTAGATGCCGCCGCCGTCGAAGTGCTGCTGCATGTGGTCGAAGACCAGGTTGTCGGTGATCTTGTTGCCCTCGGACCGGGTGTTCGGGTTCCAGCCCCAGCCCCAGTTGGAGCTGATGCCGCTGTAGGGCACGTCGTTGACCTGGTTGTGGGTGATCGTGTCGTAGCGGGCGTAGCCCTGGAAGATGCCCACGCCGCCGGAGTAGTCCACGGCCACGTGGTGCACCCAGTTGTCGGCGATCGTGTTGTCGGCCGGGATCACGTCGAGGTCGGCGGGACTGGCGTCGGCGCCGTTGCCGATCTCCAGGCCGTTGGCCGAGATGTCGGTGAACACGTTGCCGGTGACCGAGGAGTTGTGCACGTACTGGCCCAGTTGCAGCCCGGCCGCGCCCAGGTGCTGGAAGGTGTCACCCTGGAGGCTGAGACCGTCGGTGTGGTCGAAGACCACGTTGCCGGGCGTCATGGTCCAGTTGCCGTACGGGCAGGTGCCGGGATCGGTCTTGGAGAACCGGTCGCAGGAGCCCTGCTTCTCCCACGCGTCGTTGCCGGTGAGCCGCATGTTGGCCTGAACCTCGGAGAAGCCGTCACCGCCGTTGGGCTCGGTCCATCCTCCATACTGGACGGTGATGCCCTTCAGGCCCACGCCCTTGAGCGGCTTGGCGACGGCACCGGTGCCCTGGATCACCGTCTGCAGGCGGGGGATCTCCACGTCGGCGCTGCGCAGGTCCTGGCCCTGGCGTGGGATGTAGTACAGCGTGTGGGCCGGCTTGTCCAGGTAGAACTCACCCGGACTGTCCAGCAGCTCCTTGGCGTTCTCCACCCAGTCCGGCCGGTCGGCGTTGACGCCGTACGGCTTTTTGGTCGAGTTGTCGAAGCACGGCTGCTTCATCGTCACGGTCGTGCCGGACACCGAGGCGATGCCGCAGCGCATCTGCGTCCAGCCGACGTTGTAGAGGAACTCGACGTCGGAGATGTTGTGCCAGCCGGCTAAAGTGGCGTCGGAGGTGGTGTATCCGGTGGCGGTGCGGGTGAATCCGGTCGGGTCAGGCCCCGCCGCCCGGTTGGCCCGCACGCCGTCAACGTACAGCTGCCGGGTGTCGGTGCCGGCCGGCACCGTGGCCGACCAGACGCCGTTGGCCCCCTGCTGCCAGCCGCCGACCTGCTGGCCGCCGCTGATCACCGGGTGCGCGCCGGCGGCGGCTTCGTAGGTGACGGTGTGGCCGTTGGTCGCGGAGTCGCCCTGTGCGGCGTCGAGCGTGAACGTCTTGTCCAGTCGGTAGGTCCCGTCCTTGAGCACCACCGCGATGTCTGTGGACGTCGAGCCGGTGGCCTTGCGGACCTTGCCCTGGGCGGTGAGCAGCGCGCAGGGATTGCTTGCGGTGCAGGCGGAGCCCTGGCCGGTCGGGGAGACGGTGTACGTGGTGGTCGTGGCCGCCGAAGCGTCCGAAGTGGACACTGTGACGGCGGCGGCCGCCATGAGCACGGCTAACGCCGCGCCGAGGGGACGGTGGCGCATGGGCACTCCCGAGACGTCGTTGTCGAGAATGGAGGATCATTCCTTGGTGGACCCGGCGAGCATCCCCGACACGAGGGTGCGCTGGGAGAACAGGAACAGCACCAGCACCGGCAGGATGGCGACGATGATCGCCAGCGCCAGCTCGGGGCTGGTGATGTTCAGGCCGGCGCCGGCGACCGGGTTGAACGACGGCGTCGACGACAGCAGCTGGTTGAGCCCGACCTGGATCGGGAACTGGTCGCTGGCCGGCAACACCAGGTAGGGCAGGAAGAAGTTGTTCCAGTTGCCGACGAAGCTGAAGAACGCCACCAGGCCGACCACCGGCGTGGCCAGCGGCAGGGCGATCCGGGTGAAGATCTGCCACTCCGTGGCCCCGTCCAGCCGGGCCGCCGACAGCAGCTCGCGCGGCAGGCTGGTGGCGAAGTAGATGTACACCAGGTACACGCCGAACGGGTAGAACGAGAACGGCAGGATGATCGACCAGGCGGTGCCGATCAGGTGCACCAGATTGAGCTCCAGGAACACCGGCAGCACCAGCGCGGCCGACGGCATGATCATCACGATCAGCGTGACGCTCAGCAGCAGCTTGCGGCCCCGGAACCTGCTCAGCGCCAAGGCATAGCCGGCGGGGATGCTGGTGAGCAGCGTGACGATGAGCGCGCCAACCGAGTACACGGCCGAGTTGCGCAGCCACGTGAACAGCACGCCGTCCTCGAAGCCGGTCAGATGCTGCCAGGCCAGGCCGATGTTGGCCAGCGAGCCGAACGACAGCGGCGAGTCACTCGCCAGCTCGGCGGCGGTCTTGGTGGGGGCCAGCAGCAACCAGACCGCCGGCAGCACGAAAAACGCCAGCAGGACAAGGAGAACGACGATGATTGCGGCGATGCCGATGATCCGCTTCATTGCTCGTCCACCTTGAACAGTCCCGACCGGGTGACCAGCAGCCCGGCCCCGAACAGCCCGATCGCCAACAGCGCCAGGGAGATCGCGGCGGCCCCGTTGAAGTCGCCGTGCTGGAACGCGTACACGTAGGCCAGCTGGTTGGGCGACCAGGTCGGGCTGACCCGGCCCAGCGAGGCCGTCTGCAACAGCTGCGGCTCCACGAACAGCTGCGTGCCGGCGGCGAAGGCCAGGATGGCCATGTAGACGATCCACTTGCGGATCATCGGGATCTGGATGTGCAGCGCCGTGCGCCACGGCCCGGCCCCGTCCATCCTGGCCGCCTCCAGCACTTCCTGCGGAATGTTGTTCAGCGCCCCGTGCATCACCACGATCCAGCCGCCGGCCCCGGTCCAGAAGGCGATCAGCGCGAAGATCAGCGACAGGTGGCCCGGGGCCAACACCTGGGCGAAGGTGTCGAAGCCCAGCGCCCTGAGCACCCAGTTCACCGGGCTCACCGACGGGTCCAGCATGAACAGCCACACCAGCACGCTGGCCACGCCGGCCAGCGCGCCCGGGATGTAGTACAGGAACCGGATCGCCGCCGACAGCGGGGCCGGCATCCGGCCGCGCAGCACCACCGCCACCCCCACGGTGAGGACCACGATGAGCAGCAGCCAGAACACCAGGTACACCACGATGTTGCCGAACGAGGGCCAGAACCGGAAGTCCTGGAACACCCGCAGGAACTGGTTCAGGCCGGTGAACTGCCCGCGCGCGTTGGTGAACGCCAGGTACACCGCGTACAACGTCGGCAGCACACCGAAAGCGAGCAGGAGCACGACGTATCCGCTCACGAACAGCGGGCCGGAGAGGCCGCCCTCCCGGGCCCGCCGCACGGCGGCGCGGCGGGCCGGGGTGGCGATCGTTGTTTCGAGGGCAGTCACTGCGTGGTCACCGTGTATCCGACGGACTTGGCCTCGCTGGCGATCTCGTTCTGCCACGCCGGAAGCGTCTCGGTGAGCGTCTTGCCAGCGGTCACCGCCGGCAAGACCACGCTCGACCACGCCGTGGCGTCGCTGAACTTCGTGTTGCCCCAACCGGTCCACACCTCGTTGGCCGCCTGCTGGAACACGGTGGACACATCGGTGGCGAAGTAGTCCTTGTTGGCCGGGTTGGCCAGCCAGGCCTTGGCGCCGGGGGAGTAGGCCGGGTAGGTCGGCGCGCCGGCGAGGTTGTCGTCGGAGGTGGTGAGCCAGGACGCCAACGCGGTGGCGGCCTTGAGATTCTTGCTGTGTGAGGAGATCATCCACACGCCGCCGCCGACATTGCCGGTGTAGGCCTGCGACTCGCCCTGCCACTTCAGCGGGGCCGCGGCCGCGAGCTGCCCGGCCGGCGTCTTGAACGCCGAGTCGAACAGGTACTTGCCGTACCAGGACGGCCCGACCGCCATCAGCACCTTGCCGCCGTTGTCCTTGGCGAAGCCCTGGCCGAAGAACCCTTGCGTGGTCACCGAACCAGCCTTGATCAGGTCGTCGAGCAGCCCGGCCATCTTGGTGCAGTGCGGGTCCTGGAGGTTGGAGCGCAGCGCGTTCGCGCCGGTCAGCTGCTGGGCCGGGCACTGCGCGGACCAGAAGTACGACTCGTGCGAGTTGGTGTCGCCGATCGCGCCGACCAGGTAGCCGGGGTGCTCCTTGGCCACCTTCTCGCCCAGCGCCTGGTATTCCTCCCAGGTCGTGGGCGCCGAGTAGCCGAACTGGTCCAGAAGGGACTTGTTGTACCAGAGCACGACCTGGGCGATATCGTTGCGCAGGCAGTAGGTGTGGCCGCTGAACTGGCACGGCGCGAGCGATCCCGTTGCGAAGCTCTTCAGCGTGTCGGCGGGCACCAGGCCCTCGTCCACCGGCGCGGCGAAGGCCTGCGCGCTCGGGCCGGTCGGCTGCGACGCCCAGGTCACGTCGGTCGGGGCCGCGAACACCACGTCCGGCCAGCCGCTGCCGGTCCGGTCGAACAGCTGGACCTTGGTCTGGAGATAGGTCGAGCCGTCGGCGGAGCCGTCGTAGGTGACGACGTCCATCTGCACGCCCGGATTGGCCTTCTGGTAGGCCTGCACCGAGGGCAGGCGGGTCGAGTCGGCCCAGACGGTGATCTTGGCGTGGTCGTCCTGGGGCTGCGGCGTGAAGCTGGCGGCCGTGGTTTCGGTGCCGGCGTTGGGATCCGCGCTGGCGCAGGCGGCGGTGAGCACGCCGACGGCCAGCAGGGCGGCGATCGCGGACGCGGTTCTACGCTGGTGTGACATCATTGTCGGTCCTTCGGGGCGGGGTGGAAACGATCAGGCGGCGCGCTCCACGTACGGCGCGAGGACGGCGCCGTAGCCGAACTCGGCGGGCAGGGCGATGCCGGGCGCGGTCGGGGCGTGGACGAACCCCTCGGCGTCCACGTGGCGTTCCCGCCGCACGGACGTCGACGTCACCAGCGACTCGTAGTACGTGGTGTTGGTGATGGCCATGCACAGGTGGTGGTTCGGGATGTCCGAGCCGTGCACCTCGGCCCGCAGCCGGTAGGCGTCGGCGAGGTGGGCGGTCCGCATGGCCCCGGTGATGCCGCCACGCAGCGTCGTCCCGGCGCGGACGCCGAACGTGGCGGCCCCGGCGGCGATGAAGTCGCCGGAGTTCATGTGGGCCCCGTCGGAGGTTTCCGCCACCAGCAACGGGATCCGCGCCTGTTGGGCCAGCTTCTGGTACGCCGTCACGCTGAACTCGCGCATCGGCTCCTCGTACCAGAGGTAGTCGGCCTCGCTCAGCGCGTGTCCTAAGTAGACGGCGTCGGGCAGGTCGAAGCCGGCCGAGCCGTCGTACATCAGCGGCACGTCCGGCCCCACATGCTCGCGTAAGGCCAGGCACAGCGCGGCATCGCGGCGGGCGTCACCCCAGGCGTGCAGCTTGATACCGTGATAGCCGAGCTTCAGGCACTGGTCGGCGACGTCCAGGAACTCCTCGGTGCTGTCGAAAGTGGACGTCGAGGCGTAGGCCGGGATCTTGTCCCGGTAGCCCCCGAGCACTTGCCACACCGGTTGGTCGTAGAGCCGGCCGGCCAGGTCCCACAGCGCGATGTCCACCAGCCCCAGGGTGGGCAGCGGCAGCTCCTGGATCCGGTCCAGCTCCCACATCCGATGCCAGATCCACTCGCGCCGCAAGGGATCCTGGCCGATCAGCTCGTCACGGAACACCCGGTCGACGAGGTCGTCGAGCAACACCGCCGCTCCCGGGCGGGCGAACACCGCGACCCCCTCGACCCCGGCGTCGGTGCCGATGCGTAAGACCGCTCCATCGCCCTTCGACGGACTGCCGGAAAGCCCGTCGCGCCAATGGAAAGGCGGATCGGTCGGCGGCACCTCGATGCGGTGCGACTCAACGTGCGTGATCTTCACTGCTGAGGTCCCTGGGTGAACATGCGGTTGCGGATCTTGCGTTCGAACTGGCGCTGCGTGGTCTCGATGTGCGCGGTCATCAGCTGCGCCGCCCGGTCCGGGTCGCCATCGGCGATCGCCTCGGCCACCGCCACGTGCTGCCGGCCGGCCACCTCCAGCGAGCCCGGCACGTCGCCGTGGAACAGCAGCGTGTCCGTCTGCGCGGCGAAGCGGCGGATGTTGGCCACATTGGATTGCAGGAAGATGTTGTCGGCGGCGATCGCCACCGCGTCGTGGAACTGTTGGTCGGCGCGGGCGAACCCCTGCACCTCGTGGGCCGTGCCCAGCCGCAGCGACTCCTGCGCGCTCTCCCGGATCTTGCGCACCTGGATCGGCGTGGCCAGCGAGGCCGCCCGGCGGGCCGTCTCCGCCTCGATGAGCCGGCGGAAGTCCAGCAGCATCGACACGTGCGCCATGTCCGTCGGCTGGAAGTGCGCCAGCTCCTCGTCCGCCAGCGTCCGGTCGGCCGCCGCCACGAAGATGCCGGCGCCGCGCCGCACGCTCAGCCGGCCGATCGCCGCCAGCACCTTGACCGCTTCGCGCATCTGGTTGCGGGTGGTGCCCAGCAGCTCGGCCAGGCCCTGCTCGGTCGGCAGCCGATCGCCCGGATGCAGGCCCTGCTCGGCGATGTGCTGCAGCAACCGCTCCGCGACCAGCTCATAGCCCGGCCGGTACCGGTCACCCCCGCCCTCGGCGGCACGCTCGGCGCTGTCCATGGCCCCCTCGTTCTCCGATGAACCAGACTCATATGCCGATGAGTATGAACCATCTTGGTTCGAGCGCAAGACCCGTGACGATAAGTCTGATTCACCGCACGGACCGTGAACGCGGCGTTCTCGGATCCGCAGTGGTAACGGGCAGCCCGTTATGGTCGGGTGGGGCAGCGTGAAGATCGTCGACGTCGAGCTGATCCAGCTGGTCAAGATCCACGCCCACCCGCACTGCAACGCCAAACAGTCGCGCAGCCGCCGCTTCGTCTCGGTGGTCCGGATCACCACCGACGAGGGTGTGGACGGCCTCGGCGAGGCTTGGTGCGATCCGAGGGTCGCCTCCGCGCTGCTGTTGGGCAAGCTGTGGCCGCTGCTGCTCGGCGAGGACCCGTTCAACGTCGAGGGCATCCGGCGCAAGGTGTTCTACGGCAGCGCGCTCAGCGGGGTCGCGGTGTCTCCGCACAACTACGGCAGCGGTGTCTGCTCGGCGGCGGCCCCGCACTTGATGGTCGCCGCGCCCGGTGTCGGGCCTCCGTTCATAGTGGTAAGCAACCCTTACCAGTGCTCAGATCTGTTGTGTGGCAAGGGTTTTCACTCTTTCGTGGCACGAGTTCGATCTTGTGGGTCGGGTAGAGTCGCTGGTATGGAAGAGAAACTCGCTCGTTTGATCGAACTGGAACGGATCATTCGTCGGCTCCAGGCCGAGCGGTTGCGGTTGATCTCCGAGCTCGACGTCGACGAGTGGGCCGTCCATGACATGGCCATGGCCCTGCAACTGTCGTTCACCAACGCTTCCAGCCTCGTCGACTTCGCGACCCTTGTGGCGAGGGACTTTCCTGGGGTGCTGGATGCGATGGAGGCTGGGGTGATCAGTGAGTGGTCCGCTCATGGTCTGGTCGATCCCACTGAGCATTACAGTCTTGAGGTCGCTCAGAAGGCTGTTGCGCGGACGTTGGAGACTGCGGAGGGGCGGTGTTGTCAGCAGCTTCGGCGGTCGGTGCAGGGGCGGTTGCAGCGGGCGGATCCGGCTGGGTTTGCGCGGCGGTGCGCGCAGCGGCGTCGGGGGCGTGATGTCGTGGTGTATGACACTGAGGATGGTATGGCGGTGTTGAAGTCGGAGTTGCCGGTGGAGGTTGCCAGGGCGATGTACGCCAAGATCGATCACTTGGCTCGTCGGGAGGCGAAGAACGGTCGGTCGATGGATGCGGTGCGGGCGGATGTGTTGGCGTCGTTGGTGTTGCAGGAGCCCCAGAGCGCCGGGTCGAAGACGTTGATCCAGGTGACGGTGCCGATCACGGCGCTACTCGGTGTCGATGAGCGGCCGGGGCAGCTCGATACCGGGCAGGTGATTCCGGCGGAGGTGGTGCGGGATTTGATGGCGGAGCCGGGGACTCTCTTCCACCGGTTGTTGACTGATCCTGCTGGTCGGTTGGTGGAGTACAGCCCGGGGGTCTATCGGCCGACGGCGGAGGTGGATCGGTTCATCCGGACCAGGCATCGGACGTGTGTGATGCCGTGTTGTTCGCATCCGTCGCGGTCGTGCGATATCGATCATGCGGTGGCGTGGCCGGAGGGGACGAGCACGGGGACGAATCTGGGGCCGTTGGATCGGCGGCATCACCGGTACAAGCACGCCACTGACGCGAAGATCGGCATCGCCGATGATGGGACGACGACGATTGAGACTCGGTGGGGGCAGAGGTATGTGACGCGGCCGGAGCCGGTGGAGGAGCCGCCGTTCTGACGTGGGGGGTGGGGGTTTGATTTGGGGGCGGCGGGGCGCAGACGTGTTGCGGTGAAGGCTGGTGGGTTGGGGACGCCGCTGCCGCGGCTACGACGGCCGGATCTGTGTCAGAGGTTGCAGGGGCCGTCGCAGCCTTGCCACCCGAGACCGTGGTCACCCTAGGTGGGTGGCTGGGTTGGGTGGTGGTGTTTCGTGGTCCGGTGGCGGTTGGGGGGGGGTTGGGGTGGGGTGTCAGTCGCGTAGTTTTCTTTTTCAAGAGCTTTCTCGCCGCTCGACTTCCTTCCCAAGGTCCCTTCCTTGTACGGGTTGACCAGGGATTCCGCCCGAAGGGTCAGCGAATGGGGAGAAAGGCTGCGCCCGGTGGCCGGGGCTGGTTCACTGTCGCCGTTCAGCTTCCGAGCAAGGAGTCCGATCCGATGCGCAGAGCCTTCCGCGCGGCCATCGCCACCGCTGCCGTCGTCGGTGCGTCCGCGGTGCTGCTGCCGGCCACCGCGAACGCCACCCCGGGCACGGGGGTGAGCGCCGTCACGATCTTCGACAAGACCGTGGGCGACACCGAGTACGTGTACAAGGAGATCACCCTCGCGCCGCACATCGGCAGCACCGGCTGGCACTACCACCCCGGTCACGTGTACGCGATCGTCAAGCAGGGCACGCTGACCCACAACAAGTTCGACTGCTCGGTCGACGGCGTCGACAAGCAGGGCGACTTCATCGCCGAGGAGTCGGGCCCCGGCTACGTCCACATCGGACGGAACCTGGGCGACACCCCGGTGGTGCTCGAGGTGCTGTATGTGAGCCCGGTGGGCCAGCCGCTGGCGGTCGACGCGCCGAACCCCGGCTGCGACTTCCAGTAGTCGGGGTCCAGCTGACCATCCGCACCCCCGACAAGACGACCGTCCCGGCCTGGATCACGCCAGGCCGGGACGGTCGGTGGGGCTCAGACCAGGTTGAGCAGCCGGAGATCGGCGGCGTACTTGCGGATCAGGTCGGCGGTGATGTGCGGGATGTCCTTGTCGGGACCGATCTTGGCGGCCTGGACGGCGGCCTGGAAGCGGTCGGCGGGGACGCCGGCGCCGTTGACGGCCTCGGCCGGCTCGGTGTAGGCGTGCAGCAGCGGCAGCAGGGAGCTCTGCCGCTGCTTCTCGGGCAGGGCGCGGATGCCCTGGGAGAACCGCTCGAACCACTGGCCGTAGTCGTCGATGCGGGTGATGGTGTTGCCGTCCTCGACGAGCCAGTCGACGATGACGTCCAGTGAGACGCCGTCGGCGTGCGGGTTGAGCACATTGAACGTCCGGTACCCGCCGCCGGCCTCGGAGCCGATGGTGGTGATGGCCTCGGCGGTGAAGTCGGCGGGCAGGCCGTCGTAGTGCGTGGGCCCGGAACCGGGGCGGTAGAAGGACTTCGGCGCGACGCCGGTGGCGATCACGCTGAGCAGCAGCCGGGTGAACATGTCGGGCACGTTGAGCTGCCCGTGGTAGCGGCTGTGCGCGAGGATCATGTCGGAGCGGAACACCGACACCGGCAGCCCGCACAGGTCGTGGGCCTCCCGCAGCAGGACCTCGCCGCCCCACTTGCTGATGGCGTACCCGTTGGCGTAGCCGTCGTTCAGCTCCCGGACCGGGCTGGTGACCCGGATGTCGGCGTCCTCGTCGCCGATCGCGTCGTCCCCGAACACCACGGCCACTGTGGACAGATAGGTGATCGGCTTCATCCGGCTGGTCAGGGCCATCCGGATCAGTTCGGCGGTGCCGACGACGTTCGGCCCGAACAACTGGTCGTACGGGAGAACGTGGTTGACCAGCGCCGCCGGGTGGCTGATGAAGTCGACGGTGTCGGCCAGCCGCTGCCAGGTCTCGGCGTCCAGACCCAGGTCGGGCTCGCCGATGTCGCCGGCCAGCACCTCCAGGTGCTCGGCCGCGAGCTCCCGGAAGTGCGCCAACAGCTCGGGATCGCCGCTGTCGAACGCCTCCTCAAGGCGGGCCCGGGCGGCCTCGGCGTCCCGGCCGCGGACGACGCAGATCAGCTTGCCACCCACGGGGGCCAGCCGTTCCAGCCACTCCAGGCAGATGAACCGGCCCAGGTAGCCGTTGGCCCCGGTGAGCAGGACAGTCCTTATTGGACCTTCGGCCCGCGGCAACGATGCGGCGCCGGCCAGGGTGGCGGCGTCGATGAACTTGTCCAGCTTCAGGTCCGAGGCCCGGGCCTGGGTGCTGCCGACACCGTGCACCGAGGCGAAGGTCGGTCGCTTGGAGCCGGACTCCACGTCGGACTCGATGATCTCGGCCAGGCGGCGCAGCGTGTTGGCGGCGCTGATCACCATGCCGACCGGCACGTCGACCTCGAAGATGTCCTTGAGCAGATTCGAGAACGTGAGCGCGGACAGCGAGTCGCCGCCGAGATCGGTGAAGTGCGAGTCGGGCGACGGGGCGCCGGTCGACTGGCCCAGCACGGCCTGCGCGGCCCGCAGCACGGCGTCCAGCACCGGCTGCTGCCGGCCCGTCCGGCGCAGCTCGTCGAGCTCGCCGGCCTCCCGCTCGGCCAGCTCGGTGTAGATCTGCTCCAGCCGCGGGGCGTAGCGGTCGCGCAGCCGGGGCCGCAGCAGCTTGCGGATGTCCGACAGCAGGCCGTTCTCGGTGCTGAACGGCTCGGTCTCGACCAGGAAGTCGCGCGGGATCTCGTACGAGTTGAGCCCGGCCTCCTTGGCGATCTTGGCCATCGACGCGGCGATGTCCGCCTTGGTCGCGCCCTCGGCCGGCACGATCACCGCCAGCAGGTAGGCGCGCTCGCTGCTGCCGTAGACGTAGATCTGGTTGATCAGCGGGCTGGCCGCGTACAGGGCCTCCAGCTTGGACACGGCCACGAACTCGCCCTGCGACAGCTTGAGCACGTTCTTGCGGCGGTCCACGTACACCAGGTGGTCCGGCTCGAGCTCGGCCATGATGTCGCCGGTGTGGTAGTAGCCGTCGGCGTCGAACAGCTCGGCGGTCACGTCGGGCCGCTTGTAGTAGCCGGGGATGATCGACGCGGTCCGCAGCAGCAGCTCGCCGCGCGGGTGCGGGGTGTCGGTGGTGAAGTAGCCCAGCTCCGGCACGTCGTCCAGCTTGTAGTCGATCACCGGCGGCCGGGCCACGACGCCGTCGACCGTGATCGCGCCGGCCTCGGTGGAGCCGAATCCGTCGCGCAGCGGGAAACCGAGGCACGCGGTGATGAACTCGGCGGTCTCGGCCGACAGCGGCGCCGAGCCGGTGACGGCCGCGACCAGGCGGCCGCCGAGGAACGTGTCGCGCAGCGTGGCGGGGTCCTCGCCCTTGTGCTGCTGGTAGATCATGTCGCAGACGCGCGGCACCAGCATCATGTCGGTGGGGCGGACCAGCTCGATGTCCTCGAACAGCGTGGACTGGTCGCTGCGGGCGGTGAAGTGGCCGTGGCCGCCGCTGGCCAGCACCCGGGTCAGCATGGCGCGGCCGGCGGCGTGGCTGAGCGGCATGAAGTTCACGCCGATCGTGGGAAACGCGAGCTCCTCCGGGAACCAACCGCGCCACATGCCGGCGACGATGCGGGACGGGTACATCGCCCCCTTGGGCGCGCCGGTGCTGCCGGAGGTGTAGATCAGCAGCGTGAGCTCGTCCGGGGCCCACTCGTGCGCCGGCTGGGCCGGCAGCGCGCGGCCGCGGGCGATCACGTCGGCCAGCGAGTCGAGCTCGATCGCCCGGCCGGACTCGGCCAGCCGCCGCCGGGCCGCCTCGAAGGCCTCGCGCTCGTCGTCCACCTCGGGGTGGTATTCGAACACGACGATCCGGCGCACCGAAGGGACCTCGGCGGTGGCGTCGATGGCCAGGTCGAGCAGGGCGACGCTGGTGGCGACGATCACCGGCTCGGTCTCGGCGACGATCGGCGCGAGGTGGCCGGCGGTGGCGCTGTTCTGCAGCGGCACCGCCACCGCGCCGCTGTGGACGCAGGCCAGGTCGACGACGGTGTAGTCGCTGCTGGTGAAGCCCAGCGTGCAGACCATCTCACCCGGCTGGAGCGGGTGCTCGCCGTGCTGACGCCAGTCGGCGGCGATGGCCGCGGTGCGGCCCCGCACCTCGCGGTAGGTGATGCTGTCGAAGCGCGGCAGCAGACGCAGCGTGGTGCGGCCGGTCGCCGGGTCGACGACCGGCTCGGTGGCCCGCTCGGCCAGCGCCGGCCGGTCCGCGTAGGCGGTCAGCACCAGGTCGATCTGCTGGTGGAGGGCAGTGTCCGGATCGCGGATCGCCGCCGTGACGGCCGGGTCCGGCATCGCGTCCCGTAGCTGATGGTCGGTGGCCAGCAGGTGGGCCAGCCGCCGATCCCTGTCACTCTGCGAACCGGTCGAGGAAGACCGGCTTTCCCCAGTTAGTTGCATTCTCTAACTATCTACCTTGGGGGCCGATTGGTCTACTCGGCGCAACTGTGAGCCGCGACTCATTGTGGTCATTTGCTGGCAGATGGTAATCTCCGGCCCCATTGTGAGCCCTGCTCATGACGCGGGCGTTACGGAATCCGACGCTTTCGGCTCGTAGCGACGCTGCGCGATGGGTCGCCTCGAAGGGCAAGTCGTAGGGTGGAGGGCGTGGAACCCTTCGTGTTGCGTGCCGCCGATGGGGAACTGGCCGATCTCCGGGCCCGGCTGCGGGCCACCCGGTGGCCGGACGCGCAGGGCGACGCGGGCTGGTCCCTGGGCGTGGATGTCGACTACCTCCGCGACCTGGTGGAGTACTGGGCCGACGGATTCGACTGGCGGGCCCAGGAAGCGAGGCTCGCTCGTTTTCCGCACTTCCGTTCCGGTGGCGTGCATTTCGTGCACGCCAAGGCCGACGGGCCGGCGCTGCCGCTGGTGCTCAGCCACGGCTGGCCGGACTCCTTCTGGCGGTACGAGAAGGTCATCGACCTGCTGACGAACCCGGAGGACCCGGCCGACGCCTTCCATGTGGTGGTGCCGGACATGCCGGGCTACGGCTACTCCGACCGCCCGGCGCAGCCGCTGAACTCCATCGACGTGGCGGGCATGTGGGCGCGCCTGATGGCGGAGTTGGGCTACGAGCGGTTCGGCGCGGCCGGCGGGGACATCGGCAGCCACGTGAGCCGGTACCTGGGTCTGGACCACCCGGACCGGGTGGTCGGCGTGCACCGGACGGACGGCGGCATTCCGGTCTATACGGGCGATCCGGCCGACCTGACCCAGGAAGAGCGGGACTGGGTGCAGGGGGCGGCGGCCTGGGGTGCGACCGAGGGCGCGTACGCGGCGATGCACCGGACCAAGCCGCAGACGGCGGCGGTCGGCCTGACCGACTCGCCGGCCGGCCTGGCCGCGTGGATCGTGGAGAAGCTGCGGTCCTGGAGCGACGACTTCGACCGGAGCTACACCAGGGACGAGGTCCTCACCAACGTGATGATCTACTGGCTGACCGGCACCATCGGCTCCTCGATGCGGATGTACCACGCCAACGGCAGGATCCCGCCGGCCCAGCTCATGCGCAGGGTCGAGGCGCCGTCGGGCTTCTCGCTGTTCCCGGCCGACCTGATCACCCCGCCGAAGGCCTGGCTGGAGCGCACGACCAACCTGGCCTACCTCAACGAACTCCCGCGTGGCGGGCACTTCGCGCCGTTCGAGGAGCCGGAGCTGTACGCGGCCGAGCTGCGCGAGTTCTTCTGCCCCTACCGAGCAACTGGGTTGCAGAAGTAGACTCAGGGGGTCTACCGTCGATCGCATGCAGATCGGGGTTGCCACATTCATCACCGACGAGGGCATCGGCCCGGCCGACCTGGGCCGGGCCCTGGAGGAACGGGACTTCGACTCGCTGGTCGTCACCGAGCACTCGCACATCCCGGCCAGCCGCGAGTCGCCGTACCCGGCCGGCGGTGAGCTGCCCCGGATCTACTACCGCACGCTGGACCCGTTCGTCGCGCTGACCGCGGCGGCGGTGGTCACGACCCGGCTCCAGGTGGCCACCGGCGTCGCGCTGGTGATCCAGCGGGACGTGATCCACACCGCCAAGGAGGTCGCCAGCCTCGACCTGGTGTCCGGCGGGCGGTTCCTGTTCGGAGTCGGCGCGGGCTGGAACCTCGAGGAAATGCGGAACCACGGCACGGATCCGGCCACCCGTGGCCGTCGTCTGGACGAGAACCTGGCCGCGCTCAAGCGGATCTGGTCCGAGGAGAAGGCCGAGTTCCACGGCGAGCACGTCGACTTCGACCCGATGTTCGCCTGGCCCAAGCCGGTCCGGCGGCCGCCGATCTACATCGGCGGCGGGAGCAGGGCGGCGCTGCGCCGGGTGATCGAGCACGGCGACGGCTGGCTGGCGCTCGGCGTGCCGCCGGAGCAGGTCGCCAGGACCAAGCGGCACTTCGCCGATCAGGGGCGGGCCGACGCCAAGATCGCGTTCTTCGGCGCCCCGCCCACGGCCGAGGCGATCGCCGGCTACCGCGAGGCCGGGGTCGACCACCTGACCCTGATGCTGCCGACCCGGCCCCGGGACAAGACACTGTCCACATTGGACGATTTCGCCAAGCTGAAGCTCACAGCGTAGCCAGGAACTCCGTCAGTCGCTCGGCCAGCAGCGAAGGGGCCTCGACCGGGACGGCGTGCCCGACGCCCTCGAAGACCTCGACCGGCCGGCCCAGCGACCGCAGATAGTCCAGCGACACCAACTGGTCCTCGCCGCCGTGCAACACCAGCAGCGGCTTGGTCAGCTCGGACACCACCTCGACCTCGTTGACGAACCGGCCATCGCCGATGCTGGCCGCCAGCCCGGTGCGGGCGGCCGGGTCGGTGGCGAGGATGTCCGGCACGAACAGGTCGGGCGACACCGTCGACTCGGGCGCCAGCATCGCGTTGGCGTAGGAGATCGCGTCGGCGGTGCTGACCTCGCCCTGGAAGCCGACGGCGAAGGCCGGGTTGGGCAGGAAGGCCTCGGCCAGCGAGGCGGCGGTGGCGATCGGCGGCGTGCCGAAGATCACGAACCCGGCGGCGTCGGGCAGCGACCGGGCCGCGTGCAGCGCCGCGTGCCCGCCGAGGCTCCAGCCGACCACCACGGCGCCGGCCGGAACGAAGTCGGCCAGCGCCGAGGCGTAGACCGGCAGCGAGTAGTCGGCGGCTCGGGGTGACGCCCCGTGGCCGGGCAGATCCACGGCCAGGCAATGGAAACGCTCGCCGAACGGCCCGTCGAGCAGGCCCTGCCAGACCGCCGACGACGACGAGTTGCCGTGCACCAGCACCACGGGCCGGCCGGCGCCGGCGCTGCCGCGAAACGCGAGTTCGAAAGCCACCGACGCAGCCTAAGCGGTCGACGCCGTGATCAGTCCGCCACTTGTGCGCCGAGACCGCGCAACACTGCCGCGTCGGGCACGATCGAGTCGCCGCCGGCCGGGACCGAGCCGCGGGGCAGGCTGCAGCCGGTGAAGAAGGCGCGGCAGCCGCGGTAGACCAGGGCCATCAGCGGCACGCCGACGGCGATGGCCAGCACGCCGATCACCGCGACGCCGCCGATGCCGAACACGGTGGTCTCGCCGCTGTCCGGCTGCGCGTAGTAGATCACCGCGGCCACCAGGACCAGGGCGAAGAACAGGCCGCCGAGCAGGGGCAGCAGGCCACGCATGACGAAGTTGCGGGCGCTGGACAGCAGGGTCCTGCGGAAGATCCACACGCAGGCCAGCGAGGTCATGGCGTACTCGACGCCGATGGTCAGCCCGACCGCGCTCACCGAGTCGGACAGCACGTCCTCGCTGACCAGCGACAGCACCACGTAGATCAGGAAGGACACGACGCCGAACGCCCAGGTGGACACCGTCGGCGTGAGGTAGCGGGGATGCACCTTGCCGAACACCGAGGGCAGCGCGCCGTGCACGGCCATCGACAGCGTGGTGCGGGCGCACGGCATGATCGTGGCCTGGCTGCTGGCGGCCGCGCTGGTCAGCACCGAGACGATCAGCAGAATCCCCATGATCTTGCCGAACGACCCGTCGCCGAATACCGCCGCGCCCAGCCCGGCCAGCACGTCGTCGGAGTTGTCGGAATTGCCCAGCCCGATGCCGTCCTGGCCGATGCCGGCGAAGGCCAGCGCCGCGATCGTGACGACGACGTAGTTGAGCACCAGCAACACGGTGGACAGCACCGCCGCCTTGCCCGGGCCGCGCCGCGGATCGGCCGACTCCTCGTTCACCGACACCGAGCTGTCCCAGCCCCAGTACAGGAACACCGCCGGCAGCGTCGCCGCGACGAACGCGCCAAGGCCGATGCCCGACGGCCACAGCCAGCTCCAGTCCGGAGTGGACGCCTGCGGGCCGGCCGTGCCGTTGAACACCCGCCACAGCGCGACCACCGAGAAGATCACCAGCACCGCCAGCTCGATCGCCAGCAGCGCCCACTGCATGCGGGCCGAGACCTCGATGCCCCGGAAGCAGATCCAGCACAGCAGCACCAGCCAGGCCAGGCCGACCGTCATCACCGCGAACTTGTTGTCGGCCAACGAGTCCAGGTCGAACAGCAGCAGCGTGTACTTGCCCGAGATGGCCGACTGGCTCGTCATCGCCAGCAGCTGCGCGATGGTCACCACCCAGCCCGACATCCAGCCCGCCTTGCTGCCGAACGCCCGGGTCGCCCAGGTGAAGTTCGTGCCGCAGTCCGGTTCCGCCGAGTTCAGCTCGCGGAAGGCCAGCGCCACGAACAGCACCGGCACGAAGGCGAACAGCACGAACCAGGCCGCCTGGAAGCCCGTGCCGGCGATCACCAGCAGGCCCAGTGTGGCCGCGATGGAGTAGGCCGGGGCCGTCGACGCCGTCCCGATCACCACCGAGGACACCATGCTCAGGGCGCCCCGGCGCAGCCCTTTGCTCTCGGTGGAAGGGGGAACCGCGTGCGCGACGACTTCGGTCATGTGAACCTCCGGGACGGTGGGGCAACAGGGTTCCGGATTCACGACCGCTCTAGTCAGCACTCCGGGCCGAGGGAGAAAGATACTGGACCCGGGCCGTCCGATGCGATCAGCGGACGGCGATTGTGGCGAGAAGCGCGTCCCTGTTGTCATGGGTCGATCGCGGTCAGCGGTGCTCCGGGTCGGCCGGGTCGGGGGACCGTCGCGAGTGCGCCCAGCACCTCGGCCACCGTTCCCTCCCTCGTCCATGTCGCCGGTCCGTCGATCATGGCGCGAACGGCGTGCGCCTCGTTCGGTCCGAAGATCCAGATCACGTTCATCCACGACGGCGCGATCCGTTGGTAGCCGCACAGTCCGACCTCGGCGAGGTCCCCCTGCCCGCCGCGTTGCCAGGTCCAGCCGTCGAGGTGTCGCAGTTCGGCCAGCTCCGGCCACCGCAGGACCGCCACGTCCAGCACGTTCATGTGGTGGTGGGCGTGCGTGCCTGCAACACCGCGGCGCACCGCGGACAGACCGGTCCTGGCGGCGTCTCCATCGCCGCCAGCAGGATCACGTCGCCGCACACCGCCTCCGGCTCCGGGCGGTTGTCGTGGAACTGCTCGTCCGTGACCGCGTGGTCGACTCGATCGGCGCTGGTCAACCAGGCCGTGAAGATCCTTTCCGGCGTTGTCATGCCGGGTTGCCTCCATTCTGCGGCGGTGGGGTTGGGGGCGCGTCGCCGTCAACCATCAGCGGTGCGCGTGCAGCCAGCATGGGGGATGTTCGTGATGCATAACAAGCATGATTTGCGCATGGCCACTCGGATGGGTGGATGTTCTGGCGCACCATACCCGTTTGCCCTGGTTCTACCCCCGATCGTCTGGTTGACATGCGCCGGGTATGCGCGGAGCATGCGTATGAGGTTCATTGACTCGGGAGGCCACCGTGAAGATCACGTTCCTCGGCACCACGTCCAGCAAGGGCCAGTGCCCCACCCTGTACGCCACCGATCGAGGCACCTACCTCGTCCAGGGCAAGATCGTCAGCGACCCGGAGGCGATGGTCGCCATCCGTGAGACCTACGCCGGCCTTGCCGACGACGAGACCGTCGTGGAGATCCCGGCCGGCCTGTTCCGGTTCGCGCCTAAGGCCGCCGAGTGACTGACTTGATCACGGGCGAGGAGTTCGACGCGCTCTTCGCCGCGTTCCGGCGCACCGCGTGGCGGTGGGAAGCCCAGGCCAGCTACCACGAACCGTACGAACTGGGGCCATTGGAACGATGGCGGCGCGGCGAACCCGACGACCTGGCGTGGATGGCGGACTGGCTGGGGGGCATCCGCGCCGCGACCGATGCCGGACGTCTGTTCCAGCGGGTCCGGCTCTACACCGAGCCGCCGACGGAGTATCTGCGTTGGCAGGAGAACATCACTCCGGCCAACGTCGAGGCCGGTGAGGACATTCGGATCGTCACGGCGGACCAGGCTGCGGAGCTGGAGCTTCCCGGGCATGATTTCTGGCTGTTCGACGACGACCACCTCGTCCGGATGCACTTCGACGCGTCCGGGTTCGTCGGCGGCGAGATGATCACCGAACCGGGTACGGTGGCCCAGCACCGAGCCTGGCGGGACATCGCGTGGACGCACGCGGTGCCGTACTGGCAGTACCGCGAGACACACCCGGTCCGAGGAGCCCGTGAGCAGCAGCGACCTGGACAAGCGGCGAGCGCAGTTCGGCGAACGCCTTCGTCAACTCCGTGAGCGAGCCGGTTTCCCGACCGGCACGGCGTTTGCCACGCATCTGGGTTGGCAGCAGTGGCGCGTGTCGCGCATCGAGACCGGTGCTCAACCGGCCACCGACTCGGACCTGCTCGTGTGGCTCGGCGCGGTCGACGCGCCGGAGCCGGTCGCCGCGCAGATCCGGGAAGAGGCGCTGGAGTTGCGGTTGGCGGCGGCCAGTTGGAAACGGCAGTTGCGCGCCGGGAACAAGCCCCGCCAGGAGCACGCCGCCTCCATCGAGTCGGCGGCCACGCACATCCGGGCATTCGAGATCATGGTGGTGCCGGGTTTGGTGCAGACCGCGGAATACGCGGCGCACGTGTTCGCCACCAACGCGGCGTTCCATCAGTCGCCGGCCGACGTCGACGAGTCGGTTCGGGCCCGGATGGAGCGTCAGCAGGTGTTGTACGACCGGTCGAAGACGATCGAGTTGGTGATGACGGAGGCGGCGCTGCTGTATCCCGTGTGCCCGCCGGAAGTGATGGCCGCGCAGGTCGACCGCCTGCTGGCGGTGCTCGGCTTGCCGTCGATGACACTCGGCATCATCCCGCTCGGCGTCAGGTTGCCGGTGGTGCCGATGAGTGCCTTCTGGATCCTTGACGGTGAGGTCCTGATCGAGCTGGTCGACACGGAGCTGACGCGCACCGAGCCGGGCGACGTGGCGCTGTACGTGAAGATGGCGGACGCGATGCGTGCGGTCGCGGTCACCGGGGACGAGGCTCGGGGGTTGTTGCTGCGGGTGGCGGACCGGTTCAGGGCCGAGGGCTAGAGGAGCGGGCGAGGCGGCGGGCGTAGCCGTCGATGATGGCGGCCAGGCCGAGTTCGAAGACGCGTTCGGCCTCGGGGGTGCCGACGGAGTGGTCGAGGACGGAGCCGGAGACGAGGTACTCGACGGCGCGGACCATGGGGAGCAGGTCGGGCTCGGGGCAGCCCTCGGCCCGGAGGATGGCGAAGATCCGCTCGTACACGGCGAGGACGACCGGGGAGTGGATGGGCTGGGCCGAGATGAGCGGGAAGACGTTGGGGTGGGCGAGGAACACGGCCCGGTAGGAGCGGGCCAGGCGGGTGAGGGCCTCGGTCCACGGGCGGACGGCGGTGGCGGAGAGGTCGATGTCGGCGGCGAGGAGTTCGCGCACGCCGTCGATGATCTCGGCGCGGCCGCTGACGTGGTTGTAGAGGGAGGGCCCCCGCACGCCGAGGGCGGCGGCGATGCGGTTGGTGGAGAGGGCCTCGGCGCCGTGCTCGTCGACGAGGCGCAGCGCGGTGCGGATGATCGCGTCCCTGGTCAGCAGCGGGCTCTTCGGCCGTGGCATGGGCTCGTTCCTGTCTTGTGGCGTCGCCGCCGGGCCCCTATCGTAGCCCGAAACTATAACCTCTAGTTTAAGGCGGCGCGGTGGACTACGAGGAGTACCGGCGCTTTGACGCGGTGGGCCTGGCCGAGCTGGTGGCCCGGGGTGAGGTGTCGGCGTCCGAGCTGCTGGAGCTGGCGATCGCCCGGGCCGAGGCGGTCCACCCCCGGCTCAACCTGTACGCGCTGCCGATGCACGACATCGCCCGGAAGCGGGCGGCGGCCGAGCTGTCCGGGCCGTTCGCCGGGGTGCCGTTCCTGATCAAGGACCTCGGGCAGGACTACCAGGGCCTGCCGACGGGCAGCGGCTCGCGGTCGCTGCGCGGGCACCGGGCGGCCGAGCACGCGGTGGTGGTGCAGCGCTGGCTGGACGCCGGGCTGGTGATCTTCGGCAAGACGACGACGCCGGAGTTCGGCACCAAGGCGGTGACGGAATCGCTGGCCACCGGCCCCACCCGAAACCCCTGGAACCTCGACCACACGCCGGGCGGCTCCTCTGGCGGCACGGCCGCGGCGGTGGCGGCCGGCGTCGTGCCGGTCGCGGGGGCCAGCGACGGCGGCGGCTCGATCCGCATCCCGGCCGCCTGCTGCGGCCTGTTCGGTCTCAAACCCGGACGGGGCGTGGTGCCGGCCGGCCCGCTGCGCGCGGAGTCCTTCCACGGCGCGGCCACCGACGGCGTGATCTCCCGTACGGTCCGCGACAGCGCGGCGATGCTGGACGTCCTGACCGCCAAGCCGGACCTCGCCGGCCCCTACCTGTCGGCCCGGCCCGAGGACTCCTACCTGAACCTGGCCGCCCGCGAGCCCGGCAAGCTCCGCATCGGCTTCACCACCAGGTCGCCGATCGACGGCCCGGTGGACGCCGAGGCGGTGGCCGCGGTCGAGCACGCCGCCAAGGTGCTGGCCGAGCTGGGCCACGAGGTCGAGCCGGCCGAGCCGGGCATCAACGGCAACCAGCTCGCCGAGGACTTCCTCGCGGCCTGGTGCGCCAACGCCGCCTTCATCATGGCGCAGATCGGCGGCCCGAAGTCGGGCTACGAGCTCGACACCCACCTGCTCGCCGCGGCCGCGTGGGGCCGGCGCGCCCCCGAGCAGGTCGCGACCCTCGCCCGGTGGCACGTCCACGCCCGGGCCCTGGCCGCCTTCCACGAGCGCTACGACCTGTTGCTCACGCCCACGCTCGCCCGGCCGCCGGTGCGGGTCGGCGAGCTCGACACGCCGCCGGCTGTGCGCGCCCTCGGCGAGATCCTGTTGCGCCTGAAGATGGTTGGCGTCTTCAGTCGCACGAAGGCGTGGCGCGACCAGGTCGTCGCCAACCTCGCGCCGGTGCCGTACACGCAGCTGGCCAACATCACCGGCCGCCCGGCCATGTCGGTGCCGCTGCACCAGACCGCGCGGGGCCTGCCGCTCGGCGTGCAGTTCGTCGGCGGCCTGGGCGCCGAGCCGACCCTGCTGGCCCTCGCGAGCCAACTGGAGGCGCACCAGCCATGGGCCGACCGGCGGCCGACGGCGGTGTGAGTCGTCCAAGGAGCGGAGCTCAAGTCCGGGCCTGGGTATGCTCCCGCGCGTGCCGGCAGCCGCATCGATCAAGGTGGAACTCCTGGGCGCGCTCCGCGCCTGGTCGGACCGTGGGGAGATCCCGCTCGGGCCGCCACGGCAGCGGGCGCTGTTCGCGATCCTGGCCGCGAGCGTCAACACGGTGGTGTCGCGGGGCGAGCTGATCGACGGCATCTGGGGCGAGGACCCGCCGGCCAGCGCCGAGGGCAGTCTCTACACCTACGTCTCCGAGCTGCGCCGCGCCTTGGAGCCGGGCCGGGCGAACCGGGCGCCGAGCCGGCTGCTGGAGTCCTCCGGCGCGGGCTACGTGCTGCGCGTGCCGGACGAGAACGTGGACCTGACCCGGTTCGAGTTCCTGCGCCGGCAGGCCGCCACGCTGCCGCCGGCCGAGGCGGTGCGGGCGCTGGACGCGGCGTTGGCGCTGTGGCGCGGCGAGGCGTTCGACGAGATCCCCGGCCCGTACGCGCAACGCCGCCGCGCCAGCCTGGCCGAGCTCCGGCTGGCCACCCGGGAACAGCGGGCCGAGGCGCTGATCAGCCTGGGCTCGGCCGAGAACGTGCTCGACGAGCTGACCGAACTGGTCCGGACCTACCCGCTGCGCGAGCGGGTGCGGGCCCTGCTGATGACCGCGCTGCACCGGTGCGGCCGGCGGGCCGAGGCCGTCGAGGTGTACCGGGACGCGGAGCGGCTGCTGTCCGACGAGCTCGGCATCGAGCCGAGTCCGCCGCTGACCAAGCTCTACCACCAGGTTCTGGCCGGCAACCTGCGCCCGCCGGCCCGGGTGAGCAACCGCAGCCGGGTTCCGGAGGGCTTCGTCAGCCGGGCCATGGAGGTGGCCCGGATGCAGGCCATGGTGGCCGAGGTGGTGGCCGGTCGGGGCGGCGTCGTCTGGCTGGAGGGCGAGCCCGGCATCGGCAAGTCCGCGCTGCTCGCGGCCGGTCTGGCCGGGGCCGAGCCGGCCGGCTGCCAGCTCGGCTGGGCGGTGGCCGACGAGCTCGGACAGCGCTTTCCGCTGCGGACGGTGCTGGACTGCCTGGGCGTGGACGGCCGCTCCGCCGACTCGCGCCGGGCCGAGCTGGCCGACGTCCTGCACAGCCCGTCGAACGCGCTGCTGCCCGGGGTCGACCCGGTGACGTCGGCGGTCGACCGGCTGCTGGCGTTCGTGGAGACGCTGTGCGAGGACGGGCCGCTGCTGCTCGTGATCGACGACCTGCAATGGGCCGATGAGACGAGTTTGCTGGTGTGGCACCGGCTTTGCCGCGCCACCAGCCGGCTGCCGCTGCTGCTGGCCGCCGGCGCGCGCACGGTGCCGAGGCGGCCGCACGTGGAGCAGGTGCGGCTCGCGGCCGAGGCCGAGAACGGCTACATCGTCGCGCTGGAACCGTTGTCCGCCAACGATGTCGGCGACATCGTGCGCCTGTCGGCCGGCGCTCCGCCCGGCCCGCGGCTGCTCGGCCTGACCGCCCGCGCCGGCGGAAACCCGTTGTATGTCAGGGAACTCCTCGACGCGCTGGCCCGGGAGAACGCGATCACCGTCGACGGCGGCAGCGCCGAGGTCGAGCGCGACGCCACGGCCCCGGGCTCGCTGGTCGCCGCCCTGACCAGCCGGCTCAGTTTCCTTTCGGCGGAGACGAAGGAGGTCCTCCAGTGGGCCTCGCTGCTCGGGGCCGAGTTCGCCGTCCAGGACCTCGCCGCGATCACCGGGCGGTCCGATCTGCAGGGCCGCCTGGACGAAGCCGTGGCCGCCGCCGTGCTGATCGACAACGGGCCGTATGCCGCCTTCCGGCACGGCCTGATCCGGCAGGCGCTGTACGAGGGCACCCCGAGCGCCGTCCGCCTCGCCCTGCACGGCCACGCGGCCCAGGCCCTGGCCAAGGCCGGTGCGCCGTTGCAACAGGTCGCCGAGCAACTGCTGGCCGTGCCAGGCGCGGTCGACGGTTGGGTCGTGAACTGGTTGCGGGACAACGCACCCACGCTCGGCCAGCTGGCGCCGCAGATCACCATGGAGCTGATCGGCCGGGCGCTGGCCACGCCGTCGCTCGACGCCCCGGCCCGCGAGGAGTTGACCGCGCAGCTGGCCCTGCTCTCGTTCGTCCTCGGCGGCGCGCCGGAATCCGAGGTGCGGTACGTGATCGGCCGCACCAAGGACGTCAACCGCCTGTCGGAGATGCGGTCCATCCTCGCCCACATCCACAGCCGGCGCGGCGAGGGCGCGGCGGCGGTGGAAATGCTGCGGGATTCCCTGGAAAGCCCGGATGTGCCCGAGTTCTGGAAGGCGCGGCACGAGGTGCTCACCGCGATCTGCGAGCGCACCGGCAACCAGGACCTGACCGCCGACGAGGTCAGCGCCCGGCGCGCGGTCAAACGGGCCCAGGAGTGCGGCGACAAGTTCGCGGTGGGACACGGGCTTCAGGAGCTGTGGGTGGTGCACTCGGTGCGCCGCGAGCACGCGGCGGCCGTCGAGGTCGTGGACGAGGCCATCGCCGCCGTCGCCGGCGTGCCGGAACTGGTCGGCCTGCGGCTGAGCCTGTTGGACAACCGACTGTTCACGTTGCAGAACCTGGACCGGCTGGCCGAGGTCGACGACGCCATCCGGTTCGCCCGGGAACTCGGCCGGAAGTACGCCGTGCCAACGGAAATGCACGTTCCGGCGGCCGTGCACCACTACTGGACCGGCCGGTGGGACGAGGCCCTGGTCGATCTTGACAGCGCCGTGCAGGACAGCCCCGAGATGACGTTCTACGGCCTGCGGGAAAGCACCGTCACCCTGCTACTGCTGCACGGCGCGGCCGCGCTCATCGCCCTGCGCCGGGCCGACGACGACGCCGCGGACGCGCGCCTGCTGGCCGCCGCCGAGCTGCCGGTGTCCAGCCCGGCCGAGCGGGAGAACTGCGACTTCCTCGTTGCCGCGCAAGCGGTTGCGGCCGAACGGGAGGGTCGGCTCGACGAGGCCGTCTCGCTGCTGAAGCCGAATCTGAAGGCCGACTACTCGCAGATGACCCTGCGCCACCAGTGGTTGCCGGACCTGGCCCGGCTGGCCGTGCAGAGCGGCGACCTCGCGTTGGCCGAGGAAGCCCTTGAGCAGTGCCGCGACGAGGCCAGTCGCGAACAGCACCCGGCCCGCGCCCACACCGCCGCGCTGCGCTGCCGGGCCCTGGTCACCGGCGACCCCGAGCCCGCGCGCGAGGCCGTCGAGCACTACCGGCTCATCGGCCGCGCCGTCGAACTCGGCCAGGCGCTGGAGGATCTGGCCGTGCTGCACGCCGTTCGCGGCCAGCACACGGAATCCCGGGCCGCGCTCGACGATGCCGTTGCCGTGTATGGGAGCTTCGGCGCCCGCTGGGACATCGAGCGGGCCCGGGGCCGCGTCGGCGGCTGAGGCCGTCAGTCCGGCAGCGTGCCGGATTTCAGTAACAGCCCGAACGTCCGGCGCAGCTCGTCGGCGTGGTCGAAGTCGGCCCACTCGGCCGTGGCCAGCCGTTCCAGGCCGAGCATCGCGCTCATCGCGATGCGGGCCGCCTGCTCGGCCGTCAGGTCGTCACGCAGCAGGCCGTCGGCGGCGATCCGCGCGAACGCGATGCCGAAGTGGTCGGCGATCATGCGCAGCCGGTCCCGGAAGTACTGGTGCGCCGGATGATCCGGGCGCTGCGCCTCCGCGATCAAGGTGGTGATCATCTCCATCCGGCCCGGCACGGCGACGTTGCGCCGGGCCAGCGCGACCATTCCCCGCAGCAGCAAGATGCCGCTCTCCGGCGGGTGGTCGCGGATGTGCGCGTCGAGCTCGCCGCCCAGGCTGAGCACGTTCTCCAGCAGCACCGCCTTGGTGGGGAAGTGGTGCAGCAGGCCGGCCTCGCTCAGCCCGCAGCGGTCGGCGATCTCCCGCATCGAACCGGCCCGGTAGCCGGACTCGCCGAACACCTCGGTGGCCGCGTCGATGATCGCCTGTCGCCGGGCGGCGGTCTTGGCGTAGTTGCCGCGCGGGCCCCGGGGGCGCCGCGCCTGATCGTCGGCCACGGGGCTCCTCACGGTCGGGACCAGCGGATTTTACCCTCGCCGCCAAAACCGAGTGGAAACTCGGTTTTTGTGCTACGGTCGAATTCATGCAGGTGAACCGCAGGCGCGCCCTCCGGCTCGGCAGCGTGGCCATGGCCGGCGGGGTGCTGGTCAAGCCGTCGGGGGGCTCGACGACCGTGGTCTGCACCAGGCAGGGGCGCCTGCGCGGCGTCCGCGACGGCGACATCGACATCTTCAAGGGCGTCCGCTTCGCCGAGGCCCCGACCGGCCCGCACCGGTTCGCGCCGCCGCGGCCGGTCCGGCCGTGGACCGGCATCAGGGACGCGACCGCCTTCGCGGACGAGCCGTTGCAGGTCGGCTTCTCGGGCCAGTCGGCCACGGGCGTCCAGGACGAGGACTGCCTGTTCCTGAACATCTGGTCGCCGTCGGCGGCCGGCCGGCGGCCGGTGATCGTCTGGATCACCGGCGGCGGTTTCATCGCCGGCGCGGGCAGCCAGTACGACGGCAGCGTGTACGCGCGGCGCGAGGACATCGTCTTCGTCACGATCAACTACCGGCTCAACGCCTTCGGCTACCTGCACCAGGCCGCCCGGCCCGGCTCCGGCAACGCCGGGCTGCTCGACCAGATCGAGGCGCTGCGCTGGGTCCGGGACAACATCACGGCCTTCGGCGGCGATCCCGGCAACGTCACGGTGATGGGGGAGTCGGCCGGCGGCATGTCCATCGGCATCCTGCTCGGCACGCCGGCCGCGCGCGGCCTGTTCCGCCGGGCGATTGTCCAAAGTGGAGGCGCGCGGCCGACCGCCAGCCCGCAGGGCATCGGCTTCACCACCACGACGGTCATGAAGGCCTTGGGAATCGACGATTCCGCGCAGCTCACCGACGTGCCGGCCAAGGACCTGCTGGCCGTCGCCGCCGCGATCGGGAACGCGCCCAGCGACGTCAAGTCGGAGCCGTTCCACCCGGTGATCGACGGCGTGGTGCTCGACCGGCACCCGCTCGACCGGCTCAACCACGGCGTGGACGTGCTGATCGGCACCTGCGACCGGGACTACCTGCGGGTCGGGCAGTGGCCTTCGCAGCTGGAGTACGACATCCGGCAGGTCGCCGACTGGGATCGGCTGCTCTCCATCTACACCAACACTTCCAGCGCCGGCCGCGACCCGAAGTACGACCTGCTCGGCGGCGGTTTCGTGCAGCTGCCGTCCATCTGGCTGGCCGAAGCGCTGCTCCGCGTGGGATCACGGGTCTGGCAGTACACCTTCGACTACGCCGGGGCCGGCCCCAACGGCGCCCTGCACAGCACCGACGTTGCCTTCACCTTCGGCTCGCCACGGTCGGATTCCGTGGCCCAGGCCATCTCCGACCAGATGGTCGGCGCGTTCGGGGCGTTCGCCCGCAGCGGCGATCCGTCGACCTCCGCGCTGCCCCACTGGCCGGCCGTCACCCGCGAGAACCGGGCCACGCTGTCGTTCGACGTCACCCCGGCCATCAAGGCCGACCGCATCCCGGCCGTGCGCCGCGCTGCCTGGGACGGGGTCGACCCGCGGGCCCTGTGCTGATCATTCGCCCCAGCGGCGGCGCACCCGGTCGTACACCTGTTGCTGGTGCGAGAACTCCAGGTTGTTGCCGTCCGGGTCGGTGATCATGCAGACGTAGCCGACCGGAAACGGGATGTCGGCCGGCGGCATGCGCAGGCAGCCGGCCGCCTCCGCCTTGGCCGCGATCGCGTCCACGTCCTCCCGCCGCGGCACCTCGATGCCCAGGTGGGCGAACGGGGCCAGGTGCGGCTGCCGCTTGCCCACCTCGGCGTGGAAGGTCACCAGCACCAGCACGAACGGGTCCACCACCTGGCCGTCGTTGGACAGCCACAGCGACCGGCCGGTGTCGTCGGCGAACTCCGCCACCTTCACCAGCGGCGTGAACTCGGTGTACCAGGCCAGGGAAACGTCGACATCGGCCGCCGGCAGCGCGACGTGCGTCCACCGCGGGCGGGGCGGACCGGCATACGGGGTCTCGGTCATGCCTTCGAGTATGTCCGAGACGGGCAAGAAGCGCGGCGCCGGCGTCTATGCGTCCTTTGTGGACGAACCGCGCGACAAGCGGCCGTGGAATCGTCGGCTGTTCCGTTAGCGGACAACCGGATCGGCATTCACCTGACAAGAGGCGTCCACACCCCGGACAGGGTGAGCGAAGGGAACAAAAAGGTCGCGCCGTTCGGGCAGACTGGTCTGTGGGGAGACCGGGGAGGGACGGCTGATGGGTGGGGCGTTGGTCGGGCGGCGGCCCGAGATCGCGGTGCTGACCAGCGCGGTCGACGCGGCGGCTCGCGGTCGCGGGGGCATGGTGCTGATCTCGGGCGAGGCGGGGATCGGGAAGTCGCGGTTGGGCGAGCACACGGTGGCGGTGGCGCGGGGGCGCGGCTTCACGGTGCTGGCGGGGCAGGCCGATCCGCTGCTGACGGGGCTGGCGTACGCGCCGATCGTGTCGGCGTTGCGGCGGCACCTGGACACGCTGCCGGAGCCCGAATTGGCGGGATTGCCGGACCTGGGGCGGTTGGTGCCGCATCCGGGGCTGCCGGAGCCGTCGCCGTCGGTGGACCCGGCGTTGGCCCGGACCCGGATGTTCGAGTCGGTGCACCGGTTGATGGAACGGCTGGCGCCGACGCTGTTGTTCGTGGACGACCTGCACTGGGCGGATCGCGGCACGATCGAGTTGCTGCACTACCTGGGTAGGGACACCGCGGGGCATCGGCTGCTGGTGCTCGGCGCGCACCGGACGGCGATTCCGGGGAGCCCGGTGGCGGAGCTGACGGCCGGGGTGCGGCGGCAGCCGGGCGGGCTCGAGCTGCCGTTGGAGGCGCTCTCGGCCGGCGAGGTGGCGGAGATGCTCGGCGATCTGCTGGGCCGGCGGCCCACGTCGGAGCAGGTCGGGGAGGTGACGGCCAGGACCCGGGGCGTGCCGCTGTTCATCAGCGCGCTGGGCGGAACCCGGACGCAGTGGCACATCGTGCGGGACGTGGTGCTGGAACGGTTGCTGCATCTGGGGGATCCGGAGCGGCGGCTGCTGGAGCTGATCGCGGTGGCCGGCGACGACGGGTGGCTGGGCATGCTGCGCCGGGCGTGGTGGGAGGACGCCGATCTCGACGCGGTGCTGCGACGGCTGCTCGGCCAGGCGCTGGTGGTGGAGATCGCGACCGAGACCTCGGTGCGGTACCGGATCGCGCATCCGCTGTACGCCGAGGTCGCCTACGCGGAGCTGACGGCGAACGAGCGCGCCCGACTGCACGCCACGGTGGCCCTCGCGACGCCGGATGACGTGTTGGTGGCAGCGCCGCATTTTCTGCGTGCGGGCGAACATGCCCCGGCCCGTCGGGCAGTTGAGGCGCTCGCGGCGGCGGGGCGGCGGGCGTTGCACGTGTTCGCCGCGGCCGAGGCGGTGGAGTACCTGGAGGTGGCGCTGCGGCGGGCCGACGATGGTCAGCGGCCGCCGATCCTGCGTGATCTCGGCCTGGCCCAGCAACAAGCCGGCCAGCCGGCGCGGGCCGCCGCGGCGTGGTCGGAGGGACTCATGCGCGGCGACGACGAGTGGCGGCCCCGGTTCCTGATGTTGTTAGCGGCGTTGGAATCCGAGCGTGGCGACTTCACGCTGGCGGAAAGCCATGCCGCGGACGGGATGCGGCTGGCGGCGACCCAGGGCGACTATGTCGGGCTGCTTCAGTGGGCGTTGGCGGTGCGGCACCGCGATCTCGCGCACATGCGGGAGCTCACCTCGCAGCTGGCCGCCGTGTGCGGCCGGGATCCCTCCGACGCGGCGCAGGCCGTTGCCCGCCAGTCACTTGGCTACCTCGCCGTGCTGGACGCGGACTTCGCGCGGGCCCGCGAGGAGTTGGAGGCCGCGCATGAGCACGCCATGCGGTGCGGGCTCGACGCCCCCGAACTCGACTTCGGCGCGCGCCGGATCCTGTCCGGGGTCTGTGTGCTCACCGGCGACGTGCCGGCCGGACTGAAGTTCGCCGCCGCCAAGGACTCTCGGTTCCCGGCGGCCCGGGCCTCGACCCGGTTCGCGCTGGCCATGGTCCAGTACTTCGCCGGCGATCCGGTGGGTGCGCTGGCGGAGATCAGGGCCGCCATCGCCGACGCCCGGGTCGTCGAACTGCACCGGCTGATTGCCCGTCAGCTCACGTTTGCCGCTTTCCTCCTGGCCGAGCTGGGGCGGCTGGACGAGGCCGAGCAGACCCTGCGCGAGGCGCGGGCCGAGCTGGCCGAGCCGGAGTTCGCCTTCGACGAGGCGACCGGCCTCGCGGCGACGGCCATCGCCCTGCACCGGGGTCGACCGCAGGACGCCCCGCCGCTGGAAGACCTCGGAGCTTTCGAGGACCCGTTGCTGGGCTGCGCCCGCGTGCTGTTCGCCGGCCTGGCCTCGGTGGCCGCCGGCGACACCGAGACGACCGCGCAGATCACCTGGCTGCTGCGGGCCGGCGGCCAGACCGCCCAACTCGTCGACGCCTGCGCCGACCGGGTCGACGGACTCGACACCGCCGCCGACCGGCTGGCCGCCATGGGCGCTCCTCTCCTTGCCGCGCAGGCACGTCTGGAACACGCCGAGCGGCACGGCGGTTCCGTCGCCGACTGCCTGCCGGTCTTCGAGCAGGCCGGCGTCACGCCGTGGCTGGACCGCGCCCGCCGGCTGGCCCGCTCGACCGGACTCGGCGCGCTGACCAAGCGCGAGGCCGAGATCGCGCTGCTGGTCGGCGAGGGCCTGTCCAACGCCGGCATCGCCGCCCGCCTGTTCCTGAGCGAGCGGACCGTGGAAACCCATCTGCGCAACGGGTATCGGCGGCTGGGCATCACCTCCCGGGCCGCGCTGGTGACCTGGGTGCGTGAGCAGCACGAGTGATGGCCCGATCGCCGCTGCCGATCGCGTCTTGACTCCTCCGACCTCCGATGGTTGTCTGACATCCGCCGCCGCGTTGGGACCCCTGCAACCCAACCAGGAGCGCCGATATGAGGCTTGCTCACGCACTGATCGCCACCGGCCTGGCCGGGGCGCTCGCCCTTCCCGGCGTCGCCGCCGACGCCGCCACACCCCGCACCCTCGTGGCTTCGCCAGCCCAGCTTTCCACCGCCCTTGCCCAGGCTCACCCCGGCGACCGGGTCCTGGTCACCTCCGGCGTCCACACCGCCGGCCTCATCCACATCGGACGGTCCGGCACCGCGGCCGCCCCGATCACCATCGTCGCCGCCGGACCCGTGACCTTCACCGGCTCCGGCGGCTTCGACCTCTCGGGCGCCTCGCACATCGTGGTGCAGGGCTTCACTTTCGCCGATGGCGGCGGCCTGACCGTGCCCGGCGACGCCAAGGCCAACCGGATCACTCGCAACACGTTCCAGGGCAACACCGGCGGCGCCGACCTCTCCGTGAAGGCCGATGACACCGAGGTCGACCACAACACCTTTCAGAACCGCACCGCCCAGGGCGTCTACCTCCAGGTTGTCGGTCCCGGCGCGCATGACATGGCCCAACGGGTCCATGTGCACCAGAACTACTTCTACAACCACCAGTACAAGGGGGCGAACGGCGGCGAGTCCATCCGCTTCGGCCTCTCCGGCCGTCAGCACGCCGTGGCCGACGGCCTGATCGAGAACAACCTGTTCGACAAGGCCGACGGCGACTCCGAGGCCATCTCCATCAAGTCCAGCAACAACGTCGTGCGCTACAACACCATCGTCAACAGCCGCGGCACCCTTTCGCTGCGCCACGGCTGGAACACCCGCGTCGAGGGCAACATCCTCATCGGCGGCAGCACCGGGATCCGCTTCTTCGGCAACAACCACGTCATCGTCAACAACCTGGTCGAGGACACCTCCGGCCCGGCCATGGAGTTCGGCGGCGGCGAGGTCCGGGACGACACCACCAGCGGCACCGACCACGAGGCGTCCGACCACTGCGTCGTCGCCTTCAACACCCTGTCCGGCAGCGACAATCTCGTCTGGTACGAGAGCAGCAAGAAGTTCCCGCCCTCCGACGACACCCTCGCCGACAACATCCTGCTCGGCCACGGCACCGCGGCGGCGACGGGCACCGGCGCGACCCTGCACTTCACCGGCAACATCCTCTCCGGCTCGGCCGCCGGTTCCCTGCCCGCCGGCTCCTACCGCACCGCCGACCCCAAGCTGGTCCGCGACGCCCACAACCTCCTGCGCCCCAGCGCTTCCAGCCCCGCCATCGGCGCCGCCACCGGCTCCTTCCCCCAGGTCACCCTCGACATCGACCAGCAGACCCGGCCGTCGGCCAAGGATGTCGGCGCGGACCAGTACAACTCGGCCACCCCGGCCCACCCTCTGACCCCGGCCGAGGTCGGTCCCAAGGCCCCGTGAGCACGGCGCCGGCGGCGCACCGAGGCTCGGCGCGCCGCCGGTCCCGCTGCCGAGAGAGTCCTATGCCCAGGGGGAGCTGACCTGCCAGGTGGTGTCGTCGGCCCATAAGGCCGGGTTGTCCCACGGGTTGCTGCCGCCGTTGTGTGCTATGTAGACGATGGCGTTGTAGTGCCGCAGGTAGTAGCCGGGGTAGTTGTAGGACTGGAAAGAGGTGTACTGGCCGATGTTGCCGGTGGCGGGGCAGAAGGTGGCGTCCTGGGCCATCAGGGAGCTGCCGTCGAAGGGCTGGCGGTGCAGCTGGTAGTTGGCGTGCCGGAGGTAGTCGCCGGGGTAGTTCTTGGACTCGAAGGAGACGCAGGAGCTGTTGGCCAGGCCGGGGCGGATGATCCAGGTGGCGTCATTCTTGTCCAGCGCCGAGCTGGTGGATGTGATGACAGAGGTGACGGCGTCGCCGGCGGAGTGGCGGATGTAGCGGGTGGTGCAGCAGGCGGTGGTGGCGCGCAGGGAGATCGAGGAGCCGGGGGTGAGGGTGCCGCCGGGCACGCCGTTGGGGCCGCCGTAGCCGGCGGCGACGATGTTGGCCTGCACGGCGTTGTCGGCGGCGTCGGTGGGCACGCCGGCGGTCATGACGCCCTCGAAGAAGGAGCCGACGTCGGCGTTGCTGTTATCGCCGCCGGTGCCGAGGACGATGGCGCCCTCCTGGTGCATGGGGGAGTAGCCGCTCTTCACGGTGGGCTCGGAGCCGGAGTAGGTGGTGGTGAGCCCGCCGGTCTGGGAGTTGCCGCGCTTCAGGGCGAAGTGGTTCTGTCCGTTGTTGTTCAGCATGGCGGTGACGAAGGGAATGATGCCGGGCCCGGGGTCGGAGGCCTGGGTGCCGGTGTTGGACTGGTAGAGCCCGTTCTCCAGGTCGGCGGCGACCCACGGCCCGCCGGAGCTGTTGCAGCCGCCGAACTCGCAGCGCAGCCCGAGGTAGACGGCGTCCATGTGGCCGTTGCCGGTGTCCTGGTTGTTGGTCTCGGCGTTGCCGTAGTCGAAGCAGCAGCCACCGTTGACGTGCGTGGCCGAGGCGACCATGTACATGCCCTCGGGCTGGCCGTTGACGGCGACGCCGCTGGTGGTGTTGTCGCGGTAGCCCATGCCGGCGGAGATCTCGACGCCGTACGCGGTGTGGCCGCCGACGCTGACCGGCAGGGCGTTGGCCGGGGCGCCGACATCGGCGGAGCCGGCCCCGCCCGCGCCTTCGATGGTGAGGTCGTTGTGCCGGGGCGACTGGTCGAAGATCTCGTTGATGATGCACGTCGAGTTGAGGCAGAAGGAATCCTGGGCGGCGGCGTTGGCGATACCGCCGGGGCTGAGCAGCCCGATGTCGAGCAGCGCCCCGTCGGCCCGTTTCACCTGGTACAGCGGGCCGTTGTACGAGGCGTAGAGGGCCCGGATGGTGCTGTGCGCGGCGACGCACGGGGTGCCGGCCGAGCCGTAGATGTCGCACGGTTGCGAGGTGGCGGCCTGCGCGGGGACCACGGCGACGAACAGGCCGGCCAGCACCGCGCCGATGGACAGGAAAATCGTTCGCAAGCGTTTCATGGGCGGTGTCTCCTGTTCAGCTCGCCGGCGCCAGCCGCCAGAGATGGTCGGCGGCCCCGTTGTTGTGGAACTGGACCACTGCTGCGCTGTCTGATGTGGACATTCCCGCGACGCCGAGCAGCAGGCCGCTGTGGGCGTTGCGGATCTGGAACTGGCCGCCGCCGGTGTCGATCAGGCTCCACAGGTGGTCGGTGGTCCCGTTGTCGTGGAACTGGACGATCGGGGCACTGTCCGCCGTGGACATGCCGGCGACGCCCAGCAGCAGGCCGCTGTTGAGGTTCTGGATCTTGTACTGGCCGCCGCCGGTCGGTACGAGTTGCCAGAGGTGGTCGCGGGTGCCGTTGTCGTGGAACTGAACCACCGAGGCACCGTCTGATGTGGACATACTTGACACGCCCATCAGGAGCCCGCTGTTGACGTTCTCGAAGTGGAACACGGGTTGGCCCAGCACCTCGAACTCCTGGAGGCCCCAACCGACCCCGCCGCCCCGGTTGGGCGCGACCACCCGCAACCCCGTGGTGCTCACCGAAGGAAAGGTGATCTCATCGCCGACCCTGGTCTGCCCGGCGACGGTGACCCAGCCATTGCCGGTGTCGTATTGGAGATCGTAGGAAGTGGGTAGTCGGACCCCGCCGCCGTCGTCGTAGAGGTACAGGCGGACGTCGCTGACCGATATCTTGCGTTGGAAGTCGACGCCGAAGTAGTCGCTGGCGTTGGGGGAGGCGTAGCTGGTCCAGCGGCTGTTCTCGGGAACGGCGGTGCGGTAGACGATGCCGTCGATGGCCCGCCACGGGTCGTCGTACGGCGAGGTGTAGGACGCAAACGGTTGCGGGCCATAGGAGAAGCGCTGGCCGTTGGCGGTGAGGTCGGTCGGGCCGGGGGACTGGGTGATCGCCGGCCCGACCGGCACGGTCACCGCGGCCAACACGGGCGAGGACGCGGTCAGGCGGCCGTCGACGTAGACGTGCAGGCCGGCGCCCTGGCCGTAGCGGGAACCGGTGCGGTCCCACAGGACGGTGACGTTGTGCCCGTGGTACGGGGTGTTCTCCAGCGCGAAGTAGTCCCAAGTGGACGGTGTGAGGGGCTTGACCGTCAGCGTGGAGCCGGCCTGGCCGCGCAGGCCGATGAGGCCGGAGATCACGTTGTCGTTGAAGGTGGAGTGGTTGTAGTCCTCGCTGTGGTTGTACGAGTCGTAGATCCACGTCGGCTGGTCGGGATCGTGGGCCTCGGCGACGTACGGCTGCCCGTTGCGGTATTGCGTGGCGGCGTAGGTGTGCAGCATCGACACGTAGTCGGCGGCGGACAGCACGTTCTGCGGCGGGTAGTCGTCGAGCAGATTGGCCACGCCGGTCAGCGTCTGCGACGTCTCGTACGGCCACGGCGGCCCGTCCCAGCGGCAGCACTGGGCGGCCTCGTGCATGAACCACTGGCTGCGCCGCTCGGTGGTCGTCGGCCCGTAGGGCGCCGCGAAACCGTTGGGGTCCTTCAGCTGGGCGAAGGCCGAGGCGTCCGAAGTGGACGGCATGTCGAACATCCACGGCACGAAGCCCATCTCCTCACGCGTGTCGAGCAGCGCGTGCGAAGGGTTGTTGTCGCGGGGCATGTCGTAGAAGAACTGCCGCGCGGGATCCCACAGGTGGGCCTGCATGGCGGTCTTCAACGCCGAGGCTCGGCCGGTGAAGTCCGAGGCTGTGGCGGTGTCCCCGGTCAGGGCGGCGATCTGGGCGATGGCCATGGCGTCGCCGTACTGGTAGGCGTTGATCGTCGGCCGGAACCCGGCCCCGCCGTGGTACGGGTCGCTGGACTCGTACGAGGACGGCGAGAACTCGGTGGCGTCCCACACCGGCACCTGCCAGTACAGGCCCAGGCTGCTGTCGAAGTGGTTGGCCCAGCCGTCGTACTGCCGGATCAGCGCCTGCTTCTCGGCGGCGGTGAAGCCGGCGTCCCCGGCGGCGAGGTACTGCTGCCACACCGCGCTGGCGGCCCAGAAGCTGTACTCGTGGGCCCAGTCGCCGGTGTCCGGGTTGACGGCGTCGGTGCGGGGCTTGGGGAACTGCCCCGGGCCGTTGAGCCAGTAGTCGATATCGTCCTTTGTGTACTGTTGGTCCCGCAGCCAGCGGCCCTCGGTGATCTGGTGCCCGGCGGCCGCCACCACGCCGCCGTACGGGGCGCCGTAGCTGACCGGCTGGAGGAACTCGTTGGACAGCCAGCCGTACTCCGGCCCGGTGTAGACCAAATGCTCCTTGTAGGTCTGCCACCGGTAGTAGTACACGGACTGGATCTGCTGGTCGGGCACGTCCAGGAACGGGATGTTGGCCTCGTACCAGCCCGGGTCCTCGACCGGCCCGAGCAGGGCGCTGTGGTTGAGGAAGGAAGTCGCCGCAGCCGGACCGCCGACGGCGGAGGCGGTCGGCGCGGCGACGGCCAGCAATGCCGCGGACATCGCCGCGGCCCACCACCTCCGCCGCATGTCAGTGCCTCCCGGCTCGCAGGGCCAGCAGCGAGAAGATGCCGCCGACCACCGGACGGGCCTGGAAACCCGACTGTCGGGCGGAGATCGTGTCGTAGAGGTCGGTGAACGGGACCCGACTGGCGCTGGTGGTGACGAAGTCGTAGACATCGCTGATGAACGCGTCCCGGACCGCGGGGTGGTCGTGCTGCCAGGCCGCCGTCCACAGGGCCCAGTCGGCCTTGGTGTAGGAGTGCCGCAGGTCGAGCGGGGAGCCGAACTGGTTGCGGTTGGCCAGATACCAGGCTCCCTCCTCGGCGGTCACCGCCGCCGGCACGAGGTTCAGGCCCAGCAGCGCGTCGGCGTAGCCGTTGTACTTCAGGCTCCACGATCCCGGCAGGTCGTAGGCGAGCTTGAGCTGGCCGGTGGTGTCGGTCGCCTTCACCCGCCACTGTCCTATGTAGTCGGAAGCCACGGCCTGGTAGTGGGCGGCATCGGCGGCGTTCGGGGCCAGCCTGGCCATCGCTCCGATGGCGATGATGCCCTTCAGCGCCAGGTTGGAGCTGTGCGCGATGAAGCCGGTGAAGTCGTCGGTCTGGTTCTGGTAACCGGGATCCAGGGCGTTGTCGACGAGATAGTCGGCCCACTGCTTGAGGATCGCGTGGTGGCCGGTGACGCCGGCGGCCGCGGCCATGATGAGCATGTTGGCCGACTCCTCGACCGGCATGTCCTCCTCGTTGCCGTCGTTGTGCCCGGAGGCGTTGGGATAGCTGGAACCCAGGTCGTGCTCGGCGAAGGAATTGGGCCAGCCGCCGGTCTCGGCGTAGTCCAGCACCGGTTCCAGCAGCAGCCGCAGGTACTGGGGGTCGAGGTAGGCGAACACCGGCATGGCCGGATACAGCACGTCGATGGTGGAGACGTTGCCGTCGCTGGAGATCTCCTTGAGGAACGCCCACGGCTTGCCGTCGCGGACCACCAGTTCCGTGCCGCCGTAGGCCTGGCGCAGCGCCAGGGCGCACAGGGCCGCGTACTTCTCGCCGCCGGCGGCCCGAGCGTCCCCGAGCACCTTGTCGTCCAAGCGCTCGGACCGGGTGAACGCCTTGGCGGCGTCGGCGTGGAATTCGGCCACCATGCCCGGCCAGGACGGCCAGTACGACGTCCACAATGGACTCAATGGGGTCCCGAGGTAGCTCACCGCCGGCGTGCGGACGTGCCCGACGGAGACGACAAACGGTTGCGTGGCCCCGCGAACGGACCCGAGGTCGAGGTTGAGGCCCAGCACCGGCCACCGGTCGTTGATCCGCCGTGGCTGGGCGGTGTCGGCGGTCCCGGCCAGGGGAGCGGCCGCGCGGACCGCGGTGTCCTGGCCGATCTGCCAGGTCAGACCGGGCCGCTCGGCGGTGCTCCAGGTGACGGTGCCCCAGGACGCCATGTCCCCGTTCTCCGCCAGCACGCCCGGGTTCGACGGTGTGAACGACAACATCCGCACGCCGCCGACCGACAACGAGTCCCAGCCCACCATGGCGTTGGAGTCGCCGTGGGCCCACTCGGCGCTGATGTCGACGTACAGGCTGACCTTGTGCGCATTGCCGTCGAGGCTGCGGGCCTGCATCGAGATGTACGACAGTGGCATCGACTGTCGCCGCAGGTCGCCGGGCTCGACGGGGGACATGAAGATCACGGTGAGCTCGATGCCGCCGCCGCGCAACACGAATCGGGACTGGGTCGGCGTGACGGTCAGGCCGGTCTGGGTCATGCCCCGGGACAGGCCGGGCGCGCCCAGGAACAGGTGCGGCACGCCGTCGATCCGGGCGATGCCGGTCATGGCGGTCGTCCGCCCGGTCCAGAACCCGGCCCACTCGCCGGCCAGGTAGTCGCCGGTCAGCCAGGTGCTCAGATAGGGGGACCGCACCGCGAGCGGCGTGGCCGGCGGGCGGAATCCAGGGTTGGCGGGGGAGGCCTCGGCGGCGGCCGGCAGCAGGGACGACGCCGCCATGGTGAGGCCGGCGGCGCCGGAGAAGCGGAACAGGTCGCGTCGGTCGATGGGCACAGGGGTCTCCCGTACTCGCAGGGGAAGGGACACCACGTGGCTCTCTGGTTTTACATCGTTGGCACAACGTTGTAAACGCGCCTGTCCGGTTCAGGACAGGGGACGGTGAACTCAGCCCGCGGTGCTTTCCCGAATCGCCAGGGTGAACGGCGTCTGGATGTCCTGCGGCACGAACTCGTCGGACGGCTCGGTGATCCGCTGCCGGACCAGGTCGATCGCGGTCCGGGCGATGGCCAGCTTGTCCGGGGCGACGCTGGTCAGCGAGGGCCGGCTGTACGCGCCCTCCTCGGTGTTGTCGAAGCCCACCACCGCGATGTCCTGCGGCACCCGCAGGCCGCGCTCGGCGATGGCCCGCAGCGCACCGACCGCCAGCAGGTCGTTGAAGCAGAACACCGCGTCCGGCGGTTCCGGCAGGTCCAGCAGCTCGGCCATGGCCGCCGCGCCGTCCTGGCGGTGGTAGTGCAGGGCCGGCCGGACCAGCTCCGGCAAGCCGGCCTCTTCGAGCGCCTCGCGGTATCCGGCCAGCCGCAACGCCGCCGTGCCGCGGTAGGGGTGCGCGCCGATGGCCGCGATGCGCCGACGGCCGATCTCCACCAGGTGCCCGACCGCGGTCCGGGCCGCCAGCACGTTGTCGATGGCCACGTGGTCGATGCGCACGTCCACCGAGTGCTCGCCGATCATCACCAGCGGCACTCCCGGGTCCAGGTCGGCGAAGTCCTGGGCGTGCAGCGCCTCCGGGCTGATCACCGCCGCGTCGATCAGGTGCGGGCCGAGCGCCTCCAGCACCGTGCGCTCCCCGTCCCGGGTGGCCTGGGTCTGCTCGATCAGCACGTTCCAGCCCTGCTCGCGGCCGGCGGTGATGACCAGCCCGGCCAGCTCCCCGAAATACGGGATGCCCAGCTCGGGCACGACCAGGGCGATGAAGCCGGTGCGGCCCCGGCGCAGGTTGCGGGCCCCGATGTTCGGCCGGTACCCGGTGGCGGCCAGCGCCTCCTCGACCCGCCTGCGGTTCTCCGGCTTCACGAACGAATAGCCGTTGACCACGTTGGACGCCGTTTTCACCGACACGCCCGCCAACCGGGCCACGTCCCTCAGCGTCACGGCCATGTCCCCAGTCCTCCGATCTTTCCCCGCCGACGATAGCGCCATCCCGGGCGCGCTCCCGAGCCAGCCGTCCTACTTATGGCTGATGCGTCTCAGACCGTGGTCGGACAAATTGCCGGCCGGTGACCGACGGTCGGCTGGTGTGCCGGGGCAGGGCCGCGAACCAGCATGAAACGGTGAACTTACGAACCGCGACCTTGTCGCTGACCTGTGCGTCGCTGATCGCGATCGGGCTGCCGGCCGCCGCGTCCGGGACCCCGGATCCGTTCGCCGGCTACGAGAACCAGCAGCTCACCTGGGGGGCGTGCCCCTTCCCCGACTCCGGCGCGCCGCGCCCGATGCAGTGCGCGATGGTGACGGTCCCGCGCGACTGGGCGGCGCCGGACGGCGGCGTGGACCTGAAGGTGTCGATCAGCCGGGTGCCGGCCGGCGGCCAGTCGCTGGGGGCGATCCTGGTCAACCCGGGCGGTCCCGGCGGCCAGGGCTCCTCGATCGCCGGCGCGCTGGCCGGGCTGGAGCCGACCGTCAGCGCCCGCTACGACTTCGTCGGCATGGACCCTCGCGGCACCGGCCACGAGGGTGTGAGCACGGCCGACGGCGGCGACCCGGTGCTGTGCCAGGTGCCGCTCGGCCGGATCCCGCAGGGCCTGCTGGACGCCCGTGACCGCTCGGCCGCCAGCATCGCCGACCACCAGAAGACGCCGCGGGCGATCGCCGAGGCGTGCCAGAGCGTGGCCGAGTCGCCGTTCCTGACCACCTGGCAGACAGCCCACGACATGGAGCTGATCCGGCAGCTGCTGGGGCAGGCCAAGCTGAACTACCTCGGCTACTCCTACGGCTCGTGGCTGGGCGCGAAGTACGCCTCGCTGTTCCCGGGCAGCGCCGGCAAGATCGTGCTGGACTCCAGCGTGAACTGGCAGGGCCGGCTGCAAGCCGACTTCGAGGACTTCCCGATCATCGACCAGCGGCAGTTCGACGACGTGTACGTGCCGTGGCTGACCCGCACCGCGCCGGACGTCTTCGGGGCCACGCCGGCCGCGGTCAAGCAGAAGTGGGAGCAGGTCCGCGACTACTACAAGTCGCAGGGCATCGCCCCGGACCGCTACAACGGCGTCTGGGTCGGCATGGGCAGCAAGTTCGGGTGGCTCAACGCCACCGCGATCTTCGAGGCCGGGGTGAAGGCCTTGGGCGGCAACGCCACCGCGCCGGCCGACCTTCAGTCCCAATTGGACACCCGGTTCGGCAAGCCGGTGGCCACGCTGACCGCGGCCGACGTGAAGGCGGCCGTCACGCCCGACTACGCCGCCGTGGAGGACGTGCGGTTCGCCGTGGCCTGCGGCGACCAGCCGACCAAGTCCGTCGCCTGGTACAAGTCGCTCAGCGACCAGCAGGGGCCGAAGAACCCGTTGTACGGCTGGGCCTACGGCCTCGGCGAGGTGTGCGGCCCGTGGTCGGACGCGCCGCGCCAGACCCTGCCCAACCTGCCGGCCTCGGTGGCCAAGAACATCCTTGTCGTGCAAGGGGAGTTCGACCCGCAGACCGGCTACGACCAGGCCCACGCGGCCGTCGCCGCCGCGCCCGGCGTCAGCCTGGTCTCCGTCGACGACTCGCCGTACCACGGGCAGTACGCCCTCACGGCCAACCCCTGCGTCGACGGCATGGTGAACGTCTTCCTGTTGCAGAACTCACGCCCCGGCAGCAGTGTCTGCCCGGGCGTGCCGCTGATCGGCGAGTCCCAGGTCTTCCCGGTCCCGGGTCCGGTGAAGACGCCGCCGTCCGGCGCCCGCTCCTTCGCCCCGCAGGCCGCCCCGTCGGCGCTGCGCGACCGGGCGCAGGACTTCATCAGCAAGACGAATTCCCTGCGGTGACACCGAGTCCTGACGCGCGCCGCCCCGGCGTGCGTCAGGACGGTTCCAGGAGTTGGGCCAGCCGTTCGGTGTCGCGCAGGTACTGGTCGTACGGGAAGCCGGCGTCGACGAGGTGGGTCCGCAGCTGCTCGTAGAGCGGTTTCCCGTTGCTGTGGAACGCTTTGCGTCCGGCCTCGGTGAGGGTGACCAGCCGCCGCCGGGCGTGCTCGGGATCCTGGCGGACCTCCACCAAACCCTCGGCCTCCAGCGGGCGCAGCGCGCGGCTGATCGCCGGGTCGGACACCGACATCGCCTCGGCCAGCCGGTGCTGGGTCGTCGGCTCGATGTCCTCCAGCGTGCCCAGCAGCCTCATCTGGCTGTAGGTGAGGCCGCCGGGGTCGGCGCCGCGCCGCCGCGCGGCCTCGGCGAGCAGGAACACCACACGATGCAACAAGTCAGGAAGCCCGTCGTCCACGGGTCGATCGTATCAGAGTGTTGACTAGTTAATATTAACCATGCAAGATTCGGTCCATGGACACGACGACGTACCTTCTCGAGACCTCCTTTCCGCTGGTCTGGATCCTGATCGCGGTCATCGGCGCCGCCATCCGCACCCGGCGCAGCCCGTCCCGCGCGGCGGCGCTGGAGACCTGGCAGCGCTGGTGGGCCGTGGCCGCCCTGGGCTGCGGCAGCCTGTGGATGGTCTTCGCCTTCCTCGGCGCACCGGAGGTGATGGCCGAGACCATCGGCTTCACCCGCAGCCCGTTCGAGTTCGAGATCGCCTTCGCCAACCTCGGACTCGCGGTCATGGGCTTCCGTGCCGCCTCGGCCAAGGCCACCGCCCGTGAGCGCATCACCGTCGGCCTCGGCGCCGGCATGTTCCTGTGGGGCGCGTTCATCGGCCACGTCTACCAGTGGTTCGCCGCCGGTGACCACGCCCCCGGCAACACCGGCGGCGTCCTGGTCTGCGACCTGCTCTTCCCGGCCGTGATGATCGCCCTGGCCGTCCGCTCGACGCGGCAGGCGCCGGTCCTCGTGTGATCACCGTTAGCCGGCAACCTCCACATGCTCCACAGTGGACGCGGCCGGCGCCGGGCGCAGCAGGTCCACCAGCCCGATCAGGAAAGCGACGCCGACCATGACAGCGGGGCTGGTCAGGCCGACGGCGATCGCGGCGTGGTAGTCGCCGGGCGCGCCGGCCAGGGTGCCGAAGAACAGCGCGCTGGCGATAGCGGTGCCTAGCGCGGTGCCGATGCGCACGCCCGTCTCGTACACGCCGGCCGCGACCCCGGCGGTGGCCTGGGTGATGTCGACGAGGGTGAGCGTCTGGTTGGCCGAGATGACCAGGCCGCAGCCCACGCCGGCGACGGCCAGCGGCACGGCCAGGACCAGCGGGGCGTCCGCCGCGGTGGAATTGTCCGCCACCAGCGCCGTCCAGACCAGACCGACTGTCGCCAGCCCGCTACCCGCCACCACCAGCGGCCGGCCGACCCGGTGCACCAGCCGGCCGCTGACCACGGCGGCGACGGCGGAGACCAGGGTGAAGACCATTGTGGACAGTGCGGCCCGCAGCGGCGTGTACTCCAGGCCCTGCTGGAGAAACAGGCTGAGCACCAGGAAGATGCTGGTGAAGCCGGTATAGAACGCGGTGGCGGTGGCGGTGCCGACGGCGTAGCTGCGGATGCGCAGGACCTTCAGGTGCACCAACGGTTTCACGTCACGCGACCCGAGTCTGCGTTCCCAGAGCACGAACAGCGCCACCAGCACGGCCCCCACGCCGAGCAGCCAGAACTGCGGCCGGGAGTTCGGGCCGGTCGCCTGCAACATCGGCAGCATGACGGCCAGCACGCCCAGGCCGAGCAGCAGCACGCCGACCAGGTCGAGTCGGTGCGCCCGCCCGGGCCGGTCGGCCGGCAGCACCCTGAGGCCGATCACCAGTGCCGCCAGCACGACCGGGATCGTGAGGTAGAAGACCCAGCGCCAGCCGTCGGCCGGTCCGAAGGCCTGGAGGATCACCCCGCCCAGCAGCGGGCCGGCGGCGGTGGACAGGCCGGTCGTCGCGCCGTAGTAGCCGAACGCCCGGCCCCGCGTGCGGCGGGGATACATCTGTTGCAGCAGGCCGATCACCTGCGGGGCGAGGATGCCGGCCGAGACGCCACGCAGCAGCCGGCCGATGATCAGGACCAGCGCGTTCGGCGCCGCGCCACAGATCACCCCGGTCGCCGCGAACAGCGCCAGGCCGATCAGGAACAGCCGGCGGCGGCCGTGCTCGTCGCCCAGCCGGCCGGCCGGCACCAGGGTCAGGCCGAAGGCCAGCGCGTAGCCGGCGACCGCCCAGGTGACCTCGGCCGGGGTGAGCCGGAGGGCGGGTTCCATCGAGGGCAGCGCGATGGTCACCGCGCTCACGTCGAACAGCGTCATGAAGCTGGCGGCCAGGCAGATCACCAGGGACGGCCGGCGCCGGGCGGGGGCGGTGTCGCTCACAGGATTCCTCACATCGAATGCGGCGTCGGATTCGTGACGGAATGCCTCTGGTCAGCCCGCGTCGGCGACGAGCCCCGCCTTCTCCACCCCGGCGACGGCGACCGTCTCGTCGTGCTCAGGGCGGTCGCCGCTGACCCCGATCGCGCCCAGCAGGGCCCCGTCGGCGTCCCGGATCAGCAGGCCGCCGCGGGACGAGGCGATGCGGCCCTCGGAGATCGCGGCCAGCGCGGCGAAGAACGCCGGGTCGCGGGTGGCGTGCCGGGCCCCGGCCGCGCCGCCCTGGCCGGTGCCGAGGCAGCCCCAGGCCTTGGCGTGGGCGATCTGCGGGCGCAGGATCCCGGCGCCGTCCTCGCGCTTGACCACGACGGGGTGGCCGCCCGGGTCGAGCACGGTGACGGTCAGCGGCCGCAGGTCGAGCTCCCGCGCCTTGCTCAGCGCGGCGTCGACGATCTCGGTGGCCTGGTTCAACGACAACATGGTGGTGGTTTCCCTTCTGGGTGGGATGACTCAGTCGGCGATCACGGAACTGGCGATGACACCGAGGCCCTCGATCTCGCCCCGCAGCGTGTCGCCCGGCCGGATGCTGCTGACGCCGGGCGGGGTGCCGGTGGACAGCACGTCCCCGGGGGCGAGGGTGAGCGCGGAGGTCAGCCAGGCCAGCTGCGCGGGCACGGAGTGGAACATCTCGGCCGTCGAGCCGTCCTGGCGCAGCTCGCCGTTGACCGAGAACCGGATGCGCAGCCGGTGCGGGTCGGGGATCTCGTCGGCGGTGACGAACCAGGGGCCGACCACGCCGAAGGTGTCGAATCCCTTGCCCCGGTCCATCTTCCGGTTGTCCAGCTCGGCGATGTCCCGGGCGGAGATGTCGACGAAGGCGACGTAGCCGGCCACCGCGCGCATCGCGCTGTCCGGGCTCAGCCGCCGGGCGCGGCGGCCGATCACCACGCCCAGCTCCAGCTCCGGGTCGACCCGCCGGCTGACCGAGGGATAGCGGACGTCGTCGTGCGGGCCGGCCAGCGAGCCCGCCGCCTTCAGGAAGCCGGTGGGGTTGGGCGGTTTCTCGACCGGCCCGGACCGGGTGCGGGGGTAGTTCCCGGTCATGCCCCACACCGTGCCCGGCCGGCCGATCGGCGGGCCCAGCGCGCCGGGTTCGGCCGACCACAGGCAGTCCACCGGCAGGTCGCCGAGCTCGGCGGCGGCCATCGCGTGCTCGTGCGCCTTGCGGACCGTGGTGAGGCCGGGGTCGGCCTGCAACAGGGCGGGCAGGTCGGGGGCGATCTCCCGCTGGGACCGGGCGATCGCGTCCTCCCGGTGCGCCCCGCCCGCGGTCAGCTGGTGGGCGTGGATGGCCTGGATGTCGACGAGCAGGCCGGGGACGATCTCGGGAAAGCACAGCCGGTCGCCGAGATAGGTCCGCCGCACGGCGATCTTCACCGCGACCGCCGGTCAGCCGGTGGCCCGCGTGCGCGGGTTCAGGCGCGGGGTCTGCATCGTGTCCGCGTTTGTCATCGCCGGCCTCCCTGTGTGGTGTGCTCTGCTTCACCACGTTACCTACTTAGTAGGTTGAGAGACAAGGTGGAGCGGCCTGGGAGGACGCTGTGAGCCGCCGACCTCGATTGACAGAACCTACCAAGTAGGTAGCCTGGTTGGCGGAGTGTTACCACGCGTCGATGGGATGGCGAGCCATGACAGAATCCGTTCCGGCGCAGGCGCCCTCGCAGCAGGTGCCCGTGCACGAGCTGCCCTCCGCGCTGCGCGAAGCCGGCCTGACCAACTGGATCCGGGAGCCGCTCGACGACGCCGTCGACCAGCGGCGTCGGATCATGATGCCGCCCAGCATCGCCCTGATGGGCACGCCGGCGGCCGGCCAGCGCGATGCCCTGTCCGACCTGGCCCGGACCCCCGGCGCGCTGGCGATGATGGGGGACAACCCCGACCTGCCCAAGATGCCGGACAAGCCCACGCTCGCCGACTTCTTCCGGCTTCGCCTGCACCGCAAGGACATCATGCACCTGTTGCAGAGCGCGCGGCTGGCCCGGCTCAACGGCATGGACGAGAACGTGATCATGGCGGCGCTGCTGCACGACATCGCCGTCGGCGGCCTGATCCGCGCCGACCACGGCTACTGGGGCGCGCAGCTGGTCCGGCCCTACGTCAGCGAGGAAGTGGCCTGGGCGATCGAGAAGCACGAGGCGCTGCGGTTCTACGCCGACGAGTCGGTCGGCTACACCTATCCCGAGGCCTACATCCGGATCTTCGGCGAGGACTACCGGCCGCCCGGGTACATCCGGCGTGAGCACGAGCAGGCGCGCAAGCACCGCTGGTACATGACCGCCCGGCTGCTCACGGTCAACGACGTCTACTCCTTCGACCCGAACGTCCACGTGGAGCTGGAGGAGTTCGAGGACGTCATCGGCCGCAACTTTAAGCAGCCACCCGAGGGGCTGGGCTTCGACGGCTCCCCGGTCGCGCACATGTGGCGAACCATGATCTGGCCGAACAACTTCCTGTGAGCCGGCCAACCGACAAGGAGATCTCATGACCATCGCTCGGGAACTGCTGATCGGCGGCAAGAGCACCCCCGCGGCCGGGGGCCGCACCACCCCCGACACCAGCCCCTGGACCGGCGAGGTCGTCGCCACCGTGGCGGCCGCCGAGGTGCGGGACGTGACCTCGGCGGTGGACGCGGCCCAGGCGCAGTTCGAGGCGTGGGCCGAGCTGGATCCACGGGCCCGCCGGCTGATCCTCACCACGGCGGCCGACGAGCTCCAGCGGCGCGGCGACGAGGCCGTGGCCCTGATGGCGGCCGAAACCGGTGCGCTGAAAGCGAATGCGCGGTTCAACGTGGCCATGGCGGCGGACATCCTGCGGGAGCTGGCCGCCGGCGTCACGGCCCCGCGGGGAGAGGTGCTGACCAGCTCGGAGGCCGGGACGCTCAGCATGGCGGTGCGGACCCCGATGGGCGTGGTGGCCGCGCTCGCGCCGTGGAACGCGCCGCTGATCCTGGGCGTGCGGGCGGCGGCCGCGCCGCTGGCGGCGGGAAACACCGTGGTGCTCAAGCCGAGCGAGGAGGCGCCGCTGATGTCGGGGCTGTTCGTCGCCGACGTGCTGCGCGACGCCGGCCTGCCCGACGGCGTGCTCAACGTGATCACCAACGATCCGGCCGACGCCCCGGCGATCGTCGAGTCGCTGATCGCCGACGAGCGGGTGCGGGCGGTGAACTTCACCGGCTCGTCCCAGGTCGGCCGGGTCATCGCGGCGTCGGCCGGGCGCCACCTGAAGCCGGCGGTGCTGGAGCTGGGCGGCAAGAACTCGGTCATCGTGCTGGCCGACGCCGACCTGGACTACGCCGTGGCCGCGACCGCCTTCGCCGCCTTCTCCAACTCCGGCCAGGTCTGCATGTCCTGCGACCGGATCCTGGTGCACGAGTCGCGGGCGCGGGAGTTCACCGAGAAGTTCCTGGCCAAGGTGGCCACGCTGACCACCGGCACGCCGGAGGACCCCGGCGTCAAGGTCGGGCCGATGGTGAATCCCGCGGCCGCGCAACGGGTTTCCCGCCTGGTCGCCGACGCCGTGGCCGCCGGGGCGACCGTGCTGGCCGGCGGCGGCGAGCCCGACGGGTCCATCCACCCGGTCACCGTGCTCGCCGACCTGCCCCGGCCGGCCCAGCTCTTCCACGGCGAGACCTTCGGGCCGGTGTGCGCCATCGACACCTTCGCCACCGACGACGAGGCCGTGGCCAAGGCCAACGACACCGAGTACGGCCTGACCGCCGGCGTCATCACCGAGAACGCCACGCACGGGCTGCACATCGCGCAGCGGCTGCGGACCGGCATCGTGCACGTCAACGACCAGACCCTCGGCGACGAGCCGCAGGCGCCGTTCGGCGGCGTCAAGGCCTCGGGCTACGGGCGGTTCGGCGGTCGCTGGTCGCTGGAGTCGTTTTCCGACACCCGGTGGATCACCGTCGCCAGCCGCCATGTCGGCGGCAAGTTCCGGATCTGAGCCGGGCGCCGGGAAGCGAACCGCTTCCCGGCGCTCCAACCGGCTACGGCCGCCAGGCGGCCTGGGCGTTGCGCAACGCCGTCCGGACGTCCTGCTGGCCCTCGATGGCCAGGGCGAGCTGGTCGACCAGGGCTTGGAGGTTGCTGGTCGTGTCGGGGCCCTTGGGCCAGACCAGGGGAGTGCCGTCGAGACCGGCCCGGATCAGGTCGACCGCCGCCGGCGTCGCGGCGGCGTAGGCGGCGGAATGCAGCACGCTCGACCGGTTCGGGTCGATGGCGCTGTCCGGCGAGGTCGTCTCCACCAGCATTTCGGCGGAACTGGTGGCCCACTTGACGAACGACAGCGCGGCCGCCTTGTTCTTGGACGCCGTCGACACGCCCAGTCCGTAGCCGGAGTTGAGCGGGGTGCGGCGGACCCGGTTGCCGCCGCCCAGCGGCAGCGCGGCGGCGCCCCAGTTGCCGACGATCTTCGACAGCGTCGGGTCGGCGGCCCGCTGGGCCATGCCGGTCCAGGTCTCGATCAGCGCCCCTTGGCCGCTCAGGAACGCGGCGGTCCCGGTGTCGAAACCGACCTGGGTGGGCGTGGGCATCGCGTACGGGGCGATGTCGACGAGGTGCTGGGCCGCGGCGATCGCCGCGTCGCTGGTCAGCGTCGGCCGGCCGGCGCCGTCCACGAGCGTGCCGCCGTAGCCGACGAGCCGGTTGACGAAGGCCGGGCCCAGCACCAGCGGATCGGGCTGGCCCTGCACGATCGCGCCGTAGTAGACGCCGCCGGCGGCGATCGTCCTGGCGGCGGCGTCGTACTCGTCCCACGTGGTCGGCGGGCGTAGGCCGTAGGCGTCGAGGATCTTCGTGTTGTAGAAGACGAGATGCTGGTCGCCGTCGTAGGGCAGGCCGTAGCGCCGTCCATTGTAGAGGGTGTAGGCGTCGTAGATGGACGGCAGGAAGTCATGGGTGTCGAGGTCGGGCTGACCGCCGATCCAGTCGGTCAGGTCGACCAGCGCCCCGGCTTGCACCAGTTCGCCCAGCCCGTAGTAGAAGTAGTCGAACAGGTCGTACTCGCCGTCGCCGCGCACGTCGTCGATCATCGCGTCGGTCAGCTGGGTGTAGTCGGTGGCGGTCGCCTCCAGCGTGCCGCCGGTCAGCTGCGCCCAGGCCGGGGCCAGCACGGTGGTGAACGCCGGCAGGTGCGGCGTGTTGACCAGCACCTTGAGCGTGGTCCCGGCGGCCTGGGCGGGGGCGGCGGAACCCACCGCCGCCAGGCCGAACAGCGCCGCGGCGCCCTGGAGCACGCCGCGGCGGGAAAGCATCTGGGTCATGACGGTCCTTCCGTTGGTCGGCTGCGTCTCAGACCACCGCCGGGCTGCTGGTCACCTGGACCAGGTCGTCGAGCAGGGTGAGCGCGCCGCCGGTGAGCCGCTGGTCCGCGCGCAGCGTGCCGTCCTCGGCCACCAAACGGTTGACCAGCGGGATGTGCACGGCCCGGGACAGCGGCCGCAGGCCGAGGGCGACGACCACTGGCGTGAGCGCCTGGGTGGCGCGGGCGCCGCCGGAGACCGCGCCGTAGCTGACAAAGCCGATGGGCTTGCGCTGCCATTCCGCGCTGAGGAAGTCCAGCGCGTTCTTGGTGGCCGCGTTGTAGCTGTGGTTGTGCTCGGGCACGACGAACACGTAGGCGTCCCCGGCGGCGATCGTCTCGCTCCACCGCCGGGTGTGCTCGTGGACGTACTGCCCGCTGCTGGCCGGGTGCGGCTCGTCCAGCAGCGGGAGGCCGACCTCGGCCAGCTCGATCAGCTCCACGTCGAAGCGGTCGTGCCGGACGGCCAGGTCGTGGAACCAGCGGCCGACCGGCGAGCCCCGGCGGCCGGGCCGCGTGCTGCCGACGATGATCTGGAGACGGGGCTGGCTCACCGGGACGCTCCCGCCCGGCGGGGGCGTTCGAACTCGATCGCGCCGTCGCTGGTGACGGTGTCGAACTGGTCCGAGGGCACGTCCGGCAGCAGCACGGGCGGCAGGCCGACGTCGTACAGCACGGTTTCCTCGGTGGCGGCCAGGTGCAGGGTCTCGCCCGGCTCCACCTGCAGCGCGGCCAGCGGGCCGATCTTCGTCTCGCCGACCGAGCCCCCGCCCGACAGCACGACCATCAGCCGCCGGCCCTCGTGCACCGTGGACGTCCAGCAGACGCCGGCGTCGACCTTGATGAACTCGATCCAGAAGGCGCGCTCGGTGAAGGAGCCGAAGTACTTGCGCTGCACGCCGGGCGCCCCGGGCAGCGGCAGGTAGTTGAAGCGCTCCGGATCCATGATCAGCACGCTCTGGTAGCGGGGCCGGGGGAAGATCACGTCGCGCGCCGGCTGCTTCACCGCCACGCCGTCGCGCCTGGCCTCGGGCCCGCGACCTCGGCCGGCGCGCATGCCCAGGCCCGACGCGCCGCCGAACTGGAGCACCAGCTGGAGTTGCTTGGGGTCGGTGAGCGGGTCGTCCTGGGGGCCGTAGGTCTGGCCCTCGGGGAAGTAGCCGATCTCCCCTTCGCGCAGGATGCCCTGCTCGCCGAGGTTCATGTCGCCGACCAGCGGGAGTCGGATCTGCTCGAAGGTGTGGCGGTGGCGGGGCATGTGGAAGTCGCCCTCCTGGCGGCCCAGGATGTAGCGGAAGTTCTCCAGCTTCTCGGGCTCGCCGCCCATCAGCAGGTAGTTGAAGGCCACGGTGCCCCGCGGGTGGTCCATCTTGTACGCGTTCTCGTCGTAGGGCTCGATCTTCATCGGGCGTCCTCCTCGTCTCGGTGTCCTCTCCACGCTACCTACTTGGTAGGTTGTGCGGCAAGACGGTTCGGTCGGGCGGAGGCTGGGAAGTGGCTGTGAGCGGGGTGTGTACCTGGTAGGTAAGATGTCTGTTAGCCAGGGAGGAGCTCACGATGACCCAACCGTCCGCGCGGCTGTACCGGGGCCGTGTCGCCGATCAGATCGTGGAGGACCTGCGCCGGCAGATCCTCAGTGGTGAGCTGGCCGACGGCGCGCGGCTGCCGTCCGAGCGGGAGCTGGCCGCGCAGTACGACGTGAGCGCGCCGACCGTCCGCGAGGCGGTCCGGGTGCTGACGGCGATGGGCCTGCTCAGCACCCGCAACGGCAGCCGGACCACGGTCACCGCGCGCAGCGACACGCTGCTGGCCATGTCCATCGCCTCGGTCGTGCAGTTCGAGAAGGCCACCGCCGGCGACGTGTTCGGACTGCTGAGCGTGCTGTTCTCGCACGCCGCCGAGCTGGCGGCCGAGCGCGCGTCGGACGAGGACGTCGAGCGGCTGCGGGCGGCGGCGCAGGCCGCGGCCGAGCCGGGGGACGCCGAGACCTCGGCGGCGGCGCTGCTGGGCTACTTCGCGACGCTGGCCGAGATCTCCGGCAACCCGCTGCTGTTCGCGCTGTGCCGGTTCATCTCGCAGGTCCAGATCGGGTTGGCGCTGGAGCTGTCCAAGAGCTCGGACCAGGAGTGGGGCCGGGTCCCGCGCTCGCTGGCCAAGGCGCGCCTGGAGATCGTGGACGCCATCGCCGGCCGGGACGCGGCCACGGCGGCCGCGCTCGTGCGCGACTACCACCGCAAGGCGATGAAGCGCATCCAGTCCTCGCCCGGGGCCCAGCAGCGGCGGGACAGCGACCCGAACCTGACCACCGCGCTGGCGGCGTGGCTGGCCGGCAACGTCGGCGTGGGCGGCTGACCGCGAGCCCACATACTCCTCACAGGTTCACCTCAGCCGCCTACTAAGTAGGTAGTGCAGACTCGGGATAGCGGCTCGATGACGAGCGGCCACCCACACTGGAGGATGTTGTGAACCTGACCAAGAAGAGCGGTGTCCTGGTCGCGGCGGTCGCGACCGTCGGCCTACTCGGCGCCGGCACAGCGGTCGCCGACACCACGCCGACCCCGCCGGCCGGCGGCGGCCCGGTGGCCGACCCGGCCGACGGCGGCGCGACCGGCATCGTCGACTCCACCTCCGCGACCGGCTTCACCTTCACGACGGCGGCGGGTGTCGAGGTGACGGTGACCGAGCAGTCGTCGACCAGGTACGAGGTGGGCCAGCGCCCGGCCTCGGCCAAGGCGGTCAAGACCGGCGAGAGCGTGTTCGTGGTCGGCCTGGTCACCAGCGACGACATCGCCGCGACCCAGGTGACCGTGCAGCCCAACGGCGACGGCGGCGCGGCGGCCGCCGCCGCGGCCGGGGTGATCCCGTTCCAGCAGGGCCAGCCCTCGCCGCCGAAGTCGGTCGGCGACGTGCCCTCGGACTACACCGAGGGCGACGGCACGATCGTCAGCGGCACAACCGCCTACAAGGCCACGGAAGCCGCCCAGAAGGTCGTGCCCGGCGGCATCGCCGACCGGGTGGTGCTGCTGAGCGACGGCGAGTACGAGGTGCACAACATCGGCACCAACTGGCCGCACCACGTCTTCGTCAGCAGTGACTTCACGGTGCTGGGCTGGGAGTAGCCGCCCGCAGCGAGGCCGCGAAGTCGGCGCCACGGATTCCGGTGAGGATCGGGTTCGTGGCGCCGGCGGCGCGGAAGCGGGCGATGCCGGCCCGGACCTGGGCGTCGTCGCCGATGGCGCACAGGGCGTCGATGAGGCCCTCGCTGATCGTCTGTTCCTGCCGGGCCTGGTCGCCGGCCGCGTCGTCGTAGGCCCGCAGGTCCTCTGCGTAGCCGGCGGCGGCGAACATGCTGCGGTAGAAGGGAAGCCCGAAGTAGCGGTGCAGCTCGGCGCGGATGCCGGCCAGTGCCGCGGCGTGGTCGGGGCCGACGGCGACGGGGATCGCCGGCATGATGGCGAAACCGTCCAGGGTCTTGCCGACGGCGGCCCGGCCCTTGGCCACCTCGGGCACGATGACGTCGCGCACGTAGTCCGACGGGCAGGCCCAGAGCACGACGCCGTCGGCGATCTCGCCGGCCAGCCGGAGCATCGCCGGGGACAGCCCGGCCAGCAGCACGGGAATGTCGGGGCGGGGCTCGAATGCGGTGAAGCGGAACGTGGAGTTCCAGCGTTTCCCTTGCGGCGCCGGGGATCCGGTGAGCAGAGCCCGCACCAGCTCGACGTATTCGCGCATCTCCGGCACCGGGCGGCCGATCTCCTGGCCGTGCCAGCCGCCCATGGTGACCCGGTGCCCGACGCCGAGCCCGAGCCGGAACCGCCCGCCGGACAGATCGTCCACGGTGGCCGCGGTCTGGGCCATGGAGGCGGGGGAGCGGTGGTAGATCGGGGCGACGGCGGTGGCCAGGTGCACGCGTTCGGTCACCATCGCCAGGCCGGACAGCGCGGTGAACGAGTCCCGGGCGGCGATGTGGGAGCAGGTGACGGTGTCGTAGCCGAGCTCATCGGCCAGCCGTGCCAGCGCGGCCATCTCCGGAAACGGCACGGTGGTGGGGATCTGACAGCTGAGCAGCATGCGAGGCGCTCCTTCGGGCGTGGTAGTCGACGAACCAGGCCAGCGCCGCGGGAACGTCCACGGCCCGGTGGTCGGCGACGGTCTCGGGCCGGGCGCCCTGGAGGATCCGCTTGACCGGGACCTCCAGCTTCTTCCCGGTTCGGGTGTGCGGAATGGCCGCCACGGCAAGGATCTCGTCCGGCACGTGCCGAGGCGAGGCCTCGTCCCGGATGGCGGCCTTGATCCGCCCGACCAGCTCGTCGCCGAGGATCACGTTGTCCGCCAACACGACGAACAGCGGCATCCAGTAGTCGCCGTCCGGTTGCTCGGCCCCGATCACCAGTGCCTCGGTGATCTCCGGCAGCTGCTCGACGGCCCGGTAGATGTCGGCGCTGCCCATGCGGACGCCGTTGCGGTTGAGCGTGGAGTCGGACCGGCCGTGCACGATCACCGAGCCCCGCCCGGTGATGGTGATCCAGTCGCCGTGCCGCCACACCCCGGGATAGGTGGAGAAATAGGACTCCCGGTAGCGCACATCGCCGGGATCGCGCCAGAAGCGCAGCGGCATGGACGGCATCGGTTTGGTGACAACGAGTTCGCCCACGGTGTCGCGGACGCTGCGGCCCTGCTCGTCCCACGCGTCCAAAGCAACTCCGAGGCAGGGCACGGAAAGCTCGCCCGGCACGATCGGCACGTTCGCCGCGACGCCGACGAAGGCGCTCACGATGTCGGTGCCGCCGGAGGTCGACACCACCCGGACGTCCGGGCCGACGTGCTCGGCCACCCAGTGATACGCCTCGGCCGGCAGGGCGGAGCCGGAGGAGCCGACCGCGGTCAGGGCGGACAGGTCGTGCTCAGCCGCCGGTTCGAGGCCGGATTTGGCGCTGGCCAACAGGAATCCCGGGCTCACCCCGAGCAGCGTGACCCGCTGTTCGGCGGCGATCCGCCACAGCGTCGCCGGCGACGGGCTGCCGTCGTAGCAGACGATCGCCGTCCCGGTGAGCAGCCCGGAGACCTGGTAGTTCCACACCATCCAGCTCGGCGAGGTGTACCACAGGTAGGTTTGCGACGGCCCGAGTTCCAGGTGCAGGTTCAGGGCCTTGAGGTGTTCCAGCAGCACGCCGCCGTGCCCGTGCACGATTCCCTTGGGCACGCCGGTGGTTCCCGAGGAGAACAGGATCCACAGTGGATGGTCGAACGGCAGGTCGACCGCCTCCGTCGGCTTTCCGGCGACCGCCTCGTCCCAAGGCAGCACGTCGTCCATGGGCCGGCCGATGCGGTGGTAGGCGATGGTGGCGCGCAGCCCGGGCAGGAGCTGCCGGAGTTGGGACACGGCTTCGCGCCGGTCATGGGCCTTGCCGCCGAAGCGGTACCCGTCGGCCGTGATGAGCACGACCGGTTCGAGCTGGCCGAAGCGGTCGGCCGCGGCCGTGGCGGCGTAGTCCGGGCCGCAGCACGACCACACCGCGCCGATGCTGGCCGTGGCCAGCAGCCCGACGACCGACTCGACGGTGTTGGGCAGGTAGCCGACCACCCGGTCGCCCGGCTGCACCCCGAGTTCGACCAGGGTCCCGGCCAGGCCCTCGACCTGGCGGCGCAGCTCGTCCCACGACACCGTGCGGACCGCGCCGGTCTCGTCGACGTCGATCACCGCCGGGCGGTCGGCCCGGGCCGCCTTCCAGATGTGCCGGACGTAGTTCACGGTGGAGCCCGGGAACCAGCTGGCCCCGGGCATGCGGTCGTCGGCCAGCGCCGGTCCGTGCTCCCCGCCGACGCCGAAGTAGTCCCAGACAGCGGACCAGAATCCGTCCAGGTCAGCCACCGACCACGACCACAGCGACCAGTAGTCCTCGCCCACCGGCGCGCCGCGGTCGGCGCACCAGCGGGCGAAGGCGGCGATGGCGGTCATGGCCCGACGAGCGGGTTGCGCAGGTGGCCGATGCCCTCGATGGTGCTGACCAGGGTCGAGCCCGGGGTCAGGTACCGCTGGGGATCGCGGGCCATGCCGACCCCGGACGGGGTGCCGGTGAAGATCAGGTCGCCTGGCCGCAGCGGCAGCACCGCCGACAGCCGGGCCACCAGCTCCGGCACCGAGAAGATCAGGTCCTTGGTCCGGCCGTCCTGGAGGGTCTCGCCGTCCAGCGCGCAGCCAAGGGCCAGGTCGTCCGGGTCGCTGAACTCGTCCGGCGTGACCAGGACCGGGCCGATCGGGCTGAAGCCCGGATAGGACTTGCCCAGCGAGAACTGCGGCACCGGACCGGACAGCTGCACGGCCCGCTCGGACAGGTCCTGCCCGACGGTCAGGCCGGCCACGTGCCGCCAACCGTCCTTTTCGGACACCTGGTAGGCCGGTTCGCCGATCACCGCGACCAGCTCCACCTCCCAGTCGACCTTGTCGCTGGGCAGCGTGACCGTGTCGTACGGCCCGGTGATGCTGCTGACGAACTTGGTGAACACCGCGGGCGAGGTCGGCGGCTTGGCCACGCCGGCCTCCTCGCTGTGGGCGCGGTAGTTCAGGCCGATGCCGAACACCTGGGCCGGCCCCAGCACCGGCGGCCCGACCTGGGTCTCGGTGAACGGCTCGCCGTCGCCGGGCGACTGCCGGCCGGCCCAGGCGGCGAACTCCGCCCAGCGCGGGAAGATCTGGTCGGGGTCGGCGCCGAAGCGGCCGTCGCTGGCCGCCTCGACGTCGAGCGCGAGCTCGCCGGAGACCAGCTTCAGCCGGCCGTCGATCCTGCCGATACGCATGGTTTCTCCTTGTCAGCGCGCGCTGTGCGAGCCGGTCATGAGGGCGGCGAGATCCTCGGGGGTGATGAACGAGGGCGGCAGCGGCGGTCCCCAGTTGTAGATGCCGCGGGCGCCCTCCACGACGGACGGCTTCCACAGCGCGTCGTCCACGATGCAGTCCAGGTCGCTGTAGTACTCGGAGAAGTTGCCGGCCGGATCCTTGAGGTACCAGAAGAAGTTGGAGCCGATGTGGTGGCGGCCCAGGCCCCACACGTGCCGCTCCGGGTGGTCCTCCAGCATCGCGGTCGCGCCGCGGCCGACCTCGTCGACGTCGTCCACCTCCCATGCGGTGTGGTGCAGGAAGTCCACCGGGGCCCGCTGGATGAGGATGTTGTGGTGGTCGGTGGAGCAGCGCAGGAAGCTGGCCAGGCTGGGCACGTGGTCGCTGGTCTTGAAGCCGAGGCCCTCGGTGAAGAACTTCTGGCTGGCCTCCTGGTCCCGGGAGCCGATCACCACGTGGCCGAGCTTGCGCGGCCGCACCTTGTTCTCCCGCTCCACGCCCGGCGCGCGGCCGTTGGGGCGGGACGCGCGGCCCGGCCCGTTGTAGGGCTCCTGCGCGGCCGGCGTCTGCTCCACGTGGCCGGCGATCTCCAGGACCACCTCGATGTTGGAGTTGGGGTCCAGCACGCGCAGCGAGGTGTCGTCCCGCTTGCCGGTGACGTCCAGCCGGGCCAGGGCGGCGGTCACGCGGTCGAGGTCGTCCGGGTCGTCCACGCCCACGCCCAGCTCCACCAGCCGGCGCAGCGGGGAGTGCACGATCTTGAGCTGCTCGCCGCCGTCCTGGGTGGCGAACCGGGTCCCGTCGCCGACCGGCGTCAGGCCGAAGCTGGTGTAGTACTCGGCGGTCTCCTTGACGTTCGGCACGCCGAGAGTGATCGAGGTCAGGCGGTGCAAGCCCATGTTCTCTGCTCCTACTGTGCGGTTGTCGCGGCCAAGGCGCGTCGGCCGAGGACTTGCTGGACCACGTCGGTCAGTGAGTCCGGTTCGAGAGTCTTTGCCCGCCAGGCGATGTGGCGGTCGGGGCGGACCAGCACGCAGCCGGTCGTGTCGATCTCGCGCACGGCGGCCCACTCCCCGTAGGGATCGAGCAGGCCGTCCGGCCCGATGACGTGCACGGCGACGGTCACGCCGGCGGCGGCGCCGGCCCGCCGCGCGGCCTCGGCCCAGGCTTGGCCGCCGGGGCCGGTGATCAGCGCGAAGTCGAGACCGTCGACTAGGTCCAATGTGGACAGTGGCACGCCGTCGCGTTCCAGCCGGGCGTGGGGGAGCCGGGCGCCGGGGCGGGTGGTCGGCGTGTGGTACAGCTGGGCGTCGCGCTCGCTCGGCGGCTCCGGGGAGTCGTCCTCGACGATAGCCGTGCTGTGATAGCGATAGCCCAGTTCGACCCCGTGCGCGTTGAACTGGTAGTCGGTCAGCGCGACGGCGTCGCGCAGGGCCGCGCGACGGGCCTCGCCGGCCGGGCCCGGCTCGTCCAGCCCCCGCAACGCCGCCCAACCGTCCTCAGTGGACTGTCCAGGCTCGAAGCCGAGCGCCTGCTCGACGGCGGCCATCTCGCCGAGGCTGGTGATCGCCCGCTCGACGCCTTGCGCGCCAACGGGTTGGCGTTCGGCCGAGTAGGTGTCCAGCAGCGTCGGATCGGCCCGGCCGGCCAGCACCAGGGCCAGCTTCCAGGACAGGTTGAAGGCGTCGGCGACGGACATGTTGAGCCCGAGGCCGTTGGTCGGCGGATGCCGGTGCACGGCGTCGCCGAGGCAGAAGAACCGGCCGGCCGAGTACCGGGGCGCGACCTGGGCGTTGACCTGCCAGCCGGCCAGGCCCTTGAGCTCCACCTCCAGCTGGTCGTCGCCGACGGCCGCGCGGACCCGGGCGATCTGGTCGGCCTCGGTCAGGTCGGTCAGCTTCTGGGTGGCCGGGTCGTACATGATGGCCAGCACGAACTCCGTGAACGGCTTGTGGCAGATCAGGGTGCCCAGGCGCAGCGGCGGCAGCGGGCCCGGCATCACGTTCCACGTCAGCACCCCGGGCCGGTGGGCCAGATACCTGGTCAGGTCGGCGCGGAACCAGATGTTGGCGGCCTGGGCCAGACCCGCCGGCCCCTCGACGGCAAGTCCGGCGTTGGCCAGCACCTTGCTGCGGGCCCCGTCCGCGCCGAGCACGTACTGCGAGCGGACGACGAGCCGATCACCGGTGACACGGTTGAGGATCGTGCTGGTGACACCGTCCTCATCGGACTCCGCGGACTCGAAGGCGTGGTCGAAGCGGATGTCCGCGCCGGCGTCCCTGGCCGCCTGCACCAGCATCGGCTCGAAGACCGTCTGCGGGCAGTTGGCCATCGGCGCCGGGCTGGTCGCCGCGTATTCGCCGGCCCGCTCGCGGGAGGTGCCCCACGTCTCCGATCGGGCGACCTCGCGGCCGGCCAGGCTGGTGACCCAGAGGTTGTTGGCCATCAGGTGTTGCGGGGTCGCAACCGCGTGGAACCGGTCCTCGATGCCCAGGTGCCGCAGGATCTCCACCGTGCGCTGGTTGACGATGTGCGCGCGGGGAGTGTGCGCCGTGCCCGGGTACTGCTCGACCAGCAGGTGCTCGATCCCGTAGCGGCGCAGGGCCAGGGACGCGGTCAGCCCGGCGGGGCCGGCGCCGACGACGAGCACCGGCACGGTCAGCTCGGTGGTGGACATGGGACCTCCAAGCCCTCGACGTTGAGTGCTAGAACGGGTTGCTGCCGTAGAGCCAAGTCATCCGGTACGGGTGGAAGCCGTCGCCGGCGGCGAGATCGGCGTCCCGCTTGCGCTGCTCCGCACCGTCGGCCAAGTGATAGACGACGTTGTTGTCCCACGACATCCGCTGCACCCGGGCGGTGTGCACCCGGCGCTTGTCCTCGTACGCCTTGAGCATCGCCGGCAGATCGTCGTCCAGGACGCTGGCCAGCGCGGCCGCGTCCTCAATGGACTGAGCGGCGCCCTGGGCCAGGAACGGCAGCATCGGGTGCGCGGCGTCGCCGAGCAGCGTCGTGGTCGCGGTGGACCAGTGGGTCAGCGGCTCACGGTCGTACAGGGCCCACCGGTACACGGGCTCCGTTACCCGGTCCAGCAGTCCGGTGAGCTTCGAGGACCAGCCGTCGAAATGCGCGCGCAGGTCCTCGGCGGTGCCGGGGGCGGTCCAGCTTTCCTCGTGCCAGTCCGGTTCCGGCACCACGCAGAGCATGTTGATCCAGTTCGGGCCGCGGCCGACCGGGTAGGCCACCACGTGCCGGTCCGGGCCCAGCCAGAGCTGGACGTTCAGGTCCTCGCCCGGCTCGATCGGCATCATCGCCCGGTAGCCGCACATGCCGGAGAACCGGGCCGGCGCGTCGCCGACGGTCGCGCCGCGCACGATCGAGTGCGTGCCGTCCGCGCCGACCACCAGGTCGGCGTCCAGGGTCCGGCCGTCGGCCAGGGTGATCGCCGGCTTGTCCGGGTGCACGCCCGTCACCGGGACGCCGAAGCTGGTGACCTCGTCCGGCAGCGCGGAGGACAGGATGTCGATAAGGTCCGGACGGTAGAGCGTGTAGTACGGGGAGCCGTACTCGGCCAGCATGCGGTTCGCCAGCTCGAACTCGGCCAGGTGCGCGCCGTCCTGCCAGCGCAGCAGGTACAGGTGCTCGGGGGCGAACCCCACCTCGTCCAACTCGTCGCCGAGCCCCAGCCGGCGCAGCACGCCGGTCGCGTTCGGCCCGAGCTGCACCCCCGCGCCGACCTCCCCGAACGCCTTGGCCTTCTCGACGACATGCACGTCTGCTCCGGCTTGCCGGAGCGCGACCGCCGTCGCCAGACCCCCGATTCCACCCCCGGTGACCAGTACTCGCATGGCCCCCAGCATGCACCGAGGATGTCGAGAGTTCAACTAAATATCGATATTTTCTCAATGTAGGCCGTTGACCTTGGGATATCGATATGCTTGTGCGATGGCAACTTCCCGTACCGAAGAGGTCTACGCCGTCCTGCGGGCCGAGCTGCTCAAGGGCGCGTTCGCCCCGGGGCAGAAGCTGCGGGTCGTCGAGCTGGGGGAGCGGTTCGGGGCCAGCCAGTCGGTGATCCGCGAGGCCCTGCTCCGGCTGACCGAGCAGGGACTCGCGGTGGCCGAGCCGCAGCGGGGCGTGCGCGTGCGGGACCTGTCCATCGACGACGTCGCCGCGCTCACCGAGACCCGGGTGCTCGTCGAGTCCCAGGCCCTGCGCTGGTCCATCGCCCGTGGCGACCTGTCGTGGGAGACCGCCGTGCTCGCCGCCCATCACCTGATGGAGAAGACCCCCTCGTTCCTGGCCGACGAGTCCGTCAACGAGGACTGGGCCGTCCGGCACGCCGAGTTCCACGCCGCCCTGCTCGCCGGCTGCGCCAATCCGCGCCTGGAGGCCGTCGCCGCCTCGCTGCGGGACAGCTCCGAGCTCTATCGCCGCTGGTACTGGGTGCTGACCGACGACCATCGTCGCGACATCGCCGCCGAGCACCGCCGGCTCAAGGACCTCGCCCTGGCCCGGGACGCCGACGCCGCCGTCGAGGTCCTGGTCCAGCACATCGAACGCGCCCCCTGCCAGCTCATCGCCTACGCCCGGGAGCGCGGTCTGGACCGCCTGGACGCCCGCGCCTAGCGACCCGCCCCTCCAAGATCAACGCTCCATTCCTCTCGCCCAACGCCAGGAAGGGCCCCTTCACAACGTTCGGTGTCATGAAGGGGCCCTTCCTGCCATCCAACGCCCGAAAGAGTCCCTTCGCCGCCTTCGAAACGCCAGGAAAGGCCCGTTCACTGCACCAGACGCCAGTAACGGGCCTTTCACTGCGCCCAGCGCCAGGATCGAGCCTTTCCTGGCAAGAGGGGGTTGTCAAACAGTTGCTTGACAAGTTGGGGGTGGGCTCCTAGGTTTCATTTGCTGAAGCAGGCAAGTAAATCGGGAGGCGTGGTGGACGGGCGGGGTCGGGCGGATGTCGTGATCGTGGGCGGCGGGTCGGCGGGGGCGGTGCTGGCGGCGCGGTTGAGCGAGGACCCGGACCGGCAGGTGCTGCTGCTGGAGGCGGGGCCGGCCTACCGGGCCGGCGAGTACCCGGAGGCGCTGCGCGACCCGAACCGGCTGGGCGGCGACGCGGCGCACGACTGGGGCTACAAGGTCCGGGGCGGGGCGAAGGCGCCGGAGATCGTCAGTTTCCGGGGCAAGGTGCTGGGCGGCACCTCGGCCGTGAACGCGGGCATCGCGATCAGGGCCCGGGCGGCCGACCTTGTCGACTGGCCCGGGTGGACGGTCGAGGATCTGGCCGTGGGCAAGGAGTTCCCCGTCGCCGAGGTGGAGCTGACGCCGTTGATGCAGGCCTTCGTCGACGGGGTGAAGCAGTTGGGGTACCCGGAAGTGGACCTCGGTGTCGCCGACCGCGCCGGGGTCGGCAGCGTGCCGGTGAACATCGTCGACGGGGTCCGGCAGAACACCGGCATGGTCTATCTGACCGACGAGGTGCGGGCCCGGCCGAACCTGCGGATCGTCGGCGGGGTGACGGTGGACCGGGTGTTGATGGACGGGGCGACGGCCACGGGCGTGCTCGCGGCGGACGGCGTCGAATACCTTGCCCGGCAGGTGATTCTGTCGGCCGGGGCCTACGGCAGCCCGGCGATCCTGCTGCGGTCGGGCATCGGCCCGGCCGAGGATCTCCAGCGGCTGGGCATCGACGTGGTCGCGGACCTGCCGGTGGGACAGTCCTTGCAGGACCACCCCTTCTACTACAGCGTGCACGCCCTGGCCCCGCACGCGGACGAGAAGTCGCCGGCCGCCGGCGCGCTGCTGTGGACGGCGTCCAGCGAGGCGGTGGAGGGCGAGCTCGATCTGCACCTCACCGCGACGCAGGTGGTGGACGGCGAGGGCGGGGCGCTGGTGCTGGCGATGTCGGTCACGCGGCCGGATTCCCGTGGCACGCTGCGACTCCGCAGCCGTGACCCGCTCGACCCGCCGATCATCGACTGCGCCTTCCTGACCGAGCCGCGCGATCGGAGCCGCATGCTGGAGGTGTTCCGGCTCAGCCGGGAGCTGGCCGACGGCGCGGTGCTCAAGCCGTTGCTGGCCGGGGAGATCGCGCCCGGCCGCGATCGCGTCGAGAACGACGAGTTGCTCGACGCCATCGACACCACCATCAACTCCTACGGGCACCCGGTGGCCACGGCCCCGATGGGCCCGGTCGTCGACCCGTCCGGCGCGGTGCTGGGGGTCGCCAACCTGCGGGTGATCGACGCCTCCATCCTGCCGCGGGTTCCTTCCGCCGCCCCGAATCTCACGGTGATCGGCGTGGCCGAGCACCTGGCCGGGAAGGTGGATCAGGCGTGAGAATCGGGCTGGCCGTGGCCGACTACGCCTGGCCTGGCGGGACGGCGGACACGCTGCGCGAGGTGGCGGCGGCCGCGGAGGACGGCGGGTTCGCGTCGATCGCCGTGATGGACCACCTGTGGCAGATCCCGGTGGTGGGCCGGCCGGAGCAGGAGATGCTGGAAGCCTATGCCACGCTGGGCTTTCTGGCCGCGTGCACGTCCCGGATCGAGCTGCTGACGCTGGTGACGGCGGCGATCTACCGTGCGCCGGCCCTGCTGGCCAAGGCGCTGACCACAGTGGACGTGCTCTCCGGCGGCCGGTCCTGGCTGGGCATCGGGGTCGGCTCGCCGATCAACGCGGCCGAGGCCGCTGGCCTGGGGCTGCCGTTCCCGGAGCTGGGGGAGCGGTTCGAGCGGCTGGCCGAGACGCTGGAGATCTGCCGTCGCATGTGGAGCGAGAACGAGGAACCCTTCCACGGCAAGCACTACACGCTCGGCCGGACCCTGAACTCGCCGCAGCCGGTCCGCCGGCCGCCGATCCTGATCGGCGGGTCGGGGGAGCGGACGCTGCGCCTGGTCGCGGAGTACGGCGACGCCTGCAACCTGTTCGTCGGGCCCGATCTGGAACGCAAGCTGAACACGCTGCGCCGGCACTGCGACCAGGTCGGCCGGGACTACGACGAGATCGCCAAGACCGTGCTGTACCCGCTCGACCCGGGCGCGGAGGGCCGCAACATCCCGCGCCTGCTGGCCGATCTGACCTGGCTGGCCGGTCTGGGCGTGGACACCGTCCACGGTCCGGTCCCGGCCGCGCACGAGATCACTCCGCTGGAACTGTTGGGGCGGCACGTGATTCCCGCCGTGGCCGCGCTCTGAGCTTGGCGTTGCTTCGTCAAGCAAGCTACCATCACGGAGTGGAGAAGCCCTTGGACGCTGAAGAGGAGCGCCTCTGGCGCGCCCTGCAACGGGTGACGATCGCCCTGCCGCGGGTGCTCGAGGACGATCTGCTGCGCGGCACGGGGCTTTCGCTGACCGAGTACGCCGTGCTGATGAACCTCTCCGAGGCGACCGACCGTGAGCTGCGGATGGCCGAGCTGGCTTCGGCCACCGCGCTGTCGGCCAGCCGCATCACCCGGGTTGTCGACCAGTTGCAGTCCCGGGGCCTGGTGCGCAAGCGCAAGTGCGAGGACGACGGGCGCAGCAACATCGCCAGCCTCACCGACGAGGGCTTCCGCCGGCTCGAGGCCGCCTATCCCAGCCACCTCGCCAGCGCGCGCCGGCACGTGATCGGCCACCTCGACCCGCGCACGACCAAGCGGCTGGCCGACGTGCTGGTCAAGGTGGCCGAGCAGCTCGACCCGGACGTCACGCGCGGCTGACCAGCCCCGCCGCGTCCGCACCACGATGACGGCCGCGGTCTCCTGGCGCGCCAGCACAGAGCTGACATCGCCCGGGTGACCCCGCGGCCTCGAGATCACTCAATCAATTGCTTGACAAGTCCGTTGTCTCAGTCGACACTTGCTGACCTAAGCAAGTAAATCTCACCGAGGAGCAGAGATGGGCACGCCAGCGTCCGGGGTCTACACGGTCGACCCGAGCCGGTCGACGATCACCTTCACCACCAAGCACATGTTCGGCCTGGGCACTGTGGTCGGCGCCTTCGCGGTGCACACGGCGCTGATCACCGTGGCGGGGGAGGACGCCACGGTGGAGGCGGTGATCGACGCCGCCAGCGTCAAGACCGACCAGCAGCGCCGGGACGACCACGTCCGCAGCAAGGCGTTCCTGCACACCGAGGAGCACCCGACCATGGACTTCGTGTCCGACAGCGTCCGCCGGACGGAGGACGGCTGGCTGGTCGGCGGCGTGCTGACCGTGCGCGGCCAGGGCAACCGGGCGGAGTTCCTGGTGCACGAGGTCGACGAGCGCGACGGCGAGCTGACCGCCAGGGCGACGGCGACGATCGACCGGTACGCCCACGGCGTGACCGCCATGAAGGGCATGGCCGGCCGCCGGTTGGCCCTGGTCTTCGACATCACGGCCGTGGCCTCGGACCGCGACACCGGACGCACCACGGCGACGCAGCAGGCCCGGGGCTGACGACCGTGACCACGTATCGGTCCTACATCGACGGCGAATGGGTGAGCGCCGACAGCGGCGAGGTGTTCGAGGACATCGAGCCGTACACCGGCAAGGTGCTGGCCGACGTCGCGGCCACCGGCCCGGCCGAGGCCAAGCGGGCGGTGCGGGCGGCGGCGCGGGCCTTCGAGTCCTGGTCGCAGACGCCGCCGGCGGAGAAGGCCCGCCTGTTCTTCCGGGCCGCCGACATCGTCGAGCGGCGCAAGGCGGAGATCGCCGACATGCTGGCCCGCGAGACCGGCAGCACCCGGCTGTTCGCCACTTTCCAGCAGGACCTGGTGATCCAGACGCTGCGGCAGGCGGCGGGCTGGGTGTACCTGCCCAAGGGCGAGGTGCTGCAGAGCAACATCCCCGGCACGCACTCGATCGGCGTGCGCCGGCCGCTGGGCGTGGTCGCGTGCTTCACGCCGTGGAACGGGGCGAACATCCTGTCCTGGCGGGCGGTGCTGTCGCCGCTGGCCGCCGGCAACACCGTGGTGGTCAAGCCGTCGGAGTTCGCGCCGGTGTCGGCCGGGCTGATGGTGGCGGAGATCGCCGAGGAGGCCGGCTTCCCGCCGGGCGTGATCAACGTCGTCACGCACGCGCCCGGGGCGGCGCCGGCCATCGCCGACGAGTTCTTCGCCAGCAACGATGTCCGCTGCGTCAACCTGATCGGCGGCGTGAAGACGGCCCGGGCGTTGGCCGAGCGGGCCGGCCGCACGCTCAAGCGCACGGTGCTGGAGCTGGGCGGCTACAACCCGATGATCGTGCTGGACGACGTGGACGTGGACGAGGCCGTGCGCGCCGCGACCTTCGGCTCCTTCTTCCACCAGGGCCAGATCTGCATGAACACCCGCAAGATCGTGGTGCGGCGCGAGATCTACGACGAGTTCCTGGCCAAGTTCGTGGCCCGCACCAAGACTCTGACCGTCGGCGACCCGCAGGACCCGGCCACGGTCATCGGCCCGCTGATCACCCCGCAGGCCGTGCGCGCGGTCGACGAGCGGGTGCGCGAGGCCGTGGCCAAGGGGGCCACCGTGCATATCGGCGGCGCCTACGAGGGACAGACCTACCTGCCCACCATCCTCACCGATGTTCCCTACGACGCGACGATGTCCAACGAGGAGACCTTCGGCCCGGTGGTGATCGTCGAGCCGGTGGACACCGACGACGAGGCGATCGCGGTGGTCAACCGCGTGCAGTACGGGCTGACCTCCTCGATCCTGGCCGGCGACACCTACCGGGCGTTCGAGCTGGCGCCGCGCGTGCAGGCCGGCATCGTGAACGTCAACTCGCCCACGGTCAACGACGAGATCCACGCGCCGATGGGCGGGGTGCGCGACAGCGGCTGGGGGCGCACCGGCCCGGACAGCCTCAATGACTTCAGCGACGTGATCTGGATCAACTCCCGCACCGACATCCCGCAGTTCCCGTTCTGAGCCATGTCCCCCACAGTGGACTTCCATCATCACGTCCTGCCGGATTTCTACCGCAGGGCCAGTGAGATCGGCGGTGTGTCGGTCGGGGGAGTGCTGCCGGCTCGGTGGAGCCCGGCCGCTGCGCTGGGTTTCCTCGACGACGCCGGCATCGACGTCGCGGTGACGTCGATCAGCGCCCCCGGTGTGCACTTCGGCGACGATGCCCGGGCGCGTGAACTCGCCCGGCGCAGCAACGAGTTGGCGGCGGACATGGTTCGGGATCGCCCGGACCGGTTCGCCGCGCTCGCGGTGCTGCCGCTGCCCGATGTCGACGGTGCGCTCGACGAGTTGGCCTTCGCCCTGGACACGCTGGGCATGGACGGCGTGGTGCTGCTGTCCAACGCCCGCGGTGTCTATCTCGGCGATGACCGGTTCGAGCCGGTCTTCGCCGAGCTGCAACGGCGTCGGAGCCTGGTGTTCGTGCATCCGACCGTGTCGCCGGATCCGAGCGCGCACATGCCGGGTGTGCCGGACACGCTGCTCGACTTCGTCACCGACACCTCCCGGGCGATCACGCGGATGCACTACGCCGGCACGTTCGCCCGGACGCCCGACGTGGACTACGTGATCTCCCACGCCGGCGGCACGATTCCCTATCTGGCCAACCGGTTCGCGATCGTGGACGAGATGGGCGTGGTCGACGGGATCGAGGTCCGCGGCGCCGCGGCCGACCTGTTCCGCCGCCTGCACTGGGACACCGCGCTGTCCTGGGCCGAGCCGGTGCTGACCACGCTGCTCAAGGTCGCCGGCCCCGACCGTGTCGTCTACGGCTCGGACTATCCCTACCTGCGCCGGGATCTGGCCGTCGACTCGGTGCGCCGGGTCTCGGCCGTCCTGGACCAGACCGTGTTGGGGGCCACCGCGCTGGCCCTGCTTCCCCGACTCCAGAAGGAAATGCCATGATCACCTACGCCGGTCGCGCCGTGCCGCGGATGGGCTTCGGGGCCATGCGGCTGGTCGGCCCGGGGCTGACCGAGCCGACCGACCGCGCCACCGCGCACCTGGTGCTGCGGCGGGCCGTCGAGCTGGGCATCCGGATCATCGACACCGCCTGGTACTACGGCCATGACGTGTCCAACCGCCTCATCGCCGAGGCGCTGCGACCCTATCCGGACGATCTGGTGCTGGCGACCAAGCTCGGCGCGCAGCTGACCACCGGCAACCGGCCCGAGGCCGCCGTCCGCCCCGAGCAGCTGCGCGCCGGCAACGACCGGGACCGCAGCGTTCTCGGGCTGGACACCGTGCCGCTGACCCATCTCCGCTGGCCCGGCGGCGAAACCGTCGACGGTGTCGGCTTCGACGAGGCGTTCGACACCATGATCGCCCTGCGCGACGAGGGCCGGATCGAGCACCTCGGCCTGTCCAACATCACCCTCGACCAGCTCCGCCGCACCCACGCCCGGCACCCGGTCGCCAGCGTGTCCAATGTGTACAGTTACAACAATCGGCGGGACCAGGATGTGCTGGATTTCTGCACTGCCAAAGGGATTGCGTTCCTGCCGTACGGGCCGCTGGACTTCGGCGGCCCGGTCGACACCGAGCCCCTGCTGGTCGAGGCCCGGCGCCGCGGCGTCACGCCGGCCCAGGTGATGATCTCCTGGCTGCTCGACCAGTCGCCGGTCGTGGTGCCGATCCCCGGCACCGGCAGCGTCGAGCACCTCCTGGAGAACGTGGCCGCCGCTCACTGATAGAGCACGATCGCCTCGGCCACGCAGGCCGGCCGGTCCGCGCCGGTCACCTCGACGGTGATGCCGAAGGTGGCCTCGACCCCCTCGCCCCGCGGCTTGGCCCCGGCCAGCACAACCGTTGCCCGCACGGAACTTCCGACCGGGACCGGGGCGGGGAAGCGGACCTTGTTGAGGCCGTAGTTGACGCCGGCGGTGAGGTTGTCGATGGTCACGGTCTCGTACAGGAACATCGGGGCCAGCGCCAAAGTCAGGTAGCCGTGGGCGATGGCGCCGCCGAAGGGGCCGGTGCGGGCCCGCTCGGGATCGGTGTGGATCCACTGGTGGTCCCGGGTGGCGTCGGCGAACTGGTTGACCTGGGGCTGGTCGATCTCGTGCCACTGCGTCGTGCCGAGGGTCTCGCCGACGTGGTCGAGCAGGTCCTGGGGAGAAGTGAAGTTCATGACGTGATTCCCTTCAGCTCGCGCTTGAGGACCTTGCCGGTGGCGGTCATCGGGAACGACTCCCGGAACTCGACCTGCCGGGGGTACTTGTAGCCGGCCATGTTCTGCTTGCACCAGGCGATGAGCTCGGCCTCGGAGACGGTGGCGTCGGGCTTGCGGATGACAAACGCCTTGACCTCCTCGCCGTGGCTGGGGTGCGGCACCCCGACCACGGCCACCAGGCTGACATCGGGGTGGGCCATGATCACTTCTTCCAGCTCGCGCGGGTAGACGTTGAACCCGCCGCGCACGATCATGTCCTTGGCCCGGTCGACGATGAAGTAGTAGCCGTCGGCGTCGCGGGTGCCGATGTCGCCGGTGCGGAACCAGCCGTCGCGGACGGCGGCGGCGGTCGCCTCGGGCCGGCCCAGGTAGCCCTTCATCACGTTGTGGCCGCGGATGGCGATCTCGCCGGCCTCGCCGTCGGGCACCTCCCGCCAGTCGGCGTCGACCAGCTTGACCTGCACGCCCCACACCGGCGTCCCGATCGAGCCGGGCTTGGCCACCCGGCCCGGGTGGTTGAAGGTGGCGACCGGGCTGGTCTCGGACAGCCCGTAGCCCTCCCGGATCTGCACGCCGTACACCTTGTCCACCTGCTCCAGGATCTCCACCGGCAGCGCGGCCCCGCCCGAGACGGCCACCCGCAGCGTGCCGGCGATCGTCTCGATGTCGTGCTGGCCGAAGTCGGCGCCGAGCAGGCCCCAGTACATCGTGGGCACGCCGGCGAAGAAGGTGACGCCCTCGCGCTGCATCAGGGCCAGCGCCCGGTCGGGCTCGAACCGCGGCATCAGCACCAGCGTCGCCCCGGCGGCGAAGCCGGAGTTCAGCTGCACGCTCTGCCCGAACGAGTGGAACAGCGGCAGCGTCACCAGGTGCACGTCGTGCTCGGCGGCGCCGAAGACCCGGTGGCACGTCAGGGCGTTCATCACCATGTTGGCGTGGGTGAGCTCCGCGCCCTTGGGCCGCCCGGTGGTGCCGCTGGTGTAGAGCACGACGGCGGTGTCGGTCGGCTCGGTGTCGACGGTCTCGAACGTGGTCGGCTGCTCGGCCAGCAGCTGCTCGAACGACTCGTCGATGAGGAAGAAGTGCTCGCAGCCCGGGGTCGCGTCGAAGCCGGCCCGGCCCTCCTCGGCCAGCGGCAGGCCGGGGCCGCCGGCGAAGCAGAAGAAGGCCTTGGCCCCGGAGTCGGCCAGGTGGTAGGCGATCTCCCGGCCCTTGAGCAGCACGTTGAACGGCACCACGGCCGCGCCGGCCTTGAGGATTCCATAGTAGACGATCGGGAACTGGGGGATGTTGACCGAGGCCAGCGCGACGGTGTCGCCACGGCCGATCCCGTTGCCGGCCAACAGGTTGGCCACCCGGTTGGCGGCCTCGTCGACCTGCCGGTAGGTCAGCCGGGTGTCACCGGCGACGAGCGCGTCGCGCTCGGGCAGGGACGCCGCGCTGTGGTCGAGCAGCATGGCCAGGTTCAGCATGGTCTTCTCCTTCGGTGAGAAAGGCGTGCACGAGCGGGACGATGTCGTCGGCATGGGTGAGCAGGGCGAGATGGCCGCCACCGGGCACGATGTGCAGGCGGCCGTGCCGCAGCAGCATGGCCATCACGCGGGCGTTGACGGTGGGGATGATCGGGTCGTCGTCGCCGGCCACCACCAGCACGGGCTGGGGCAGCAGCGGCAGGTAGTGGGCGCTGGTCCAGCCGGCCCCGGCCAGGATCTGCCAGAGGTAGCCGACCGGGTCCGGGGCCCGGGTGGCGGCGGCGTAATGCCGTGCCACCTCGGGGTTTTCGCCGAAGCCGCCGCCGTAGATGCGGGCCCCGGTGGCCCGCATCCGGTTGGCCCCGAAGTAGCGCAGCGGGCTGGTCAGGGTGAGCAGCACCGACGGCTTCGCCGGCACCATCACCATGCCCATGCTGGTGGCGCAGAGCACGACCCGGCGCACCAGCCGAGGCCGCCGGTGGGCCATCTCCTGGGCCAGCGCGCCGCCCCAGGAGATGCCCAGCACGTCCACCCGGTCGTAGCCGAGATCGGTGACGAGGTCGGCCACCAGACCGGCCACCTGCGGCATCCACCGCGGCAGCTTGGTGGTCGGCGAGCCGCCGGCGCCCGGCATGTCGAACCGGATCACCGGCATCCGCCGGCCCGGCTGCGCGGCCAGTGCGTCGACCAGCGGCTGCAACAGCTCCAGGTTGGCCCCGATCCCGTTGCACAGCAACAGCGGCGTGCCCTCGCCGGGCTGCACGTCCACGTGCAGCCGGACCCCGCGCACCCGACGTTCGGTGTTCACGCGAGCACGTAGCTGCCGGGCGCGGCCTCGATCGGCGCGTGCTGGTCGTCGCCCAGATCCTTGGGCGCGGTCACGAGTTCGCCCGACCGCTGGCCCAGCCACTCCATCCAGCGCGGCCACCAGCTGCCGGCAACCGCTGTCGCGCCGGCCTTCCAGTCCTCGGCCGAGTCCGGCAGCTCGGGATTGCTGTAGTACTTGGACTTCGGGTTGCCGGGCGGGTTGAGAATGCTCTGGATGTGGCCGGAGCTGCTCAGCGTGAACTCGACCTTGCCGCCCAGCCGCCGGGCCGACCGGTAGCAGGCGTCCCACGGCGTGATGTGGTCGGTGGCGCCGGCCATCACGAACGCGTCCGCGGTGATCCTGCCCAGGTCCAGCGGCGTGCCGTTGACCACCACCTGGCCGGGCTCGGCCAGCAGGTTGTCCCGGTAGATGTCGATCAGCTGGCCGTGGAAGGCGGCCGGCAGCCGGGTGGTGTCGTTGTTCCAGTACAGCACGTCGAAGGCCGGCGGCCGCTTGCCCAGCAGGTAGTTGTTCACCCAGTAGGTCCAGATCAGGTCGTTGGGGCGCAACAGGTTGAACACCTTGGCCAGCTCGCGGCCGTCCAGCACGCCCTTGACGTGCGAGTGCCGCTTGGCCGCGGCCAGGGTCTCGTCGCTGGCGAACACGCCGAGCAGGGTCTTGTCCTCGGCCATGTCGAACACGCTCACGAACAGGGTCAGGGCGTTGATCAGCGGCTTGCCCCGGGCGGCCAGGTAGGCGGCCAGCGCCACCGAGGTGATGCCACCCGAACACGCGCCGGTCAGGTTGACGTCGGGGCTGCCGGTGATGGCGCAGACCGCTTCCAGCGCCTCCTCCATCGCCGTCAGGTAAGTGGCCAGATCCCACTCGCGCTGCTCGGCCGTCGGGTTGCGCCAGCTCACCACGAACACCTGGAAGCCGTTGTCCCGGGCGTGCCGGACGATGCTCTTCTCCGGCGACAGGTCGAACACGTAGTACTTGTTGATCTGCGGCGGCGCGATGACCAGCGGCCGCTCGCGGACCTCGTCGGTGCTCGGCGCGTACTGGATCAGCTCCAGGACCTCGTTGCGGAACACCACCGATCCCTCGGTGGTGGCCAGATTGCCGCCCACGCTGAACTTCTCGCCGTCGACCTGGCTCGGGAACGCCCCGTTGCGGCGGACGTCGCCGAGCAGGTGGCGCACGCCCTCGACCGCGCTCTCGCCGCCGGTGTCGAGGAACTGCTTGACCGCCGCCGGATTCAACGGCAGGTTGCTCGGGGCCAGCGCGTCCAGGCCCAGCGTCAGCACGAACCGCGCCCGTTCCTTGTCCACAGTGGACATGCCGGAACCCTCCAGCCAGCTGTCCAGCTCGGCGTCCGCCGCCAGGTACACGCCGAGCAGCCGCCGGTACAGGAAGTTCGTGCTCCACGCCGTGTCGGCGAAGCGCCGGTCCTTCGGGCCGGGCGCCAGCTCGCCGCGACCGCGGGCGGCGTCGACCGCGGTCCGGGCCAGATGGCGCAGGCTGCCCGCGGTGTGACCGGGATTGCGGACCGCCTCCACCACCACCGTGCGCAGCGAATCGAGCAGATCCTTGCGCCGGAAGCCGATGATCGGATTGGGGCCGCCGATCGCGTCGGCGGCGATCTCGGGGGTGGACATCGCTTCTCTCCTCTACGTTCTAGACGAAGGCGGACTGGCCGGTCAGGGCGCGGCCGACGATCAGGGTGTTCATCTCGCGAGTGCCCTCGTAGGAGTGGATGGCCTCGGCGTCGGCGACGAACCGCCCGACCTCGTGCTCCAGCAGAATCCCGTTGCCGCCCATGAGTTCCCGGGCCATGCCGACGGTCTCGCGCATCTTGGTGGTGCAGAACGCCTTGGCCAGCGAGGCCTGCTCCTCGGTCATCCTGCCGGCGTCCTGGAGGCGGGACAGCTGCGCGACCAGGCACAGCGACGAGGTGATGTTGCCGAGCATCCGGACCAGCAGGTCCTGCACGAGCTGGAAGCCGCCGATGGGCCGGCCGAACTGCTCGCGCTCCTTGGCGTAGGCCAGGGCCCGGCGGTAGGCGCCGATGGAGCAGCCGACGGCCTGCCAGGCGACCGAGGTGCGGGTCATCCGCAGCACGGCGGCGGTGTCGGCGAAGGTCCGGGCGCGCTGGAGGCGGCTGGCCTCGGAAACCCGGCAGTCGACCAGCTCGATGTGGGCGTTCTGCACCGTGCGCAGGGCGATCTTGCCCTCGATCTTGGTGGCGGTGAAGCCGGGCGTGCCCTTCTCCACCAGGAAGCCCTTGACCTGGCCGTCGGCCTCGTCCTTGGCCCAGATCACGGTCACGTCGGCGAAGGTGGCGTTGCCGATCCACTTCTTCTCGCCGTTGAGCACCCACTCGTCGCCCTCGCGGCGAGCCGTGGTGGTCAGGCCCCGGGCGGCGGCGGAGCCGACGTTCGGCTCGGTCAGCCCGAACGCGCCGATCTTCTCGAACCGGTGCATCGGCGGCAGCCACTCGGCCTTCTGCTCCTCGGAGCCGCACAGGTGGATCGACCCCATCGCCAGGCCGGTGTGCACGCCGAAGAAGGTGGCGAAGGACGGGTCGGTGCTGGCCAGCTCCAGCGTGACGAAGCCGTCCAGCAGGCTGGTGCGGCCGGGCAGCCCGTGCCCGGAGTAGGACAGCCCGCCGAGGTCGAGCTTGCCCAGCGGTTCGATCAGGTGGTGCGGGAAGCGCTCGCGGGCCCAGTGCCAGTTGGCCACCGGGGCCACCTCGGCGTCGAGAAAGGTCCGCAGCCGGTCCAGCAGTTCCAGGTCGGGTTCGGGGAGGTCGTCGGCCAGTCGGTAGAAGTCCATGTGGATGACGCTAGGTTCGCGCGCTGGTCGGCGGCCCTATCCAAAGTTATGGGCCAAAGTTAGGGTCGGTGGTTATGCAGGTGGTGGCGACGAAGCTGCTGGCCCCACCGGCCCGCCCGGGCGCGGTGGCGCGGCCCCGGCTGCTGCGCCTGCTCGACGGGGCCGCCACCCATCCGCTGACGCTGATCACCGCGCCGGCCGGCTTCGGCAAGACCACCCTGGTCGCGACCTGGCTGGCCGCCTTCCGGGGCCGGTCGGCCTGGCTGACGCTGGACGAGGACGACGACACCCCGGGCCGGTTCCTCGACTACCTGGTCACGGCCCTGGCGGCGGACCGGACCCTGCTCGACTCCGGCGCCGCGTCCACGCCGGCCGTGATGACGGCGCTGGTCAACGAGTTGGCCGGGGCCGACGCCGACCGGGTGCTGGTGCTGGACGACATCGAGGTGCTGGCCGAGCCGGAGATCATCGACGCGCTGGCGTTCCTGGTCGAGCACTGCCCGCCGCGCCTGCACCTCGTGCTGCTCGGACGGACCGAGCCTGAGCTGCCGCTGGCTCGCTGGCGGGGCCGGGGGCTGCTGGTGGAGATCGGGGCGGCGCAGCTGCGGTTCTCCCCGGCCGAGGCCGGCGAGCTGCTCGCGGCCGTCACCGGGCGGGCCGTCGATGCCGAGACCGTGGGGGCGCTGACCGAGCGGTCCGAGGGCTGGGCGGCGGCGTTGCAGATGCTGGGGATCGGGCTGCGGGACGGCACGTCGACCGGGTCGGGGGCGGTCCGGCACGCGCCCGGCAACCGCTACGTGCTCGACTACCTGGCCGAGGAGGTCCTGCGCGGGCAGCCGGCCGAGCTGCGGGAATTCATGCTCCGCACCTGCGTCCTGGACGCCCTGTCGTCATCGCTGTGCGACGCCGTGACCGGGCGTGCCGACAGCGAACGGGTGATCCGGGAGCTCGAACGGGCCAACCTGTTCCTGTCGCCGCTGGACGATCGCGGCCAATGGCACCGCTATCACGGCCTGTTCGCCGACTACCTGCGCACGGAGCTGGATCCCACGCTCGCCCTGGAGTGCCACCGCCGGGCGGCTCGCTGGTATGCGGCGCACGGCATGCCGGCCGAGACGATCCGGCACGCGGTCGCCGGGCGGGAGATCGGGCTGGCGGTGGACACCGTGCGCGGGCAGGCCGACGAGCAGGTGCGGCGGGGCGAGCTGGCGACCCTGCTGTCGTGGCTGAACCGGTTGCCGGACGAGGAAGTGCGGGCGCAGGCCGACCTCGCCGGGTTCAAGGGCTGGCTGCTCTATCTCGGCGGGCGGGTCGACGAGGCCGAGTCGTACGCCGCGTTGGCCGACCGACGGATGACCCCGGACGCACCGATCGTCGACCGGGCGATGCTCCGCACGTTCCAGGCGTACCTCGCGCTGACCCACGGCAATCCGGCCGACGCCGCCCTGCTGGCCACCGAGGCGCTGGAGTTGTTGCGGGACAGCACTTCCTTCTTCCGCGCCGCCGCGATGGGCGTGCTGGGCCAGGCCCGGCGGCTGACCGGCGACCGGCGCGGGGCCATCGACGTGCTGCGCGAGGCCGTGGCGCTGGGGGAGCGCAGCGACAATGCGCTGAGCACCTTGGAGGCCAGTGGTTATCTCGCGCCGCTGCTGTACGTGCAAGGTCGGCTGCGGGAGGCGGTGCTGCTGTGCCAGGACGCGCTGCGCAGCCACGCCGGGCTGCCGATGGCCGGGCTGGTCGAGGTGCCGCTGGGCACTTTGCTGTACGAGCGGGACGAGCTTGTGGACGCGGAGCGGCATCTGGTCGACGGCATCGCCCGCTGCGAGCAGCTCGGCACGACCTCGTACACCCTGCTCGGCCTGCGCACGCTGGCCCGTCTCCAGCACGCCGCCGGCCGCGTCGACGACGGCTTCCGGGCGTTGCTGGCCGCCCGCCGGCAGGCCGACGCCGCCGAGGACTACCGCCGGGCCCGGCTGGTGCTGGCCACCATCGCCGAACTGCACCTGCGCTCCGGCAGCCCGGCCGCCGCCGAGCAGGCCATGCGGGAGATCGGCGACGACCGACCGTCCTCTTCGGACTATGAGCAGCTGACCCGGGCCCGCCTCTGGCTCGCTCGCGGCGAACCCCGCCGGGCCCTGGACGCCCTGGCCGCCATCGAAGCCCGGGCCGTCGAGGAGGGCCGGGACGGCAGCCTCGTCGCCATCCTCGCCGTCACCGCCCTCGCCCGTCAGGCCGCCGGCGAGCCCGCCTTCGACCCCTTGGCCCGCGCCGTCGAACTCGCCGCGCCCGACGGCTACCGCCGCACCTTCCTCGACGAAGGCGCCGCGATCTTCCCGCTGCTCAAGGAGGTTCGCCCCGTCGCCCCCGCCTTCGTCGCCGAACTCCTGTCCCGCACCCGCACCACCCCCAAACCCGTCGCCGATCTCCGCACCGTCGACGGCATCGGCGTCATCGAGCCCCTCACCGAGACCCAGCGCCGCATCCTCGGCCTCATCGCCACCGGCATGTCCAACCAGCAGGTCGCCGACAAGCTGTTCATCACCGTCGGCACCACCAAATGGCACCTCAACCAGATCTTCGGCCGCCTCCAGGCCCGCAACCGCACCGAGGCCGTCGCCCGCGCCCGCCAGCTGGAACTGCTCTAGCCCAAGCGTTTCGCGATGTGCGGGGGTGTCACGGGGGCGTCGGCGATGGCCGTGACGAAGGCCTCGGTGATGGGGTCGGGGCGGTCGCGGGCGTAGACGCTGAGCAAGCGGTTGACGGACCGCTCGGGGCGGAGCACCACACCGTCGAAGGCGGGCGGGATGATGTTGCACGGCACGAGGGAGATGCCCAGGCCGGCCTGGACCATGGCCAGGGCGGCCGGTCCCTGTTCGGTGCGGATGGCCACGCGGGGCCGGAAACCGGCGTCGGCGCAGGCGCGGTCGACGTACTCGGACAGTCCACTGTGGTGGGTGAAGTGCACCCAGTGGTGCTCGGCGAGATCGGCGAGGCGCACCGGCCCTGGCTCGGCCGGCAGGCCGGCGTCGGGGTGGCCGACGATGACGAACTCCTCGGCCCCGAGCGGGCGGGACGGCCCGGTCCAGTCGGCGGGGACGGGCCCGACGGCGAGGTCGGCGCGGCCGGCGTCCATGGCGGCGGCCAGGTCGTCGGCGTGCCGGAACTCGACCAGGTGGGCCTGCACATCGGGATAGTCCCGGCGCCAGGCCCGGAACGCGGCCGGCATGACGCCGATGCTGAGCGAGAACAGGGTCCCGATGTGCAGCTCCACGGCGTTCATGCCGGAGGCCCGCCGGGCGGTGCTGCTGACCCGCTCGGCGTGGGCGAGGCTGGCCCGCGCGTGCGGCAGGACGGTGCGGCCGGCCGGCGTGAGGCGCACCTTGCGGGGCAGGCGTTCCAGCAGCGGGCCGCCCAGTTCCCGTTCCAGCGCCTGGATCTGGTGCGACAAACCCGGCTGCGTGACATGGAGAACCTCGGCGGCGCGCGTGAAGGAGCCCTGGTCGACCACGGCGACGAAGTACTCCAGCTGGCGCAGCGACACTGCCATGAACAGATTCTATCAGCGCCAGAATGACTACTTGTTGGACAGGGATCGGGTCGGACCCGAAGATGGGGGCATCCCGCAAACGCATGGAGAGCCTCATGTCGGTCAAGGCATTACGCGTGCTCTGTCTGCACGGCTATCACGGCAACTCGACCATTCTCCGCAAGCAGCTGATGCCGCTGAAGTTCGGCCTTTCCGTGCTGGTCGACTTCGTCACCGTGGACGCTCCGTCGCTGGCCGAGGGCGATTTCGGCTGGTGGCACGGGGATATTCCCGGATATCGCGAGGAGTTCCAGGGCTGGCCGCGCACCAGGGATTCGCTGTCCTGGACGCTCCAGATGAACGGCCCGTTCGACGGGGTGCTGGGCTTCAGCCAGGGAGCGGCCCTGGCCGGCCTGCTGCCCGGCCTGTTCGCCGACGAGCCGGCGATCGACCTGCGGTTCGCCATCATGGTCGGCGGTTTCCGCAGCGAGGCCCCGGAACACCGGGAACTGTATGCCCGCCGCGAGGCGTACGACATTCCCTCGTTCCACATGATCGGGGAAACCGACACGGTGGTGAATCCCGAGGATTCCCGTCGCCTCGCGGCGGAATTCACCTCACCGGTGATCGTCACGCATCCGGGCGGCCACGCCATTGCCGCCACTGCGCTCATCACCAGCGCGCTGTCGGATTTCCTCGCCCAGCGGCAGCAGGAACTACGGGTGTGACGGGCGGGTCTCGGTCCAGTCGACCATCAGCCGGCGCTCGGCGAACAGCCACGAGCCGTCCGGCTGCCTGGCGAACTCGTCCAGATAGCGGATGGCCGCCTTCATCAGCGTCCGCTGCCCGTCCACGTCGTAGAGGTGGTGGGCGATGCAGTAGGACTCGCCGGTGGCCCGGTCGCCGTCCAGCGTGATCGTGCTCTGGCCGTTGAAATGCGTGGTCACGTCGTAGGTGTTGAGGTTGTCGAACACCGGGGCCAGCGACTCGCGGCCGTGCAGCTCCTGGCTGGGCTGCTCGGAGGTGCGGTCCATGTAGACCAGGAACCGGGTGTCCTTGGTGAACAGCGCCATCTGGCCCTGGGCGTCACGGCGGTCCGCGCAGTGCGCGTAGGCGTCGACCAGTTCCCGGATGGCCAGCCGGTCGGTTGCTTCCTCTGGGGACATCGTGGCTCCCGAAGTACGAAGGTAAACTTCGTAGGTGACCTTAGCACCTGCTAGGGTCACGGGGGTGGAGGCCGATCTGTCCGCCACCGCGGCCGACCTGCGGCTGGCGGTGAAGCTGCTGGCCCAGCGCCTGCGCGCCGAGGCGCGGCCCGGGGAGCTGTCGTGGTCGCAGGAGAGCGTGGTGTCGCTGCTGGACCGCCTGGGTCCGACCACCGTCACCGAGCTGGCGCGCATCGAGGGCGTGCGCTCGCAGTCCATGGGAGCGACGGTGGCCAGCCTGGAGGAACTGGGCCTGGTGGGCCGGGAGCCGGATCCTCGCGACGGCCGGCAGTCCATCGTTTCGCTGACCGGGCAAGGGGTTTCGGCCCTGGGTGCGGCCCGGGCGGTCAAGCAGAGCTGGCTGGTCGGCGTGCTGGGGGAGCGGTTGAGCGTCAAGGAGCAGCGGGAGCTCGGCGCGGCGATCCAGCTGCTGCTGCGCCTGGTGTGAACGGCACGATTGTGCTGATTCGGTGCCAGCGACCAGTGGTGGGCGTCGAATTCGATCTCGCGGGCCGGGCGTCGGGCTTGACAAGAATTCAAGCAAATGCTTCAGTTTTATTCGTGGCGGCGAAGAATGTGGACCTGCGCCGGGAAGCCGGCCGGCGAACCCGGGACCAGCTGCTGACGGTCGCCATGGACCTGCTGGCGGAGCGGGGGCCGGAGGGCGTCACGCTGCGCGAGATCACCGAGGCGGCCGGGGCCAACGTGGCCGCGGTGAGCTACCACTTCGGCTCGCTCAAGGTCCTGTGCGAGACGGCCGCCGAACACGCGCTGGAGCGGTACCTGGACGCCCAGCAGCAGGCGATGAGCGCCCTGGCCCCCGGCTCGACGCTGCTGGAACTGGCCGCGGCGTTCGCCCGGCCGATGGTGGACGCGCTGTCGGCGGGCGGCCACGACCTGGCCGTCATGCGGACCGTGGCGCGGTTCGGGGCCGACCCGCCGGAGGGCTGGAACCGTCTGGACGACAAGTTCGACGAGACCCGCGCGGACGCCATGCGGGTGCTGGCGAGGCACCTGCCCGGGATCGAGGAGCCGGACCTGGTCTTCCGCCTGCGCTGCGCCGCCGGCATGATCAACTGGCTGGCCCTGGCCCCCATCGGCGCCGAACTCGCCGGCCGGTCGGCCGAGCAGATCGAACGGCAACTGCTGCCCGTCCTGGCCGGCGCCCTCCGCGGCGACCCCACCCCACCCGGCTTGTGACGTCAGGTCCTGCCCGTGGCGCAGCTCAGCCGCGAGGCTTCGTCACTTTCCGGCCAACCCGAACAGCGCCGCCGCGTTGCCGTAGCAGATCTTGCGGCGGTCGTTCTCGCTGATCGGCGCGGCCTCGATCCAGCGGGCGGCGTCGGTGGCCATGTCGTACGGGTAGTCGCTGGCGAACATGATGTGGTCCGCGCCGACCGTGAGCAAGGCCGTGATCAGGGCCTGGTCGTTGAAGTTGCCGCTGGTGGTGAGCCAGATGTTGTCCGAGAGGTAGTCCTGTAGGCGCTTGCGGGTGCGTCGCGAGTACGGGTTGTACTCGAAGGCCCGCTGGATGCGCCCGGCGAAGAACGGCAGCGTCTCCCCGAGATGGCCGATGATCAGGTTCGCGCCGGGGTGGCGGTCGAACACCCCGCCGTACACCATGCGCAGCACGTGGGTCGCGGTCTCCGGCGCGAATCCCCACGCCGCCCCGACGAGTTCCGGATGGCCGTGGTAGATCGCGTCCTGCACCGCCCGCGCCGGGAGCCTCGGGTGCAGGTACAGCGGAACCTGGAGTTCCTCCAACGTCGTCCAGAACGGCTCGAACCGCTCGTCGTCGAGGTACACCTTGTCGTCGCCGAGGTTGCTGTACCCGTTGACCATCACGCCCCGCAGGCCCAGTTCGGTGATCGCGCGCTTGAGCTCCCGCGTCGCCTCGTCCGGGTCCTGCAACGGCATCGACGCGAGGCCCTCGAACCGGCCGCCGCTGCCGGCCACCTCCTCGGCCAGGAAGGTGTTGACCCGCCGGGCCGCGCTCACCGCGGCGGCCGGATCCGCGATGCCCTCCACGCCGCCGATGGTGTGCGACAGGATCGCCACGTCGATCCCCGCCGCGTCCATCTCCTCGATGCGGCCCTCGCGCAGGTCCCGCATGCGGGCCTCGACCACCTCCGCGAACTCCGGGTTGAAGCCCGCGTAGCTGGACCCGTCCTGCGCGAACTCGCCGCCGAAGCTGTCCCCGAAGTTCGGCCGGACCTGCTGCGGGTCCACGAAGTGCTCCTCGATGGCGATCTTGCGTTGCCGGACCGGCGCCTCGGTCGGACCCCCGACGACGGGCAGTTGCCTGATGGCCATGACGCTCCCTCGACTCGAAAAAACGTGAACCGTAAACCATGGTGGATTGGTTGAGCGTTCAAGTCAAGGGCTAGGGGAGAACGTAGGGGGCGTCGGTCCAGAATCCGGCCGAAGGAGGGTGTGCTCAGCCTGCGGCTTTAGGCGTGGCGTCGATGGCGGCGACGATGGCCGAGGCGTCCTGGCCCATCCGGCGCAGGTGGCCGGCGGGCAGGGCGTCGAGCACGAGCCGCCGCACGGTGCGGACATGGCCGGGGGCGGCGGCGGCGAGGGCGTCCATGCCGGCGTCGGTGAGCACGGCGTTGGTGACGCGGGCGTCGACGGAATCGGTCTCCCGGCGGATCCAGCCCCGCTGCTCCAGCCGCTTGACCAGATGGGACAGCCGGGACAGGGAGGCGTTGACGTGCTTGGCCAGCTCGCTCATCCGCAGGGTCCGCTGGGGGCTGTGCGACAGCATGGCCAGCGACATGTACTCGGCCATGCTGAGCTGGGAATCCCGCTGCAACTGGGCGTCGATGGCGCCGGGCAGTCGGACCAACAGATCCACCACGGACAGCCAGGCCCGCAGCTCGCCGGGGGTGAGCCAGGGGGCGTCGTCGGACTCGGCGCTGGTCATGCGGTGATCGTACAAGAGAACTTGACGGTTCAACCCCGGGCGAGCTTTACTTTAACCCTCAACCAAATGGAGAGGGCAGTCATGACCTTCATCGCGCGGCACTGGATCGACGGGCAGTGGCGGGAATCGGACCGGGTCGCGGAGTCGACCGATCCGGCGACGGGCGAGGTGGTGGGCCGGTACGCGGACGGCGGCCGGGCGGAGGCCGAGCAGTCGGTGCGGGCGGCCCGCCGGGCGTTCGAGCAGACGGAGTGGTCACGGGACCGGGCGCTGCGCCACAAGGTGCTGTCGGCGATGGCCGACGCCTTCGGGGCCCGTGCCGGGGAACTGGCGCTCACGCTGACCACGGAGAACGGCAAGACGCTGGTCGAGTCCGGGATGGAGGTGGCCAGCGCCGGCCCGGCCTTCAGACACACGGCCGCGCAGGCGCTCACCGAGACCGGCATCGCGGCCGAGGTCGCGAACGGCGTCTACTTCAGCACCCTGACCGAGCCGGCCGGCGTCGCCGCGCTGATCATCCCCTGGAACGCGCCGGTCGCCCTGTTCGTCCGGGCCCTGGCCCCGGCGCTGGCGGCCGGCAACACCGTCGTGGCGAAGCTGCCCGGCCAGACCGCGCTGACCAACGCCCTCATGGCGGAGATCATCTCGGAGGTGCAGGACCTGCCCCGCGGCGTGGTCAACATCTTCACCGAGTCGGGCAACACCGGGGCGCCGTTCCTGGTCGAGTCGCCGGACGTGGACGTGGTCAGCTTCACCGGCAGCGTCGCGGTGGGCAAGGCGGTCGCGGCCGCCGGCGCGGCCACCCTCAAGCGGATCAACCTCGAACTCGGCGGCAAGACGCCGCTGATCGTCTTCGACGACGCCGACGTGGCGGCGGCGATCCCGGTGCTGGCGGCCAGCATGACCGCCTTCGCGGGCCAGTTCTGCATGGCCGGCACCAGGTTCCTCGTGCACCGTGCGGTCGCCGACGCGGTCCGCGACGGCCTGCGCGATGCGCTGGAGTCGATAGTCGTCGGGCCGGGCCGGCTGGCCACGACCCAGATGGGCCCGCTGATCGACAAGGCGGCCGTGCGCCGCGTGGACGAGGCCGTCGAACGCTCCCTGGCCTACGCCAAGCCGATCGTGCGCGGCGGGCCGATCACCACGGCGCCGTTCGCCGCGGGCGCGTTCTATCGGCCGTCGCTGCTGGCCGTCGAGGACGTGAACTCCCCGCTGGTGCAGGAGGAACTGTTCGCCCCGGTGGCGACCTTCGAGGTCTTCGACGACGAGGACGACGCGGTGCGCCGGGCCAACGCCACGGAGTTCGGCCTGGCCGCGGCGGTGTTCACCCGGGACGTGGACCGGGCCCGCCGGGTCGGCCGGGCGCTGCGGGCCGGGACGGTCTGGACCAACACCTGGTTCGTGCTCGACGACGGGTTCGCCGAGGGCGGCTTCAAGAGCAGCGGCATCGGCCGGCTGCGCGGCCCGCTGGCCACCGCGGCGTTCGGCGAAGCCAAGACGTACGTGCAGATTTCCCGATGACGACGGAGGAGTTGGCCATGGCTGGACAGGCGGTGCAGCTGCGCCGGGCGGGGCAGCGGCACGAGACGCGGATCGACTGGCTGCACGGACGGCAGTCCTTCGACACCGGAGTCGACCCCTTCGGCGCGGACACGCATCACGGGGTGCTGATCGTCAACAACGAGGACTCGGTGCGTCCGGGCACCGGCTTCGACACGCATCCCCATCAGGACATGGAGATCGTCACCTGGGTGCTGTCCGGGGCGCTGGTCCACCAGGATTCCGAGGGGCACTCGGGAATCGTCTACCCGAACCTGGCCCAGCGGATGACCGCCGGCACCGGCATCCTGCACTCGGAGAAGAACGACGCCGGCCGGGACGAGACCGTGCACTTCGTGCAGATGTGGGTGGTGCCGGACGAGCCCGGCCTGACGCCGGGCTACCAGCAGCTGGACCTGCCCGAGGCGGAGCTGGCCGGCCGGTTCGCCACCGTGGCCTCGGGAATGCCCCGGCACCGGGACAACGCGGCGATCCGCATCGCCAACAAGTACGCGGCGCTGCACGTGGCCCGGCTCGAACCGGGCCAGCAGGTGGAGCTCATGGACGCGCCGTTCCTGCACGTCTTCGCCGCGCGCGGGGCCGTCGACTTCGAGGGCGTGGGCACGGTCGGCACCGGCGACGCGGTGCGGCTGACCGGGATCTCCGGGCACCGGGTCACGGCGATCGAGCCGGCCGAGGTGCTGGTCTGGGAGATGCACGCGACGCTGGCGTGACAAGCTGGCGGGCATGGGTTTTGATTGGCTGGGGAGTCGCAGGGCCGGCTGGGTGGCGGCGGTGCTGGCGGTGGTCGCGACGGTGACCGCGACCGATGCCGCCGCCGGAGACAGGTTCGACAGCCGGCTGGACGCGATCGCGGCGCACGGGGTGCTGACGGTGTGCAGCACCGGGGACTACAAACCGTTCACCTACCGGGATTCCAGCGGCAACTGGAGCGGTGTCGACATCGACATGGCGGGGGAGTTGGCCCGCCAGTTGGGCGTGAAACTCCGGTTCTACCACTCCACTTGGGCCACGATCGGCACGGATGTCGGGCCCCGGTGCGACATCGGCATGGGCGGCGTCTCGATCACGTTGGCCCGTGCGAGAACGGCGTTCTACAGCCAGCCGTACCTGCGGGACGGCAAGACGCCGATCACCCGCTGCGAGAACGTCGACAAGTACCAGACGCTGGAGCAGATCGACCACCCCGGCGTGCGGGTGATCGTCAACCCGGGCGGCACCAACGAGCAGTTCGACACGGCCACCCTGCACCAGGCCACCATCGTGCGGTATCCGGACAACAACACCATCTTCGACGCGCTGCTGGCCGGCCAGGCCGACCTGATGATCACCGACGCGACCGAGACCCGCTACCAGGCCGGGCAGCATCCCGGGCAGCTGTGCGCGGTGCACCCGGACCAGCCGTTCACCTTCGCGCAGAAGGCTTATCTGACCCCGCGCGGCGACGTGGTGTTCCAGCAGTGGGTGGACCAGTGGCTCAATATCGCCCTCAACGACGGCACCTTCCAGCGCATCAACGGGTGAACGCGCGCCGGTAGGCGGTCGGGGTGGTGCCGACGACGTCGCCGAACCGCGCCCGCAGGGTGGCGCCGCTACCAGGTCCGCACTTCACGGCGAGCCAATACGATGGCGATAAGTCCCGGTTGATTTGCTGTCCGCAGCTCCGCCGAACCGGGCGGGGCGAGCGGAAGGAGTACCTCATGAGGCGCAAGGTTCTGCTGGTCGGGGTGGCTGTGCTGGCCATCGGCCTCGGCGGCGCCGGCTTCGCGCTGGCCGCCGACACCGGGGCGACCCCGGTGACGCTGACGCCGGTGGCCGGCAAGCCGGACGTGTCCAAGGTCAAGGAGGGCGTGGCGGTCCCGGTCGGCCCGATCGGGGGCGTCGTCGGGGGCGCCCCCGACCAGGTCACGCAGGCCAAGTGAGCTCGTTCCCCCGGGGCCGCCGGCCCCGGGGGAATCACATCGGGAAGGCAGACAACGGCATGCGGGTGTTGGTGGTCGAGGACGAGGTGTTGCTGGCCGAGGCCGTGCAGAGCGGGCTGCGCCGGGAGGCGATGGCCGTGGACGTCGTTCACGACGGCCTGAGCGCGCTCGACCAGCTGGCGGTCAACGGCTACGACGTGGCGGTGCTGGACCGGGACCTGCCCGGCATGCACGGCGACGACCTGTGCCGGGCGATCATCGCCCAGCACCCGCAGTGCCGCGTGCTCATGCTGACCGCCGCCCGCCGGTTGGACGACAAGGTCGCAGGCCTGGGTCTGGGGGCCGACGACTACCTGACCAAGCCCTTCGAGTTCCCCGAGTTGGTGGCCCGGATCCGGGCGGTGGGCCGGCGCAGTCCGGCCGCGCTGCCGCCGGTGCTGGAGCTGGCCGGCGTGACGCTCGACCCGTTCCGCCGCGAGATCGTCCGCGATGGCCGGCCGTTGTTGTTGACCCGTAAGGAGTTCGCGGTGCTGGAGCTGCTGATGCGGGCCGGCGGCGGGGTGGTCAGCGCCGAGGAGCTGCTGGAGAAGGCCTGGGACGTCAACGCCGATCCGTTCACCAACGCCGTGCGGATCACCATCTCCACGCTGCGGGCCAAGCTCGGCCCGCCGCCGGTGATCCACACCGTCACCGGCGTCGGCTACCGGATGGCGGCGGCGTGACCATCCGGGCCCGCCTCACCCTGACCTACACCGTGCTCATGATCGTGGTCGCCGCCCTGCTCGCGCTGGGGGTGTTCCTGTTCATGACCTACGTGCCCGCGTACGACATCCCCACCACCGTCACCCCGGTGCCCGGCAATCCGCACCCGACGACGTCGAGCGTGACCGAAGGGACGGCCACCCCGGTGACCAGCCTGTTCCCGGTGCGGTCCAAACAGGACATCCTGACCACGCTGCTGATCGCCTCGGCGGGGGCGCTGGTGCTGATCTCGGGCCTGGCCGCCGGGTTCGGCTGGCTGGTCACCGGCCGGCTGCTGCGGCCGCTGCACGAGATCGCCGACGCCGCCCGGCGGGCCGGGGCCGGCCACCTGGACCACCGGATCGACCGGCCGGGGCCGCCCGACGAGCTCAAGGAGCTCGCCGACACCTTCGACGTGATGCTGGCCCGGCTGGAGGTGTCGATGCACACCTACCGCCGGTTCGCCGCCAACGCCTCGCACGAGCTGCGGACCCCGCTGGCCACCACGCAGGCGCTGCTCGACCTGGCCATCACCGGGCCGCCGGAGCAGGACGTGCGCGCGCTGGCCACCCGGCTTCGCACCATCAACTCCCGCAACATCGAGACCGTCGACGCGCTGTTCGACCTGGCCGACGCGGCCGAGACCGAGCCCCGCCGGGAGCCCGTGGACCTGCGGGAACTGGTCGGCCAGGTGCTGACCGCGGTCGCCCCGGAGGCCGAGGGCATCGGGGTGAGTGTGTCCCTTGTGGACGTTCAGCTGGCCGGCGACCCGGTCCTGTTGCGGCAGCTGCTGACCAACCTCGTGCAGAACGCCTTGCGGCACAACCACTCCGGCGGCTCGGTCCGCCTGACCGCCGCCCTGGACGGCCCGGCGGTGTCGTTGCAGATCACCAACACCGGGCCGGTCGTGCCGGCCGAGACCGTGCCGATGCTGACCGAGCCGTTCTACCGGGCCAACGGCCGTACCGCCGGTGGTCACGGCCTGGGGCTGGCGCTGGCCGCCACCATCGCCGACGGGCACGGCGGCCGGCTGTCGATCACCGCCAACCCGGCCGGCGGCCTGACCGTCACGGTCACGCTGCCGCGTGGGGATCACGTGTTTCGGTGATGCATCGGTCCGCCCGCCCGTGGCTGACTGGTGCCATCGGTGATCGGGCGTTGAGCGCGTCGCCGGCGCTCGGGCCGGCACCTGTATCTTGTCCTCGTGGCACGCCCTGGTGAGCTGATTTCGGCCTGGTGTCGGGAGCACCTGGGCGCCGGGCCGGTCGAGGTGCTGTTCGAGCGGGAATCGATCTCGACGGTGTTCGGCCTGCGGCTGGCCGATGGCGCCGAGGTCGTGGTCAAGGCCCGTCCCGACGACGGCCGGGCCGGGTCGTGTGTGGCCGCCCAGGAGCTGTTGGCGCAGCGGGGATTCCCTTGCGCCCGGCCGATCACTCCGGTGATCGCCGTTGACGGGCTGGCCGTGCACGCCGAGCAGTTCTGGCCCGGCGGCGACGTGCTGGCCGGCGATTCCCCGGACGTGGCCGTGCGCTACGCCGAGGTGTTCGCCCGCCTGATGGCCGAGCTGGCCTGCGCCGACATCCCGCCGCCGCTGCCCAATCCGCGCTGGATCTGTTGGGACCACATGGGTCTCGGGCTGTGGCCGGCGATCGACTTCCTCGACCGGCGTGATCAGAGCGCCGTCCCCGACTTCGTCGTCGACACCGCCCGACGGGTCCGCCGCCGGCTGCTGGCCGCCGACCTGCCGTGTGTGCTGGGGCACGGCGACTACGAGGCCCAGAACCTCCGCTGGCGCGGCCGGGACGTGTGGATTGTGCACGACTGGGACAGCCTCGCCTGGCAACCCGAGGCCGCCCTGGTCGGCGCGGCCAGCGGGGCCTTCGCCAACTCCGGGCAGCCGACCCTGGCCCCGATCGCCGCCTCCGAGGCGTTTCTCGCCACCTACCAGGACTTTCGCGGCCGCGCCTTCACCGCCACCGAGCTGGAGGTCGCCTGGGCCGCCAGCCTCTGGACCCCGGCCCACAACGCCCGCTGGGAGGCCCTGCACGGCGACAAACCCTTGTCCGGCAACGCCCTCCGTGACCAGGCACCCGAACGCCTGCGCCGCGCCAACGCCTAGCCCCGCCTGGCGCGTCGGGCGGGTGCCAGGCAGGCCGTCCCTGAACCGCTTGCTGGCCCAAGGTTCGGACCACAGTGGACGGTTTCGAGCACCTCCCAGCCGTCATCGCCGGCCTGTACCGGGACAGCGGCCGTTGCGGCAAGCTCCAGGTCCGGTGCTAGCGCTGCTCACGCCCGTCCCTGAACTCCGGCAGCCCCTCGTTGATCTTCACCTTCCAGTCGCTGTGATGAATCAGCCTGTGACAGGAACTGCACAACAACACCAGATTGTCCAGACTGGTCGGCCCCCCGTCAGCCCATTCCACCACGTGATGCGCGTGGCATTGCCGGGGTTTCCTTCCACATCCCGGAAACGCGCACCCCTTGTCTCGGATGATCAGTGCTCTGCGTATCGCGTTGGGGATTGTCCGGCTGGCCCGTCCGATGTCGAGGACTTCGGACTTGGCCCCCAGCACCACCCGCAGGATCGTGCTGTCACAGGCGATCCTGCGCACTGAGGCGGCGTTGAGCGGCCCCATGCCCTCCAGGTCGGCGGTGCCGCGCTGCTCCTGAAAGTCCTTCCACGACATGGTGAGGGCGAGGTGCGGCTTCTCCCCGCCTTCCTCGGGCAGGGCGTCGCTGCCCAGGGCGATCTCGACGATCTCGGCGAAGGCGTCGCCTTGGCGCTGAGGGGTGGTGCGGGTGTCGTTGGCCGAGGTGGGCTTGGACTTGGCGGCGATGGCCGCTTCCAGCATGGCCCCGGTCTCCAGGTCCAGGTGGCCTCGGATGTCGAAGGACCCGTCGGGTCGGCGGGTGATGTAGAGCTCCCGCGTGGGCCGGGCCAACTCTGGGTCGTCGGGGGCTGTGCCGTCTTGGTCGAGCAGCAGCAGGATCCGCTTGGCGATGTCGCTGAAGTCGACGGTGTCGAACTGTGGCGCGTTCTCCACCAGCGCCGCCTCGACATCGTCGCGATCCGCCTCCGGCGCCGCGCTCAGGGTGGTGTCGATGATGTTCAGGTGCTGCTTGCTCAGCACCGCCGCATTGGCCACGTCCCGAACCGCGTCGCGCCCGAACAGCTCCGCGAACCGCACCAGGTCCCGGGCCTCGCCCCGGGTGATCTTCCACGCGACGGTCAGCGACGCGACCAGTGCCTTGCGGTCGTCCTTGGTCCGGCTGGTGCGGTTCCATTGCTCTCGCACCACCGCGATCTCGCGCAGGTAGTCGTTCTTGCGTCGCTGCTCGATCAGCACACCGATCTCGCCCAGCGCCCCGTCACCCAGTCGCCACCATTCGGCGTCGACCGGCATATCCAGGTTCACTGACATACCCTCATCTTAGCACAGTATGTGTACGGATTTCTGTTGCCAGGAAACGGTTATCTCTTCGTTCCCCACCTGAAGAACCCTTCAGGAAAGCGCTTTCCATCCCCGAAAGCTCGCCCACCCCCTCAAACGGCAACCACACCACAAAAGCCAGACCCCTCCCACGTCCCAAGCCCTCTGTAAACCGCACCACCCACCCACCTCACGCCGCGCTACGAACCGCACCCACCCACCCGACTCGCGACAATCGACCCAGGTGAGGGCTTGGTGATGGTGTGGAAGGGAAGAGTGCGGCTACGGGCGGGTTGGTGAAGGGGAGGAGGAATGCGGTGAGGAGCAACCGCCGGCCCGCCACCCAAGCAACCACCCGACCCGCGACAACCCGCCTGACGGACCCCATCCACCCGCTTAACTCGCGGCAGCTGGCCCAAGCAGGGGGTGTGGCGGAGTAGGGCGCGGCGGAGATGGAGCTGTTGGTCGAGCGGAGGAGTAGGACGCGGCAGAGATGGAGCTGATGGTCGAGCGGAGGAGTAGGGCGCGGCGGAGATGGAGCTGATGGTCGGGCGGAGGAGAAGGGCGCGGCAGGAGCGAAGTTGGTGGCCGGAAGGCGGCAAAGGATGAAATCGGTGATGGGCAAGATGGGGCGTACCTCATCCACCGCGCAGCTCACCGGCACCGGCGGCCGCTGCGTGATCGCCTCGGCGAGACGTTCTTCCGCCGGACTACAGATCGTGGGCGAGCGGATGCCGGGGCTGGTAAAGCATGATCTCGCCGGCGCCGGGCACCTTCAGCTGCGCGGTCCGGCCGAAGCTTCGGGTCTGTACCTCTCCGGCGAACTCCGCGCCCCGGCCGGCCAGCTCCGCCATCGTCGCCTCGATGTCGTCGCACAGCAGGGAGATCTCGTGGCTGGGCCGGCCGTCGGTCGGGTGCACGCCCAGCTCCGATGGCCCGGTTTTGAAGATCAGCCAGCCGTCGTGGGCGTCCACGTGCGGCCACTCCAGCACGTCGCGGAAGAAGGCCCGGGCCGCCTCTGCGTCCTCGGCGTACACCAGCGTGTGCACGGCGGTAATCATGGCGGCGAGCCTAGGGCAGCCGGAGGGCGCAGATCTGGGTGGCCTGGGCGACGAGCCGGTCCTTGCTGTCCCAGACGTGCACGGCGTGGTCGATCTGGCCGGCGCCGACATCGGTGCAGGTGACCCGGATCCGCACCGGCCCGGCCGCCGGCAGCCGCCGCACGTACGCGCTGAGCTGCACGGTCGGGGTCCAGCCGGGGGCGCTCAGGTCGTAGCCGATCGGCGGCATCGCGTCCACGGCGACCATCAGGCTGACCGGATCCCAGTCGGTGCCGTCGGCCAGCCGCAGCCAGCCGGCGATCAGGCCACGGCCGGTGGGCTCGCCACGGAGGAATCCGCTGGTCGACGGGTCGAGGCGCTGCTCGACGACGTCGAGGATGTGGATCCGGAACGCCCCGCCGGGGCCGACGACACCAGAACGTGGGCAGTCCTCGATCGGCGGCAGCGCCACCGGCACGGTCCCGGACCACCACGGCTCGGCTTCGTCGAGCTGCCCGAAGGTGGCCAGCGCCTCGACGCACGGCCGGTCGCCCTGGCTCAGCCGGGCCCGCAGTTGGGTCGCGCCGCGACCGGCCCGCAGCACCTCGGCGGTCACGACCGCGGGCCCGGGTTTCGGCGACTGCACGAAGGAGCCGCTCAGCGCGGTCAGATGGGGATGCGACGACAGGGTTCCGGCGGCGCGGGCCAGAACCGCCAGCAGGTAGCCGCCGTTCGGCTTGTCCTCCAACGCCCACTTCGGGTGCAGGTCGACGTCGAAGCCGCCGTCGGCGCGGGGCGAGAGTTCGGTGGCGTCCGCGAAGTCCCCCATGAGCCGAGACCCTAGCGGAGTCGACGCCGGGTCAGTGCCCCGAAGGGCAGCCGCACACCCGTTCGATCAGGATCTGCCAGCCCGTGGCGAGGCTGTCCACCAGCGGCCCGGGATCGATCTTGTCCGGCGCGTGGACGTACAGCAGGATCGGCCCCTCCAGCGCGGCCAGCAGCTGGAGGGTCAGCGTGCGGTGGTCGGCGATGTCCGGACAGGCCTCGCGCAGCATGGTGTGCACGTGCAGCCGGGACGGGCTCTGTCCCATCGGGATGGGCTGCCCGGGGTCGATGGCGGCCCGGCACAGGGCGCTGTTGGCGACCAGGAACTCCAGCCGGGCCCGGCCGAAGGCGACCAGCCGCCTGGCCGGCGGCGCGCCCGGGCCCAGCGGCGGCGGCCCGGTCAGGAGGCGTTGCTGGAACTGGGTTTCCTCCTCGTCCAGCAGCCCGTAGAAGATGCCGGCGCGGGTGCCGAAGCGCCGGAACACGGTTCCCTTGCCCAGCCCGGCCCGCGCGGCCAGCCCGTCCATGGTCACCTTGTCGACGCCGAGCTCGTCGACCATGGCGCGGGCCACCTGGAGCAGGTGGGCGCGGTTGCGGGCGGCGTCGGCCCGCTCCTCGCGCGGCGGGCCCAGGGAGATCGGTTCCACGGACGGCACGCTACGCGACCCGGTCGGCGACGCCTCGCGACGCCGCCGATCGGGCGGTCGTCACGCCTCGATCGGCGTGAGCACGAAGATCGGCATGACCCGCGTGGTCTTCTTCTGGTACTCGGCGTAGTCCGGCCACGCCGCCACGGCCCGCTCGAACCAGGCCTTGTACTCGTCGCCGTCGGTCACCTCGACCGCGGTGTAGTCCTTCTTGACCGGGCCGTCCTGGAGTTCGACGTGCGGGTTGGCGACCAGGTTGTGGTACCAGACCGGGTGCTTGGGCGCGCCGCCCAGCGAGGCGACGACCGCGTACTGCCCGTCGTGCTCGACCCGCATCAGCGGAGTCTTGCGGATCTTGCCGGACTTGGCCCCGACCGAGGTCAGGACGATCACCGGGTGGCCCTGGTTGTCGGTGCCCTCGGTGCCGCCGGAGCGCTCGTAGAGCTCGACCTGGTCGCGGCTGAAGTCGAACGTGCTCGGCTCGTACTCACCGGTGAGAGGCATGTCTGTCGTCCCCATCGCTCGATCCGTGTGCGCTTAAGCGGACTATACCCCGCTTAGTGGGGGAAGCCCAGCGACAGGGCCTTGGCCGCCAGCTCGGTCCAGTCCTCGCCGTGGTGGGCGTGCTCCTCGGAATGGGGGAGCAGGCAGCCGAGGGTGATCGGCAGCGGCACGTGATACCGGGGCGCGGCCAGCTGCGGCGGGTTGGCGAAGTCGAGGACCTCGGCCAGGTTGTTGGCGGCGGCGTCCCGCACGGTCAGCGGGGCCAGCCCGAACCGCCACTCGATCATCTTCAGGATGGAGGTGTGGTCGTACAGGCCGTGGGCCACGGTGGCGCGCGGCGACCGCGGCGAGATCACCAGGCACGGCACGCGGAAGCCGCGCAGCCCGGCCCCCAGGTCGGGATTGGGATCCTCGCCCACCGGCGGCACGACGTGGTCGAAGAAGCCGCCCCACTCGTCGTAGGTGATGACGAGCGCGGTCCGGGCCCAGTTCGGGCTGGACACCACGGCGTTGTAGACCGAGGCCAGGAAGTGCTGGCCGATGCGGATGTCGGCCAGCGGATGCTCGTCCTGCGACAGCCCGGGAATCGCCTCGCCGAGGAATCCCGGCTCCACGAACGACACCGCCGGCAGCGTGCCGGCCGCGGCGTCGGCGTAGAACTCCCCGATCAGACGGCTGATCCCCAGGTGCCGCGTGCCCCACAACGCCGTGTACGGCACGTCGGTGAAGTAGTAGCGGCCCTTGACGCCGGCGGCCTGGAGCCGGTCCCAGATCGCCGGCATGGTCGCCAGCTTGTCCACCGAGGTGGTGGTGCGGTCGGTCTGGCCGGAGTGCAGGAAGAAACGGTTGGGGAAGGTGGGGGCCATCATCGCCGCGAAGTAGCGGTCGCAGACCGTCCAGTCCCGGGCCGCGCTGCCGTAGAAACCGAGGTCGTCGGCCTCGAAGTAGCCGATGGACAGCAGGTCGTTGTCGCCGGCCCGCAGCCAGCCGTCACAGGCGCCGTTGTTGAGCTCGGTCCGGCCGCCCTCATAGGAGTGGTCGGGATCGCTGAAGCCGCAACCGTGCGGCGCGGTCAGGTGGTGCGTCTGCTGGGCGACGCCGTTTTTGTCGGTGAACGTCAACCCGGCCTGTTTGCCGTCCGCGCCCGGCAGCCAGCCCAGGTAGTGGTCGAACGAGCGGTTCTCCATCATCACCACGACGATGTGGTCGATGCCCGACTGGTCGGGCGCGGGTAGTGTCGCCGCCCTGGCCACGCCGGAGCCGACCGCCGCCAGGGCGACCGCACCCGCCGTGCCGGCCAGGAACTCCCGCCGGGTCACATCGCTCATCGTTGTCTCCCAACCGTTTCAACTCACAGGGGCGCGTCGAGTATTCACCGGTCGGGCGAGCGTGGGACCAGTCTTTCGGTTAGCTCGTCATCTGTGCCGGGCATGTGACGCCGGGCGGCGGCAGTGTGCCGTCGGTCAGGTACCGGATCACGTAGCCGTTGAGGCAGGTGTTGCCGTGCAGGAAGTAGGCGGCGTGGCCGTCCCCGTGCCACAGCGCGGCCGCCCCGGGCAGCTGCGTGACCACGTGAGCGGCCCCCAGATTCGGCGCGTTGCTGTCCAGCTCGCCGATCGCCACCAGGGCCGGGGCCAGGCCTTTTGCCCGCAGCGGGGCCGGGGGATAGGCCGGCTGGCCGGGAATGCCGACGCAGCGGCCCAGTTCCAGCCGGCCCTCGGTCCAGCCGATGTGCGGGGCGATCGCCTTGAGCCGTCGCTCGATGCCGAGGAATTGCTGGTAACTGGGAACATCGGGCACGTAGTCGTGGCAAAGAGTCACGCCCAGCAGATAGCCGTGCTGCTCCGGCGGCAGGGGAGCGATGGTGGTGACGAAGTCGCTCGGGTCGCCGGCCCGGGCCCTGGCCATCGCCGTGGCCAGGCGGGGCCAGGTCGGCGGCGTGAGCAAGCTGTTGAGCAGCCCCACTTCCAGCTGTTCGGGGCTGACCGTGGTCGGGTGGGCCAGGAGATCGTCCCAGACCTGCACGGGGTCGAGGCCCTGCAGGGCACAGGTGGTGCGGGTCCGGCACCAGTCACGGAACCGGAACAGCTGCTGTTCCTGGGTCACGGCCCGATCCCGCAGCCAGTCCTCCAGCCGGGGCCGGGTGTGGTCGGGCACGCCGTCCAGGTACATGCGCTCCACCCGGTCCGGGAACAGCTCGGCGTAGGCCTGGCCGTACGTCGCCCCGTAGGAATTGCCGATGTAGCGCAGCTTCGGCTCGCCCAGCGCCACCCGCACCGCCTCGATGTCGTGTGCCGTCTGCCAGGACGTGAGGCCGTCGAACAGACTTCCCGCCGCCGCACGGCAACTGGCGTCGTAGGCGGCGTTCTCGCGGGCCTGGGCCTGCCAGTCGGCCTCGGTCCTGGCCAGCAGGAGAGTGAAGGGCGAGGGCTGCTGGTGCGGGCACTGCACCAGCGTGTGGTTGTCGGCCTGGCCCACCCCCCGCGAATCGATGACCACCACGTCGAAGCGGGCGCTCAGCTCGTCGTACACGGGCGGGCGCGGCTGCATGTGGGTGGTGCCGGTGCTGCTGCCGCTGCCCCAGTTGACGATCAACGCGCCCAGTCGCCGGACCGGGTCCTTCGCCGGGATCTCCGCCAGGTTGGCCCGGGTGGTGGGGCCGTCGGGGTGGCGCCAGTCGACCGGCACGGCCATGGTCGCGCAGCGGGTCCCGCCTCCGCAGTCCGTCCAGGTCAGGCTCGGCCGGGCGGCGGCAATGCCCGGTGTCAGGGTCACGGCCGCCAGTGCGGCGATCAGGAGTCGTCCTCGCTTCATCCGCCCGATTATGGTCAGGTCAGCGGCTCTCCGCCGTCCACTCGGAGCGTGACCCCGGTGAGGAAGCGGTTGGTCATCGCGAAGATCGCCGCCTGCGCGATGTCCTCGACTTCGCCGATCCGCCGCGCCGGGTTGTGCGTGCGGAAGTGCTCGAAGTACTCGGCCTTGCCCTGCTCGCCCAGCGCGTCCCAGATGCCGGTGTCGATCACGCCCGGGGACAGCGCGTTGACCCGGATCGGGGCCAGCTCCACGGCCAGCGAGCGGGTCAGGAAGTCGGCCGCCCCGTTGGTGATCGCCACGCCGAGGTAGCCGACGGCCGGCTTGAACGCGGCGACGCCGGAGAACAGCGTGAACGAGCCGCCCTCGTTGATCCGCGGCGCGAAGTGCTTGGCCAGCATCACCGGGCCGATCACCTTGGTGTCGAACGACTTCAGCAGCGAGTCGCGGTCCAGGTCCTTGAGCTGCCCGCGGGCCCGGGCCGAGGCGGTGGTGACGAGGTGGTCGAGCGAACCCACCCGTTCGGCCAGGGCCTGGATGCTGGCGTCGTCGGTGACGTCGACCGTCTCCGCGGCCGTGGTGTCCCCGTAGCCCTCCCGCAGCTTCGCCGCGTCGCGGCCGGCCACCGTGACCCGGGCTCCCTCGGCCAGCGCGGCGTCCACGATGGCCCGGGCGATCCCGCTGGATCGGCCGATGACCAGGACCGACTTGCCCTTGAGCGACATGCTCCCGCTCCCTTCGGTTGGCATGCCGTCATGTTGCCTCACAGACATGGATTTTGTCTATTAGGCAAAACCGCTAGGATTCGGGCATGAGTGACGGAGACATCGATCGGCTGGTGGCCGGACGGCTGCGGCAGGTCCGGCTGGACCGTGGTCTGACGCTCACCCAGCTCGCCCAGCAGACCGGGATCTCCGTTGCCCACCTGTCGCGGATCGAGAAGGGCGAGCGGCAGCCGTCCATCGGAAGCCTGCTCCAGCTGGCCCGCTCCTACGGCGTGTCCATCGGCGCCTTGGTCGAGGACCTGCCCGAGCGTGACTACCACCTCGTCCGGGCTGGCGAGGCCACCGTGCACGACAGCGGCGACGCCCGCTACGAGGTGCTCAGCGGTCCCCACGCCGCGATCTCCGTCGTCACCCTCGAACTGCCCGCCGGCGCGCGCACCATCGAGGCCCACCACACCGGCGAGGAGTGGCTGCACGCCGTCACCGGCAGTCTTCTGCTGCGCCTTGGCGAGCACGAGATCACCTTGGAGCCCGGCGATTCCGTGCAGTTCGACTCCTCGGTGGTGCATTCGCTGCACAACGGCGCCAAGCGGGCGCTGCGGGCGCTGATCGCCTCCTCGGCATCGGCCGCCCGGCACCCGGTCACCGGCATTCCCCGGCACTGACCACGATTGCCCTTCTGACGGGCGGGGATGCCCGGGCGGCCACCGACCGGACCGGCCGGCGTGGTTACGATCTCCGGCGTGCGTCGAACAGTCATGGCGATCCTGTTGTCGGCCGGGGTGCTCACGGCCTGCGGCACGTCCGCTTCCGAGGTCCAGGTGGCCAACACCGCGTCTTCCCTTGGCTACGACGACATCGTGGCCTCGCTGACGGCGGGCAAGGACGTGGAGATCACCACGGAGCTCACCCAGTGCGCGACGCCGGAGGGCGTCGCCGGCCCGGCGGTCACGGGCGGCCTGCACATCGCCACGTACCAGGTGGTGCAGGGCAAGTACATCGCGTTCTCCGACGTGCACCAGTCGCTGACCGCGCAGAACGCGCGCATCACCGAGTACCTCCGCTACCGCGTGACCCCGGCCGGGGCGGTCACGCTGACCGACACGGTCCTCGACGGGACCGACAAGGTCCTGGCCACCACCGAGTACGACTGCAAGCTGGGCAAGGGTGCTTACTTCCACTGGCACTGAGGCCGGCGGGCCTCGTCGCTGAGGCCCACCGGCGGTCCAGGTCAGTCCCGCCAGCCGCGGACCGGGTTGCCGAGCCAGCGCGTGTTGGCCGGCACCTGCTCGTCCCGCATCACCAGCGAGGCCGCGCCGACGGTGGCCGATGTGCCGAGCGTCGAGCCGGGGAGCACGATGCTGTGCGGGCCGAGGGTGGCACCGTCGAGCACCCGCACCTCGTCCAGCCGCATCAGCCGGTCGTGGAACAGGTGTGTCTGCAACACACAGCCCCGGTTCACGCTCGCGCCGGCGCCCACGCTGATCAGATCGGCCTCGGGCAGCCAGTGCGTCTCCAGCCAGGCCCCGCGGCCGATTTTCGCGCCGAGGGTGCGCAGCCACGCGGACAGCAGCGGAGTGCCCTCGGCCAGGCGGCCGAGCCACGGCACGGCCAGTTCCTCGACGAAGGTGTCGGCGAGTTCGTTGCGCCACACGAAAGAGCTCCACAGCGGGTGCTGCGCGGTGCGGAACCGGCCCATCAGCAACCATTTCACCGCGCTGGCGATCAGGCAGGCGACGATGCCCGCACCCAGCAGGATCGGCCCGGAGATCAGCACCGCGACGGTGAATCCCCAGTGCTGCCACACAGCTTCCAGCCCGACGGCCACCACCTCGGCCAGCAGGGCGGCGACCAGGATGGGCAGCAGCCGAGCGGTCTCCACGGCGGCCCGGGCCAGCCTGAGCCGGCGCGGCGGGGCGAAGGTGTGCTCGGGATCGCCGCCGTCGGCGTTGCGGGGCAAGCTGATCTGCGGCCGCCCGAGCCACGACGAGCCGGCCGCCGCGCCCGCCGGGGCGGTGGACAGCACGCCGATCAACGCCTCGTCGGGCACTTCCCGGTCCGCGTCGACGATCCCGGAGTTGCCGACGAACGCGCGCCGGCCGACCATCGCCGGGCCCAGCTTGAGCCAGCCGCCGCGCAGCTGGATCGGCGCCAACAGCGTGTCGTCGGCGAGGAAAGCGCCGTCCTCGACACGAAGCAGGCTGGGCAGGGCATGCAGGGTGGACGCCTCGACGTTGCGACCGATGCGCGCGCCCATCAGCCGCAGCCACAACGGAGTCAGCATGCCGGCGTAGATCGGGAACAGCGTGGCGCGGGCGGTGTCGGTGAGCCGCATGGTGAACCAGGCGCACCACGCGACCGCGCCGTCGGAAGGATGTGTGCCCGGGCGCACGAACCGGCCGGCCAACCGCGCCGCCAGCACCAGCAATCCGGCGTAGCAGAACAGGCTCAGCAGCGTGGCCGGCACGAGTGTGACGAGCATGCCCAGCAGGACCTGGCTCAGCGTGCCCTCGCTGTCGACCATCAGCCATGTGAAAAGCACACCGGGCAGGGCGGCGACAATTGGCAGTAGCGACAACAGTTGCAGGCCCAGCGACCACGCCCACCGCATTCGGCGCGACCGCGTCGGGCGGGCCGCCGGCCACTCGTCCTGCACCGGCGTGGCGTCCGCGCCGGTGACGCAGCTGCCGGCGAGCACGTCGGCCCCGGGCACCACGGCCGAGCCGGGCATCAGCGTGGTGCGCGCGCCAACCCTTGCCCCGGCGCCGATTTCCACCGTGCCGACCCGCAGCACGTCGCCGTCCAGCCACCAACCGGCGAGGTCCACTTCGGACTCGATGGCGCACCCGTCGCCGAAGGTCGCCAGGCCGGTGACCGGCGGCAACGCCTGCATCTCCACGTTATCGCCGACCCCGCAGCCCAGCAGCCGGGCATAACGCGGGGCCCAGTGCGTGCCGGTGAGGCTGGCCAGGCCGTTGAGCAGCACGATCCGCTCGGCCGTCCACAGTCGCAAGTGGACTCCGCCGCCGCGTGGATACTCTCCGGGCCTGATTCCCTTGGTCAGCAAGCGGATCGCCACCACCGCGGTGCCGACCCGGCCCGGCAGGGAGATGAACACGAGCCAGCACACGATGACCACGACCCACGACACGTTCGGCGTCCACGCGTCCACACCGAACACCAGGTCGGTGAGATTGTCGAACAGCCCCAACAGGGTCAGCCACCGCAGGCCGCGAACCATCATCAGCGCCACGAGAATCAGGTGCTGGGCCAGGCCGGTGGCCCTCGGCACCGGTCGCACCGTACGCTGCACGACCTGGCGTCCGCCGAGTTCGTCGAGCCGCTTCGCCTGGTCGGCCAGCACCGGGTGGGCGTAGACGTCGGCCACCGACAGGTCGGGATAGTCCTTACGGGCCAACGAGACCAGCTGGGCGGCGGCCAGGCTGCCGCCGCCGGCGTCGAAGAAGTCGGTGTCCGCCTTGGCCGGCACCCCCAGCACCCGCGTCCACAACGTGGCCAGTTCGCCTTGCGTGCCGGCGAGTTCGTCGGTGTTGTCGGCCAGCGGCCAGGGGAGCGCGGTGCGGTCGACCTTGCCGGAGGTCTTGGTCGGGAAGTCGTCGAGGATCGCGATCACCGGCACCATCGCCGCCGGCAGCCGCCGCTTCACCAGGTCCCGGTCCAGCGTGGTGACCCCGTCGGCCAGCACCACGTAGCCGACCAGCACCGGCCGCCCGGTCTCGGTCCTGCGCACCACGGTGACCGCCGCCGCCACGCCGGGCACCGCCAGCAGCGCGGCGTCGACCTCGCCGAGCTCGATCCGCCTGCCGCCGATCTTGACCTGGTCGTCCTCGCGCCCGACGAACACCAGCCCCTCCGGCTCGGCCCGGACCACGTCCCCGCTGCGATAGGCCCGATCCCAGCCCAGCGCCGGCAGCGGCGCGTACTTCTCGGCGTCCTTGACCGGGTCGAGGTAGCGGGCCAGCCCGACCCCGCCGATGACCAGCTCGCCGGTCTCGCCCCAGTCCACCGGGCGGCCGTCCGGCCCGACCACCGCCAGGTCCCAGCCGTCCAGCGGCAGGCCGATGCGCACCGGTCCCTCACCGGTCAGCGGCGCGGCACAGGCCACCACGGTCGCCTCGGTGGGGCCGTAGGTGTTCCACACCTCGCGGTTGTCGCCGGCCAGCCGGGCCGCCAGCTCCGGCGAGCACGCCTCGCCACCGAGGATCAGCAGCCGCACCGCGTCCAGCGCCTCGGCCGGCCACATCGCGGCCAGCGTCGGCACCGTGGACACCACGGTGATCCGCTGTTCGGTCAACCAGTCACCCAGCTCGGCCCCCGCTTTGACGATCTGGCGCGGGGCCGGCACCAGGCACGCGCCGTGCCGCCAGGCCAGCCACATCTCCTCGCAGGAGGCGTCGAAGGCCACCGACAGGCCGGCCAACACCCGATCGCCGGGGCCGATGGGCCGGCGGGCGCAGAACAGCCGGGCCTCGGCGTCGACGAACGCGGCGGCGTTGCGGTGCGTGACCGCGACGCCCTTGGGCAGGCCGGTCGAGCCCGAGGTGAAGATGATCCACGCGTCGTCCTCCCGGCCCAGCCGGCCGGGTTTGCCCCGGTGTCGCAGCACACCGTTGTCGGTGGCCACGAGGCAGACCTCGGCCTGTTCCCACACCGTTTCGGCCCGCTCGTCGGGATCGTCGGCGTCTACCGGGACATAGGCCGCGCCGGCCGTCAGCACCCCGAGGATGGCGATATACAACTCGGCGGTGCCGGAGGCGATGCGCACGCCCACCCGGTCACCGGCGTCGACGCCTTCGGCCCGCAGCCGTTCGGCGAACTCGCCAACCCGAAACAGCAGGTCCCGATAGGTGAGCGCCTCGGAGCCGTCGTCGATGGCCGTCGCGTCCGGGCACGCCGAGGCCGTGGCGTCGAGAATGTCCGTCAGCCTTCTTGGTGACGCCGCGCTTCCCCCGTGAAACACCGCGCCGATTTCTCGATGCACGGTGTCGATGGACCGATTCGCCCCCCAGAGCGTCTCGCTCACTGTTCCTCCATGGACGAGAGAAGATTACTCGTCCACACTTACCCTGAATCCCTTCTCAGTGTTTCTTCAGGAATAGGCGCAGCCCGGGCAAGCTGGCGGTTCGCTGTTGGCACGCTGAAAGTTGGCTGGGAGATAATGGGAGGGATCGGACGGCCGTGGCCCGACTCCCAGCCTTCTTTCAGGTTTCCCGCACTATGGAGTGGTTTGATGTGATCTTTCTGACGCGCTGGCGTCTGAAATTCATGTGAGATTGGCTCGGCTGGCGGCGTGACCGTGGGAGGGGATGGGCTGGACCGTTCGGCGTAGGCATGAGCGTCAGGTCTGCTGATGCTGGCCGTGATGAACCGTTACGCCCGCTTACCTTGTGTTTCACGCTGCGTAAAGCTGTACTCAGCGGTGAGTCTCCACCTGTCCGCGAGGAGCCGGTTGGATGAGCGTTGTCCACATCGACCGTGTCCACGACTGTTCCCATGCGCTGGACCAGCTGCTGCAAGAGCGGGATGACCTGATCGCCGTGCTTGACCGCGTGGTCGCCCTCCAGGCGACGGCCCAGCTGATCCGCGTGACCGTCGGTGTCGACTCGGGCTTCGTGGCCGACCTGGAGAGGCCCGGCCGGGCCGTCGTGCGGTGCATGGCCGGCACGCGGACCGACCAGATGCAGAATCTTGTGGTGCCGGTCGGCCAGGGCATCGGCGGTCGGGCCATGGCCCTCGGCCGCGCGGTGCGGGTGAACGACTACCTGACGTCCTCGATGATCACCCACCAGTTCGACGCCCAGGTGCGATGCGAGGGCATCAAGTCCATGATCGCCGTGCCGGTGATCAGCCGGGGGCAGACGGTCGCCATCGCCTATGCGGCCATGCGCAACGTGACCCAGTTCGGTGACTGCGCGGTCAACCGGATGCGGGAGATCGCCGATCACGCCGCCGCCGCGATCCGGGTCGCCGCCGCCGCCGAGGACGCCAAAACCGACGCGGTCTGCGCCGAGCGCAACCGTATGCAGAACGCATTGCACGACACCGTCGGCGCCCTGCTGTTCTCCATCGGGGCTCAGGTTCGGTCGCTGAGTGACGTGGTCACGGACAATCCCGAACTCGATCTGAGGATTAGTCAACTTCGGTCCGACATTTCCGCCGCCTCCAGCGCGCTGCGGGAATCCCTGCTGGCGCTGAACAACACCGACCCCGACCGGGCATTGGCGGTGGAACTGGCCGAGCACACCCGCTCCTTCGAGGCCCGCACCGGCGTGCCCGCCCGGTTCGTGCAACTCGACCGCGTGCCACCCATGGACTCAGAACGCACCGGCCTGCTCGTCGCCGTCGCCAGGGAAGGATTGCTCAACATCGAGAAGCACGCCCGGCCACTGTCCGTTGTGGTCAGTCTTGGCATGTGCGACGGCGGCGTGCAGCTGGTGGTCGCCGACGACGGCTCCGGCCAGGTCGTGGCCGGGCCCGGCACCTGCGTCGGTGTTCGCTCCCTTGTGGACCGTGCCGCCCGTCTCGGCGGCCGCGTCAGCCTCGTCCGCGACGACGACGGCGGGCACACCCTACGGGCGTGGTTGCCGTGAAAACCGTTCTCGTGGTGGACGATCACCCTGTTGTTCGGGACGGTGTGGTCCTCCTGCTGCGCTCCGATCCCTCGCTGAGCGTCATCGGCTCCGCCGAATCCGGCCGGGCCGCCCTCACCCGTGTGCAGGAACTCCGGCCCGACATCGTGCTGCTCGACCTCCGGCTGCCCGACATGCTCGCCCCCGAGGTCATCACCCAGCTCCGCCGGCTGCATCCCGCCGGCCGCATCGTCATCTTCACCGCCCATGCCGACCACGGTGGCTTCGTCGCCGCCATGGACGCCGGCGCCGACGGCGGTCTGCTCAAGGACGTCGGCGGCACCGATCTTTCCTCCACCCTTCGCCGTGTCCTGCTCGGCGAACGCGTCGTCGATCCCCGCATCATGCCCGACGAGTCCCAGCGCTCCACCGCCCTCGCCCACTCCGGCCTCACCCGCCGGGAATACGAGGTCCTGCGCTTCGCCGCCCAGGGCAAGACAAATCCGGAGATCGCCCAGTCCACGGGTCTCACCCGCAACACCGTCAAGACCTACCTCCAGTCCGCCCTCCACAAGCTGGGGGCCCGCAACCGCGTGGAGGCCATCGGTAGGGCGAGCGAGGTCGGGCTGCTCTAGCGTCTGTTGCTTTTGCGTCTTCCGCCTACTTCTTTGCCGTCCCTGTGCCTCTGTCTGTCTCCGCTTCGTGTCTCCGCGTGTCTGTCTCCGCTCCTACGCCTCCCCTCCTTTGCCCGGGCTCCCACCCCACCTTTGCCGTCCCTCACACTTCTCTTCACCTCCTCCCTCACTCCACATCGCCCTCCTCCCAGTCATTCCCTACACTCCCGCCTGCTGCCCGCCGTCACCTCGTCTCTGCATCTCCTGCCGCCTACCGTCACCTCGTCCTCCGCTCCGCACCTCCCTCCCTCATCTCCTTCCCCACGCCCCGCCGCCCACCTCCATTGCCTTCCTCGTCACCCCCATTTCCCTTGCACCACAACAGTTTTCACTCTTTCGTGGTTCGAGTTCGATCTTGTGGGGCGGGTAGAATCGCTGGTATGGAAGAGAAACTCGCTCGTTTGATCGAACTTGAGCGGCTCATTCGTCGGCTCCAGGCCGAGCGGTTGCGGTTGATCTCCGAGCTCGACGTCGACGAGTGGGCCGTCCATGACATGGCCATGGCCCTGCAACTGTCGTTCACCAACGCTTCCAGCCTCGTCGACTTCGCGACCCTTGTGGCTCGGGACTTCCCTGGGGTGCTGGATGCGATGGATGCGGGCGTGATCAGTGAGTGGTCGGCTCATGGTCTGGTCGATCCCACTGAGCATTACAGTCTTGAGGTCGCTCAGAAGGCTGTTGCGCGGACGTTGGAGACTGCGGAGGGTCGGTGTTGTCAGCAGCTTCGGCGGTCGGTGCAGGGGCGGTTGCAGCGGGCCGATCCGGACGGGTTTGCCCGGCGGTGCGCGCAGCGGCGTCGGGGGCGGGACGTCGTGGTCTATGACACTGAGGACGGCATGGCGGTGTTGAAGTCGGAGCTGCCGGTGGAGGTTGCCAGGGCGATGTACGCCAAGATCGATCACTTGGCTCGTCGGGAGGCGAAGAACGGCCGGTCGATGGATGCGGTGCGGGCGGATGTGTTGGCGTCGTTGGTGTTGCAGGAGCCCCAGAGTGCTGGGTCGAAGACGTTGATCCAGGTGACGGTGCCGATCACGGCGTTGTTGGGGGTGGATGAGCGGCCGGGGCAGTTGGACACGGGGCAGGTGATTCCGGCGGAGGTGGTGCGGGATCTGATGGCGGAGCCGGGGACGGTGTTTCACCGGTTGTTGACTGATCCTGCTGGTCGGTTGGTGGAGTACAGCCCGGGGGTCTATCGGCCGACGGCGGAGGTGGATCGGTTCATCCGGGCCCGGCATCGGACGTGTGTGATGCCGTGTTGTTCGCATCCGTCTAGGTCGTGCGATATCGATCATGCGGTGGCGTGGCCGGAGGGGACGAGCACGGGGACGAATCTGGGGCCGTTGGATCGGCGGCATCACCGCTATAAGCACGCCACTGACGCGAAGATCGGCATCGCCGATGATGGGACGACGACGATTGAGACTCGGTGGGGGCAGAGGTATGTGACGAGGCCGGAGCCGGTGGAGGAGCCGCCGTTCTGAGGTGGGGTGGGGGTTGGTTTGGGGGCGGCGGGGCGCAGGCGTGTTGTCGTGAAGACTGGTGGGTTGGGGACGCCGCTGCCGCGGCTACGACGGCCGGATCTGTGTCAGAGATTGCAGGGGCCGTCGCAGCCTTGCCACCCGAGACCGTGGTCACCCTAGGTGGGTGGCTGGGTTGGGTGGTGGCGTTTGGTGGTTTGGGGGTGGCTGGGGAGGGGTTTCAGTTGCGTTGTTTTGCAAGGACTTCTTGCGTCCCGGTCGGCCTTCTCGCTTAGGTAGTCAGGTTCCCGTGGGGGCCTTTCACGCTCGTGTCTTCTGAGACCTGCCTTCAGCTCCTCCTGTGCCCTTCCTCGCACGCCGAAGCGCCCGGCTCGCGGAGGGCGGGCCGGGCGCTGGGCGTGCAGAGGGATCAGGAGGACGGGCCCCAGTTGACGGGGCTGGTGGTGAACATCGACGGGGAAGCCAGCGGCAGGGTGACCGAGGAGGCGGCCTGGGGAGCCCGGCTGATGGTGTAGACGCCGAAGTTGAGGTTGTTGGTCTGGGTCTGGGTGAGGGTGAGCGGAACGTGGTAGGAGGGGGGCTGGGTGGTGAGCACCAGCTGGATGCGGTAGCCGGCGGGGATGACGGAGAAGTTGGGCATCAGGGCGATGTCCAACTTCACGGTGGAGTTGGCGGTGAGGAACTGCTGGGTGGCCTGGGTGAAGGTGTGGGCGGGCTGGATGAGCGCGCCGCTGGAGCCGTACCAGCTGTGCGAAGCGTCCAGGTTGCGCATGCTGCCCAGGAGGATGCCGTCGGACTGCTTGGTGACGACGCCGGTGGGGGCGACCAGGTTGACGGTGGCGGAGACCTCGGCCTCGGGGGTGGTGGAGCTGAGGTAGATGCTGGCGCTGATGGGGCCGTCCAGGACGGCGTCCTGGGAGACGGGCGGCGAATTGTAGGTGGCGGGGAACCACGGCATGGACCAGTAGATCGTGTCCGTGCCAGCGGCGGTGGGCGGCGTGGAGGTGAGGGTGCCGCCGGCGTTGAGGTAGTAGGTGGAGGTGCCCAGGGACGGCGGCCAGGCGGCGCTGTCGACCCAGCGGGAGGCGCCGTTCTGGAACAGGTGCAGCGGAGTGCTGGTGTTGGCCATGCCCGTGGGCGCGCCCTTCAACCAGGTGTCGAACCACTCCTTCTTGATGTTGTTGAGCACATCCTCATTGGTGTGCGCGCCATGCGTCCACGGACCGACGATGGCCTGGTAACGGCCGGTCACGGACTGCCCGGCGGTCACGGGGGAGTTGAGCGGCCGCTTGAAGTAGGCGTTCTGGGCGGCGACATAGGCCCCGAGGTTGCCGCCGGGGAACAGGTCGTTCCAGCCGGCCTCGGTGATCGCGGGAATGCCGTTGGCGACGATCTTGGGGATCAGCGCCGACTGCACGCTCAGGGCGTCCCAGTAGGAGCTGTTGTACGACCGAGGCCCGCCGTTCTTCAGGTCGTTCGACGTGATGGAGATGGGATCGGTCTGCGCGTTGTCCTGGGGACCACGGGGCAGGACCGACGCGACGGCCGGGATGAACTGGCCGGGAACGCCGCCGGAGGTGGCGATGTCGTTGTACGAGTCCGAGTCGGTGCAGAACGGGGCGATGGCCTTGAGCGCGGAGTTCGGACCGACGGCGGCAGCGGTGGCCCACTGGTCGACGCCGAGATAGGAACAGCCGTCAAGACCGACAGCGCCGTTGGAGCCGTCCAGGCTGTGGGCGGCCCAGTTGACGAGGTTGGCCCCGTCCTGACCCTGACGGGCGCCGAGCCAGTCGGTCTGCCCACCCGAGGTGCCGGTGCCCCGAACCGAAGCGGCCACGTAGATGTAGCCTCGCTGAACGTAGTACGAGCCGTAGCTGGTGGGGTCGAGCAGGGCGGTGCCGTACGGATTCTGCGTCAGCAGCACGGGGAAAGTGCCGGGGGCCCGGGTGCTGGTGCCCAGATTCGTGGGATAGGAGACCTGGACGGCGATGGACACCCCGTCATCCATGGTGACGGTGGACGTGACGTCCGCGCTGTACCCGTAGCTGGCGGGCACAGGCTGGGGAACCCAGTTCGGCTGCACCGCGGCGGCGGCGGGGGCGGCGGCCGCCACCAGGACTAGGGCGACGACAGTCGCGAAAGGACGCAAGCTGCGTTTCCGCATCCGAACTCCTTTGTTCGTCAGGGGCTGCGGAGATTCTGCTGGGCGAAGCAAGGGGTCTACACCCCCATGTGGAGAGTGGTCACGCGAAACGGCCGGTGGCCCAAGCGCGGTCGCCGGGCTCGGCGATGACCTCGACGACGACACCGTCCACAACGGACTCGACCGGGGTGATCAGCCCGTCGGCGACGGCTTCCGTCCAGGCCTGGTGCGGGCCCTCGCCCCACGGGTACCACGGCACGAGATCGTCGACGACTACCAGGCCGCCGGGTTTGGCCAGGGCGCGGGCGTTGGCGATGTCGGCGGCGGCGATCTCGTACTCGTGCCCGCCGTCCACGAACACCAGGTCGAACCGGCCGCCGTCGACGGCGGCGTGCGCGGGCATGGTCGTGCGGGAATCGCCGATGATCAGCTCGTGCCGGCCGGGATAGCGGGCGTCCACGAACTCCTTGGCCATCATGACGGCGTGCCGGCGGTCCAGCTCGAACGACAGCACGGTGGTGTCGGGGGCCGCCTCCAGGAAGGCGATGGCCGAGAAGCCGATGTTGAAGCCGACCTCGGCGATGGCCAGGGCCCCGGACCGCTGGGTCAGGCGTTGCAGGTAGTCGGCCTCGGCGACGCTGGCCCCACCTTCGTAGATCCGCGCGCCGTTGACTCTGACATGGTCGTAGACCTCCCACATGAGCCGTTCCAGGCGACTCATATCCCGATCTGTGTCGGTGGGCATGGCTGTCCTCCTTCCGTTGCCGGCGCCAGGGATTCGAGAAGACGGACCGCGGCCTCGGCGCCGCCGGCCGACGCGAGGGCGTGACCGAGGCGGGTTGCCGCGGCGGTGTATCCGGGGGTGTGCAGCACGGTGTCGACGGCCTGCCGCACGTGTTCGGCCAGCGCGCGGTCGAACCGCAGCCGAACGCCGGCCCCTGCGGCGACAACGCATTGGGCCACCGCCGACTGGTCGTCACGGATCGGGGCCAGCACCATGGGGACACCGGCGGAAAGGCTTTCGCAGACGGTGTTGTGGCCGCCGTGGCACACCAGGACCGAGGTCCGGGCCAGCAGGTCGACCTGCGGGATCCGCTCCGCGGTCAGCACCGGGCCGCCGGGCAGCAGACCGGTCGGGTCGACGATCAGGCCCTGGACCGCGGGCATCGCCGCCAGGGCGTCGTTGCACTCGGACAGGAAGCGAATGCCGGCCTGGGCGTTGGAGGTGCCGAGCGTGACGATCACCAGCGGCCGCCCGTCCAGGAGCCGGCCGTCGAAGTCCACAGTGGACGCGGCGGAGGTGGTGGCGCCGACATAGCGCACGGGAAGATCGGCGGCCGGCGGCCCGGAGAGCTCGCGGGTGGTGAAGGCCAGGATCAGGTGCGGCGAGAAACGCAGGTCGCTCGGGGCGACCCCGTGCCGGTCGCACAGATCGTGCTGGAGCTGGAGAACCCAGTCGGCGACCTTGGGCAAGCCCCGCAACGGATCCGTCAGCTCGCTGGGCGTGGTCGCGGATGTCGCCCACGGCACGCCGAGCGCCTTCGCCGCCAACGCCCCGGCCAGCGCCTGCTGATCGGTGAGGATGACATCCGGCGCGAACCGCTCGACGGCGGCCCGCACGCCCGGGGCCATCGAGTCGGCCAGCGGGATGAGGTAGCTCTGCCACAGGAATCGCAGCGCTGCGAAGCCACGCAGTTCGGACGGGCGCTGCTCGACGTCGAACGGATCCGATGAGCCGGCCGGGAAAACCGGGATGGGCGCCGAGTGCGGGCTCGGGAAAAGGCTCACCCCGGTCAGCTTGGACAGCGCCGGCTGCGGACCGCACCAGGCGATCGTGTGGCCGGCGGCCGTCAGCGACACCGCCACCGCCCGGAGCGGGGTGACGTGGCCGGTCAGCGGCGGGACGACGAGCAGAACCCTCATGCCGCCTGCCGCTCGACCCAGCGCAGCACCAGCTCGCGGACGTTTTTGTGCTGCTCCACCAGCACCGAGTGGCCCTGGCCGTCGAACACGTGCACCTCGCCGTTGGGCAGCAGGGAGGTCAGCGCGGTGAGGTCGTCGGCCTGGTAGCCGTTGCTGCCGAGAATGGACAGCACCGGGCAGCGGATGGCGGCGATGTCCTCCAGGGTCAGCAGCGGCCCCAGCGGCACCTCCTCGGCGATGCTGGTGGTGAGGATCCGGTCGGCGGCCATCCGGGCCAGCCGCCGGTGGTGGGCGCTGAAGTTGGCCTCGATCCAGTCGTAACTCTCCTCCACGGCCAGGAAACGCACGGTGTGGTCGAGGATCTCGGTCATCTTGCTGGCCCAGGCCTCGGTGGCTGGCTCGGACTCGATGCACACGATGCTGCGCACCCGCTCGGGATGCTTGGCGGCGTAGCTGAACGCCAGCGTGCCGCCGAAGCTGTTGCCCACCAGGTGCACCGGGGTGTCCACGTCGAGCTGGTCGAGCAGGTCCTCCAGGTCGGCCACGAAGTCGGCGATGGTGTAGCCCCGGGCCGGGCGGTCGGTCTTGCCGTGCCCGCGCAGGTCGTAGCTGATCACGTTGATGCCGGCGGCGGCGACCGGCGGGGCCATGGTCAGGTAGAAGCTGGCCAGGCTGTCGGTGCCCATGCCGTGCAGGAAGACCACGGTCTCCTGCCCGGCGCCGGTGGCCGGCACCAGCTGCACGTTGGTGCTCAGCCCGTTGACGGTCATGGTCGGCATCGCGTCACCCCCGCCGGGCCAGGCGGTCGGCCACGTAGTCGGCGATCTCGCCGATCCGCAGCTCGATGACCTCGTCGAGGTCCTTCTGGGTCAGGTAGTCGGCCAGGTTGACGTCGGGCCCGAAGTGCTCGGCGAGAATGCCCGAGAAGGTCACTAGGTCGATGCTCTCCAGCACCAGGTCGTCATGGAACCGGGTGTCCGGCGTGATCCGGATGCCGAGCAGGTCCAGGTCGCCGACGAGCGGCGCGAGCAGCTCGCTGACGGTGTCGAACACTGTCGTCGTGGGATACGGCTGCAAGGTCATGTCGCACTCCTGGTCACAGCGGGGAGAGGGTGGATCAGTCCGACGGCCACATCGCCGTCGAGAGCCGCGCCGACGGCGAGCTCGGGCAGGATCCGGCCGTGCACGCCGGAAACCGTGGTCTCGTCCTCGTGCACGAAGATCTCGGCGGGGTACACCCCGGTCACGCCGTCGGCGGCCAGCCGGGCCCGCACCGCGTCCTTGATGGCGATGCGCCGCAGCAGCCAGCCGCGCTGCTCCCGCGGCGGGCAGGAGGCGAAGGCGGCCCGTTCGGCGCCGTTGAGGTAGAGGCCGGCGAAGAACTCCCGCGCGGCAACGCTTCGCCAACGGTCCCGGACCATCGCCCGGCCATTGGGGTCCACTGTGGACAAATAGTGGGATTCGGGGTGGGTGTACGCGTCGTGCATGGCGCTGTCGCAGGGGAAACGGATGTCCTGCCAGCCCACGATGGTCGCCAGCGGCCGGCCGCCCAGCGACAGGGTCGCGTCCATGTGGAGGATGTCGGGCTGGGGCGTGGTGACCTCGATCTGGCAGTCGACGACCGCGCCCGGCCCGGGCTCCGGGGCGTGCCAGGTGACCTCGGCGATGGAGCGGGGAAAGGCCACCAGGGAGTCCTGGTAGGTGGCCTGGAGCCAGCAGCCGAGCAGCTGCCCGACGTTGTCCAGCAGGGCGCCGGGCGCGGTCGTGACGGTGATCTCGCCGCGCAGGTGGTGGTCGCCGATGCCGGTCAACTTGGTGACGCCGTGGAACGCGGGGCCGTGGAACATCTTCCGGCGGGAGTAGACCTCGGCGGCGGTGAACGGCATCGGCCGTTCCTGGTGCGGTATCGGCATGTGCGCGCCGGGCGGCCGTTCGCCGAGGCAGACGGTCATGCTCGCGTACGTGCCGATGGCCACGTCGACCCGGTCCCCGGCACGGCGCATCGTGATGGGCACCGACTTGGCCGGCTCGGCGATGAGCCAGCGGTTGAACGCGGCGTCGCGCACTCCCGTCGCCGTGACGCCCCAAGCGTTTTCCACCTGTCGGCAGGCGATGTCGATGAGCGTGGTCGCCGGCACCACGGGCCAGAAGTCGGCCTCGTCGGGCCAGCCGGGACGCTGCCGGAAGAACCGGTGGTCCCGGAGGAACGGCATCGAGGCGAGCGAGACGTCCACAGTGGACTCTACGGTGTCGGAGGTCAGCGCGGCGACCACGGCGGCCGCGCTCCGACGGGTCTCGTCCAGCAGTTCCTGGTACGCGACGGCGATGTCGTCCGACAGCCCAGGGGGGATCTCCGGGGCCACGTCGAGGATTCCCCGGCTGGCGGACGGCAGTGACAGTAGCGGCCGTGCGCTGTTCAGGCGAACCTGGCGCGGCGCCAGCGCCTCGAACTTGGGGTTCGCGCCCTCGACCCACAGGGCGGTGGCGACCCGACGCAACTGGTCGAGACCGGAGTGGATGTTGGACGCCGCCCCGATGACCAGGTGGTTGGCGTCGCCGAGGGTGTCGGTGACGAACGACCCGAGCTGGCCGGCGCCGAGCTGGAGGAAAACCCGGAAACTGTTGGCGTGCATGGTCTCGATGAGCTCGCGGAAGCGGACCCGTTGCAGCAGGTGGTCGAGATAGAGCCGCCGGACCGCCTCGTGCGTGGTGGGGAAGGGGGCGACCGAGGTGGCCGACCACACCGGAACCGACGGCGCGTGCAACTCCAGGTCGTCGGCCAGCGCCGCGTACGGCGCCAGATACGGCCGCAGGTAAGGGGTGTGGTAGCCGGAGCGGAACGGCAGCGTCCGAGCGATCACGCCGTGCTCGCGGCAGACCTCAGCCAGGCGAACGACTTCCTCGGCCGGCCCGCAGGCGATCGTCTGATGTGGAGCGTTGTCGTGGGAGATCACCACGTCCAGGCCCGCCGTCAGTCCGGAGGCCTCGACGACCGAGCAGCCGAGCATGAGGTAGTCGAGCTCGGGGGCGGTGAAGTGGCCGTGCCAGTAGCGCTGGATGTTGTCGGCGGTCGGCATCGGGGTGAACATGCCGGCGATCCGCATCGCGGTCCACTCGCCGACGCTGTGCCCGGCCAGGGCGTCCGGAGTGATGCCGAGCCGGCCCAGGGCCGTGTGCACCAGCCGGCCGACGGCGGTCACGCTTTCGGCGTGGTCGAGCACGGTCTCGGTCGACCACGCCGGCGTGGGCAGGCCGAAATGCCTTGCCACGTCGTCGCACCGCGGCGAGACATCGGCCTCAAGGCCGGGGAACAGGAAGGCCGTGCGGGCATCGGGCAGCAGCGGGTCGACAGTGCACCAGATGCCCTTCACCCCGCGCTGCGGCTGGCCGTCCTTGGCGACCTTGGCCGCCACGCGCCGGGCGACGGCCAGGGTGTCGGGCGTCGGATTCACGATCCCGATGCGGGCCCGGCCCGATCCGAGCACATCCGTCTGCTGTGGACGGTCGAGCAGGGTCACCAACTCGGCCGGGGATTCCGCCGACAGCCGAAGGATCCGGTCGGGCTCCCGCACCTCGACCCGCCGCTTCCCGGCGGCATCGCCCTCTTCCAGCACCACGTGAGCGTTCACGCCGCCGAAGCCGAAGGCGTTGACGGCGGCCCGCCGCGGCAGGTCGCAGCCCTCCCAGGGCTCGGCCTCGCCGATCACGCGGAACCGGGTCCCGGTCAGCAGCGGATTGGGGTCGTCGCAGTGCAGGGTCGGCGGCAGAACCTTGTGGTACAGCGCCAAAGCCACCTTGACCAGGCCGGCGGCGCCGGCCGCCGGCATGGTGTGGCCGATCATCGACTTGACCGAGCCGACCACGCCGGTGCGGCCGTCGGGCGCGCCGAACACCTCGGTCATGGTGGCGATCTCGGCCGCGTCGCCGGCCCGCGTCGCGGTGCCGTGCGCCTCCAGCAGGCCGATCGCGCCGGCCTGCCGCGGATCGATGCCGGCGGCGTCCCAGGCCCGGCGCAGCGCCAGGACCTGGCCGCTGATCGACGGGCTGAGCAGGCTCCCGCTCCGCCCGTCGCTGGAAATCCCCGATCCCCGCAGCACGGCGTACACCCGATTGCCGTCCCGGCGGGCGTCGGCCAGCCGCTTGAGCATCAGCAGCGCGGTGCCCTCGCCGATGAGCAGCCCGTCGGCGTCCCGCGACAGCGGGCTGATCCGCTGGCTCGGCGACAGGGCCCCGATCTGCGTGAACATCGACCACAGGGTGTCGTCGTGGCAGTGGTGCACGCCGCCGGCGAACACCACGTCGCACCGGCCCCGCGCCAGCTCGGCGATCGCGTGGTCCACCGCGATCAGCGACGACGCGCAGGCAGCGTCCACTGTGTACGCCGGCCCGCCGAGGTCGAGGCGGTTGGCCACCCGCGAGGCGGAAAGGTTGGGCACCAGGCCGGTCGCCGACTCGGTGTGGAACTCGCCCAGCGGTTCGAGCAGCGCGTCACGGATCTTGTCGAGCATCGCCGAGCTGGCCGACGGCAACAGCTCGCGGACGGTCCGCGTGATCTGCCGGACGGTGCGCACCCGCTGGTCGAACCGCACCAGACCGGGCGAGAAGTAGCCGCCACGGCCGAGAATCACGCCCACCTTGGCTCGGTCGCCCAGCGCCGCCGACCCGCCGGCGTCGTCGATCGCCGCGGCGGCGGCGGCCAGCGCGGTGACCTGGTCCGGCTCCATCTCGGCGATGTCGGCCGGTGGGATCCCGAACGCCAGCGGATCGAAGTCCACCGTGTCGGCGACGAAGCCGCCGCGCCGCCCGTGAGTCCGATCGGGGGTCGTGCCCGGCGCGCCGTGGAACTCCGGATCGCGGCGGTGCTCCGGGATGTCGGTGATGGCGTCGGTCCCGGCCATGAGGTTCTGCCAGTACTGCCCGACGTTCGCCGCGCCGGGCAGCACCACGCCCATGCCGATGATCGCCACCGGCTCCTGGGTCACCATAGCGCCGCCGTGTACAGGACGGCCGGGACGTCGCCGTAGGCCAGCTCACGCAGCAGCGCGGCGGTGCCCTCGGTCGGGTCGATCATCGCCACCTCGCGCCGCTGGTACTCGCGGGCCAGCTCGGGCGTGACCATGCCGCTGTGGTCGTCGGCCGGCGCCCACGGTCCCCAGTGGACGGTCACGGCGCGGCCGGGCCATTGCGCGGCCAGGGTTTCCAGCGCGTCGTTGCCGGCCGCGTAGTCGGTCTGGCCGCGATTGCCCAGCACCGCCGAGATGCTGCCGAAGAAGGCCAGGAAACCGGGGTTCAGGCCCTCGTCGGCCAGCGCCGACAGGAGCGTGCGGGCCCCGGCGACCTTGGTGTCGAAGACCGTGCGGAACGAGGTCTCGTCCTTGTCGGACATGAGTTTGTCGTCGATGACGCCGGCCGCGTAGAGCACGCCGTCGAGCCGGCCGCCCAGCTGCTTGACGAACTGCCGCACGGCTTCGCCGTCACGCACGTCCAGCACGTGGTACGTGGCGTTGCCGACCTCGGCCAGCGTGCGGCTGATCTCCCGCTGGGCCAGTACGGTCCGCGCCTGCCGCTCGATGTCGGCGATGCTGCCGCCACGGGCGATCAACGCCTCGCGCAGGGCCCGCGGGTCCTCGGGCAGGTCGTCGTCGCCCGGCCAGGGCGTGCGGCCGGTGAACTCGACCCGGCAGCCACTCGCGGCCAGCGCCACCGCCGCGCGGGCCGTGATCCCGCGCGCCCCGCCGATCACCGCGACGACCGAGTCCGGGCCGAGGCCCAGCGCGGCCAGCTCGCCGCCGCCCGGTCCGGCGCCGGAGTGGGCCAGCGAGCCGAGCGACTGCTCGCGGACGGTGTGGGTCATGCGGCCCTCGGCGGTGTGGTGCACGACCGCGTGCCCGTCGTCGACCATGGCCTCGGCGACCAGGACGTCGGCGCGCGGGGAGTCGACGACGACCAGTCGGGTCGTGGCGTCCCGCTCCAGCGCCGCCGCCCGGAACAGCCCCGACAGGCCAAGGGCGTCGCGTGTGGCCAGCGCGATGAAGGTGCCCTTGGCTGCCTTGAGCTGCGTGAACAGCTCCGGCGCGGCTGGTTCGACCGAGTCGGCCATGCCGTGCAGGGATACGGTGATGTCGGCGTCGGCCGGCGCGGCGGTCGGCAGCCCGAAGGCCCGTCGCACCGAGTCCGCGAGCTCGTCCTGGCCAGGGGCGGACAACACCGCCAGGGTTTTGCCCGACAGGCGGGCGGGATCGGGCGGCGGCAGCGGATTGTCGACGAGATGCAGCACGTAGCGCCGCGGGGCGGACCCAGCGGGCGAAGCGCTCGCGATGGTCGGCTCTTCCCCGCCCGGTCGGAGCGGGGAAGAGCTCGTGGGGATGGCGATGTGGGGTTCGCCGTCGTTCGGGGCGCCAGCAGTGCCGTGCGCGGGGGTCAGCCACTGTTCGAGCTGGGTGGTGATGGCGTTGGCGGTGCGCTGGCGCACCAACAGGTCGGGGCCGTCGTCGCCGGCGGCGTCGGTCAGGCCGAGGCGGCGCAGCAGGGTGCCGGCGATCTCGGTGCGCTTGATGGAGTCGATGGAGAGGTCGGCCTCCAGGTCCAGGTCGCCCTCGATCATGTCCGGCGGGAAGCCGGTGCGGTCGCTGATCACGTCCAGGACGGCGGTCCGGACGTCGGCCGGCGGCGCGGGCTCGGCGGCCGGGGCGGCGATGACGGCCGGCGCGACGGCCTTGCCGTTGACCGCCGGCTGCACGACCGGGGCCGGGCTGACGGCGGTCAGGTGGGCGGCGTCGACCACCTCGGGCAGGGCGTAGCGCACGGCCGGCACGGCGCCGAGGTAGCCGAGCATCACCTCCCGCTGGGTGGTGATCAGTTCCCGGCTGTTGCGCAGGAATTCGACGACTACCTGGTCGCGGCCGACAGGGGTGGCTTCGGTCATGGCAATCCTCGGGATGCGACGGGCGGGCGCGAGGCCGTGCGGGGGGAGTTGGCCGTCGGGACGGCGGACAAGGTTTCCGGTAACGGTCCAGGCGTTATCGGGTCGTGGGGTGGGTCGGGGCCGGCCGCGGAACAGCCGGGCGGTGTCGACGGGCACACCGGCGACGGCGAGCCGGCCGACGGCGCCCAGGAACTCCCGGATCCCGGGCCCGCAGGGCAGTGCGGCGTGCGGGCGGTCGCCGAGGATCTCCCGGACCAGCCGCGTCAGCGTCTGTCCCGGCCCGACCTCGACGAACGTCCGCGCCCCGGCGGCGTACATGTCCTCGATCTGGTCCACGAAGCGGACCGGGGCGGGGATCTGGGCGGCCAGCACCTGCCGCACGGCGCCGGGGGCGTAGCGGCGGCCGCTGGTGTTCGACCACACCGGCAGCACCGGGTCCTCGATCGCGGCGACGTCCAGGGAGGCCGCGAACGCGCCCTCGGCCGGCGCGACCAGGGGGCTGTGGAACGCGGCCGAGACCGCGATCCGCTTGGTGGCGATGCGCTTGGCCCGCAGGTGACGGACGCAGCGCTCGATCTCCTCGACGCTGCCGGACACGATGATCTGCTCGGGCGCGTTGTGGTTGGCCAGCGAGATGTCCATGCCCGCCAGCTCGGCGGCCAGGACCTCCCGCGTGGCCCGCACGGCCGCCATCGCCCCCGGACGCTCCCGCGACGCGTCGGCGATCGCCCGGGCCCGGGCCGCGCTGAGTTCGACCAAGGTGGAGAGGGTGAACGCGCCGGCCTCGGACAGGGCGACGAGTTCGCCGTAACTGTGCCCGGCCAGGAAATCCGGTTTCACGCCGAGCTCGGCCAGCAGCCGGCACAGCGCGGACTCGACCAGGCCGAGGGCCGGCTGCGCGACGGCGGTGTCGGTGACGGCCGCCAGCTGCGCGGCCAGGCGCTCCTCGTCGAACGCGTGCGGCGGGTACACGGCCGGCACGACGGCCGGGGCGTGCCGCAGCACGTCGGCGAGCTCCGGGAAGTGCACGAACAGTTCGGCGAGCATGCCGGGCTGCTGGCTGCCCTGGCCGGGGAACAGGAACGCGATCTTGCCGGCCGGCTCCTTGGCGGCGATTCCGCCGGCGGTCAACGACTCCCGGTCCGCGGCTACGAACGCCAGCCGCACCGGGGCGTCGGCGTTGACCGAGGCGACGTCCTCGGCCAGCTCACGCAGGCTGGCGTTCGGCTGCTCGTCGGCCAAGGCCCGCAACGACTCCCGGGCACTGTCCACATCGGACCCGCGAACGAGAACCAGCTCCCGGGACCAGTCGCGCAGGCCGTGCCGGCGGTCGGGCGGAACGGGGCCGGGGCCGAGCACGGCGTGGAAATTGGTGCCGCCGAAGCCGAAGGCGCTCACGCCGGCCAGACCCGTCAGGCCCGGCGCCGGCCGCGCCGCGGTCGAGAAGGTGAACGGGCTGGTGTCGGCCTGCCAGGCCGAGTTGGGGCTGCTCAGGTGCAGCGTCGGCGGCACCACCTCGTGCCACAGCGCCAGGGTCGCCTTGATCAGCCCGGCCAGCCCGGCCGCGCACTTGGTGTGCCCGATCTGGCTCTTCACCGAGCCGAGCGCGATCGAGGCCGGCGCGACACCGGCGTCGGCGAAGAACTCGGTCAGGGTGCGCAGTTCCGTCGCGTCGCCGACGACCGTCCCGGTGCCGTGCGCCTCGACCAGGCGGACGTCGCCGGGGGAGGACCGGGCGTCCTGGTAAGCGCGTTCCAGGGCGCGCCGCTGGCCCTCGGGGCGGGGCGCGGTGAGCCCGAGCGCCTTGCCGTCGCTGGCCGCGCCGACCCCCTTGACCACGGCGTACACCCGGTCGCCGTCCCGCTCGGCGTCGGCAAGGCGCTTGAGCACCACGCAGGCCACGCCCTCGCCGAGGGCGATGCCGTCGGCGGCGGAGTCGAACGGGCGGCAGCGGCCGGTCGGCGAGAGCGCGCCGGCCGAGGTGAACATCAGGTAGTCGTTGACGCCGTTGTGCAGGTCCACCGCCCCGCACAGCACCATCGAGCTGGTGCCGCTGCGCAGCTCCTTGACCGCGATGTCCAGCGCCGCCAGCGAGGAGCCGCAGGCCGCGTCCACGGTGAAGTTCGCGCCGCGCAGGTCGAGCCGGTTGGCGATCCGCCCGGAGATGACGTTGGCCAGGGTGCCCGGGAACGAGTCCTCGGTCAGCGACGGCAACTGGTCCAGCAGCTCCGGCGGCGCTTCGTCCACATAGGACGGCAGCAGGCCCCGCATCACCTTGGCGTTGCCCAGGTCGCTGCCGGACTCCGCGCCGAAGATCACGCTGGTGCGGTCGCGGTCGAAGTCCCGGTCGGCGTAGCCGGCGTCGGCCAGCGCGCGGCGGGCCAGCTCCAGCGACACCAGCTGCGCGGGGTCGATGCTGCCCATCGAGGACGGCGGCATGCCGTAGGTCAGGGGATCGAAGTCCAGTGGCGGGAGGAAGCCGCCCCAGCCCGGCAGGTCGGGGTAGACGTTCGTGTCCCAACGGTCCGCCGGCACCTCGGTGACCGCGTCGGTCCCGCGCAGGATCTGCGACCAGTAGGCCGGCAGGTCGGGCGCGCCGGGGAAGGAACAGGCCATGCCGACAATCGCGATGTCGCGGCCCGGCTCCGGTTCCCCGTCTGGCGACGACTCGAGAAGACGCCGCACGCCTTCGGTCACGGAATCGTGCAATTCGGCGATTGTCGTCTTCGCGTCGCGTAAGACCGCTACCTGGCCGGCCATGTAGAGACCCTGACTCAACTGGGTGTCCGGACCGACGGTCACGGGCCCGTCGGCCGAATGTTGCAATCCCTTGCTGGCAATGCGCAGCCGGCCGGTGTTGAGTTCCTCCAACTGCTGCCAGACCTGCTGCGCCGACAACTCCGGCACCGACCGCAGATCATTCTTGACGATCTCGAAATGCGCGGTGTAGAGACTCGGCAGGCAGCGGGTGCGGTGTCCCGGCGCGGTTTCCAGGATTGTCGTCTCGCCGGCGTCGATCGCCAGATCCTGGAACAGATCGGTGATCGCGCCGGTGGCCACGGCCTCCCGGGTGAACAGGTACGCGGTGCCCATCAGCACGCCGATGCCGGCCCCCGAAGCGGCCAGTTCGGCCGCGGCCCCGGCCACCACGGCGGCGGAACGGGCGTCGTGCACGCCGCCGGCGAACAGCACCTCGATGCCGGGCCCGTAGCCGCGCAGCACGTCCAGTTGCTGTTCCCACAGGGCAAAGCTCGGCCGCGGCCCGATGTGGCCGCCGCATTCCGCGCCCTCGAAGACGAACCGGCGCACGCCGGCGTCGAGGAACTGCTTGAGCAGCACCGGCGACGGCACGTGCACGTAGGTCGGAATGCCGTCGGCCTCCAACACCTTGGCCTGCGCCGGCTTTCCGCCGGCCAGCAGGGCGCAGTGCGGCCGGGCGGCCCGGACGGCGGCCAGCTGCTGGTCCCGCAGGTCGGGGTCGATGAAGCCAAGCAACCCGACGCCCCAGGGCCGGTCGCCGAGCCGGTCACGGGTGCGGTCCAACAGGTCCGCGGTGCCCGCGCCGCTGGCGGTCGCGACCGCGATGAACGGGAATCCGCCCTGGTCGGCGACTTCCGCGGCGAACGCCGGCTGGTCGCTGACCCGGGTCATCGGCCCCTGGGCGATCGGCAGCGCGCTGCCCAGCGTCCGGCACAGCGGGATCCCTTGTCCCGCAACAACAGGCCGTTCGCGGACGGCCGCAGCCAGCGACCGGACGGCGTGCTCGGTGTCCCGGTAGCGGCGGGCGAACAGCGTGGCCAGCGAGGAATCCGCGCGGAGCAGGCGTTCCCGCTCCGGCCCCGAAGTGTCGGCGTCCGGCAGCATTCGCAACTGCTCGTCCAGGAACACGCCGCTCGCCCCGGCGGCCATCGCGCCGACGGCCGTGCGCGGCCCGACCGCGTAGGCCCACACCGGCACCTCGCCGCCGCAGGCCTGGAGAAGCTGTTGCAGGAGAACGAAGGCGGACAGGTCCCCGTCGTCCATCGCCACCAGGCCGTCGGCCCCGGCGTCGATGGCGGCCGTGGCCTCGTCCAGCGACCGGACCTGCGCGATCGCCAACGCCCCCGATGGCACGATCGGGGCGCCGGGCTCGAACAACACAATTGCCGCGCCCCGCGTGTCGACATGCGAGCCGGCGGGCACGCGGATGCCGAAGGGCGCCCGGGCCATTTCCGGCTCGGGCGGCCGACAACCGTCGAACACACCCAAGCCGCCGCCGCGAGCGACGGCGGCGACCATGTGCGGTCCCGAAGGACACAGGGCCAGCACCCGGGTTCTCGAGTCTAGGACAATGCCCACTGGCGTACCTCCTCGTGCACCAGTAACGGCGTGATTGGTCGTAAGGAGAGCAAATCGTCTCGGGAAAAACCACCCTCTCCATGTGGAGATGTCCCCATGCGGCGAACGGGGGTATACCTAACGACCAGTCATTCGGGAACTCGGCACTGGAGCCGCGGTGGACCTGCTAGGACGTGTGGTCGTGGTGACGGGAGCGGCGCAGGGCATCGGCGCCGCGCTGGCCCGGCGGTTCGCCGCCGAGGGAGCCGCCGGAGTGGTGGTTTCCGACCTGAACCTGGATCTTGCCAGAGTGGTCGCCGCCGAAATCACGGGGGCCGGCGGCGCGGCGATCGCCGTGCACGCCGACGTGAGCCGCAAGGATGACATCCAGGCGTTGGTGGCCTCGACCCGGGCCTATTTCGGCCCGGTCGACCTGTTCTGCTCCAATGCCGGGGTCGCGTTCGGCAGCGGTATTCACGCCTCGGGACAGCAATGGGAAACGTCCTGGGCGGTCAACGTGATGCAGCATGTGCACGTCGCGCAGTCGGTGGTGCCGGACATGGTCCGCGCCGGCGGCGGCCACCTGCTGATCACCGCGTCGGCGGCCGGCCTGCTCGGCGCCCCGGGGGACGCGCCGTACACGGTCACCAAGCACGCGGTGGTGGGCTTGGCCGAATGGCTGGCCGTGACCTATCGGCGGCGGGGGATCGGGGTGAGCGCGCTGTGCCCACTGGGGGTGCGCACGGCGCTGCTCGAACCCGGGATCGCCGCCGGCCATCCGACGGCGCTGGCCATCGCCGCGCTGGCCCCGCTGCTGACGCCGGAAGAGGTTGCCGAGTCGGCGGTCGAGGGCCTGCGCAAGGAAGAGTTCCTCATCTTGCCGCACGAGTCGGTCCGGGCCACGCACGCCGACAAGGCGCGGGACGTCGACGCCTGGATCGACCGCACGATCGCCGGAGGCCACTGAGCATGGAATTCCGCAGGGTGGGCACGAGCGGACTGTCGGTCAGCGAGCTCGCCTACGGCAACTGGCTGGCCGGCCCGGACGACGCGGCCTGCGTCGCCGCGGCGCTGGACGCCGGCATCACCACCTTCCGCACCGCCGCGGCCTGGGCCGGGGGAGCGGCCGAGGAGAGCATGGCCGCCGCCCTGTCCGGGGTGCCGCGCGAGGATCTCGTGCTGTGCACGGGGGTCTACTGGGCGGAGGGCGCGGGCGCGAACCGGGCCGGGCTGAGCCGCAAACACCTGGTCAGCTCGATCAACGGGTCGCTGCGCCGGCTCGGCACCGACTACGTCGACGTCTACCTGCTGCTGCGGTTCGACTACCAGACACCGCTGGAGGAGACCTTCCTCGCGCTGTCCGACCTGGTCCGCCAGGGCAAGATCCTCTACGTCGGCACTTCGGAGTGGACGGTCGACCAGCTGCTGCGGGCCGCCGCCCTGGCCGAGCGATACTCAGTCCCGCTGATAGTCAACGAACCGCACTACTCGATGCTGTGGCGGGTGGCCGAGGCCATGGTCATGCCGGCCTGCGAGCGCCTGGGCATCGGCCAGTTCGCCTCCGTCCCGCTGGCCCAGGGCATTCTCACCGGCAAGTACCGCGACAGCGTGCCGCCCGGCTCCCGGGCCGCCGGCCCGTGGCGCGAGGCCATTCAGGGCCTGCTCACGGTGCCGGGCCTGCTCGACCGGGTGGAGCTGCTGCGCGGGGTCGCCGACGACGTCGGCATGTCGTTGGCCCAGCTGGCCATCGCCTGGACGCTGCAACACGACAACGTGGCCACCGCGGTGGTCGGGGCCAGCACGCCGGCCCAGGTCAGCGAGAACGTCAAGGCCGTCGGCGTGAAGCTGGACCTGGACGTGCTGACCCGCGTGGAGCACCTGCTCGGCAGCGCCGCCCAGACCGACCCGCGGCTCATCTGGTCCCCACCAGCAGGTCTGTTCTCCGCGTAACCGAGAAGGTGGCCGGGCCCGACGGGCCCGGCCACCTTCCTGTCAGGACAGGGACGGGGCCAGGCGCTGACCGGCCGACTCGCGGAGGCCGAACCGTCCGAACAGGACGATCGCCACCGAGGCGCCCAGCGCGAACAGGCCGCCGACGAAGAACAGCGAGGACATGGTGAACCCGGCCGCGACCAGCACGCCGCCCAGGGCCGGGCCGATGATGCCGCCCGCCCGGCCGACGCCCATCGACCAGCCGAATCCGGTGGCCCGTTCCTCCACCCGGTAGAACGAGGCGATCATGGGCATGGTGCACAGCTGGGCCCCGATGGTGAACACGCCGGCGACCAGGATGACGGCCAGCAGCAGCGGTCCGGAGGCGTGCACCTGGCCGATCAGCGTCACGAACACCGCGCCGAGCACGTAGCACACGCCGATGGTCGCGGCCGGCCGCCGCCGGCGACCGAGCCACGGTCCCAACAGGACAACGCCGAGCACGCCGCCGAGGTTGAGCGCGGCCGCGCCGAGAATCGCGGTGCCGGCGTCAAAACCGTTGGCCCGGGCCACGGTCGTGATCCAGCTGTTGAGGAAGTAGGCCAGCAGCAGGCTGAAGAACAGCGTCAACCACAGCAGCAACGTGCCGGCGGTGCGGCCCTCGGTGAACAGCCCGGACACCGGCAGCCGACGCGGCACCGGCCGGGCCCGCAGCGGCTGGCCGACCAGGTCCTCCCGGCCGACGCGGCGCATGACCCGGTCCAGCGCGGCGCGGCGGTCACGGGCGATCAGGAACCGCGCGGACTCCGGCAGCACCAAGGCGATGACCGGGATCAGCACCAGCGGCAGGATGCCGCCGACGACAAAAACACCCTGCCAGCCCAAGGGACCGAGCAACAGCGGGGTGAACAGGCCCGCGCACGTCGCCCCGACCGGGAAGCCGCAGGTGGCCAGGCCGGTGGTGAGCGTCCGGCTGCGACTGGGCCCGTAGTCGGACACGGTGGCCAGCAGGATCGGCCACGCGCCGCCGAGGCCGAGCCCGGTCACGAACCGGGCCGCCGTCAGCGATTCCAGCGACCAGGTCAGCGGCGTCAGCAGCGACACCAGGCCGAACAGCCCGACCGCGATGATCAACGGGATCTTGCGGCCGAACCGGTCCGCGGCGATGGTGAACAGCGCCGCCCCGATCACCGCGCCGATCAGGGCGGTGGAGAACACCACGCCGAAGGCGGCCGGCGGCGTGTGCCACTGCCGGGCGATGTCCGGGGCGACCAGCGCGACCGCCTGCGTGTCGAAGCCGTCGATGAGCACGATGAGAAAGCTCAGCGCCAGCACGGATAAGTGGAACGGCCGGATCGGGGCGTCCGCGAACACGGACTCGACATCGGGGTGAACATCGTTGTTCATCGGACTGTCGCTCCTGTCGTCTAACGGAAATGTCGGCGCAGGCCGCTCCAGCAGTCGGCGTAGTCCTGCTGCAGTCCGGGCATGGCGGCGGCGTGCGCCGACACCCGTTGCGGGTATCGGGTCTCGAACATGAAGGCCAAGGTGCCCTGGAGTCGTTGCGGCGTCAGGTCTGCGGCGCTGGCGCCCTCGAACGCCTCCAGGTCGGGACCGTGCGGGGTCATCGAGTTGTGCAGGCTGAAGCCGCCCGGCACGAAGCCGTGCGGCTTCGCGTCGTAGGCCCCGTAGACCAGGCCCATGAACTCGGACATGACGTTCATGTGGTACCAGGGCGGCCGGAACGTGTCCTCGGCGACCAGCCAGCGGTCGGGGAAGATCACGAAGTCGACGTTGGCCGTGCCCGGGGTCTCCGATGGCGAGGTGAGCACGGTGAAGATCGACGGGTCGGCGTGGTCGAACAGCAGCGGGCCGACGGGGGAGTAGCGGCGCAGGTCGTACTTGTAGGGGGCGTAGTTCCCGTGCCAGGCCACGACATCCAGCGGCGAGTGGGCCAGCTCGGTGCGCCACAGCGCGCCGCCCCACTTGACGGTGAGCCGGGACGCCATGCCGTCGCGGTCCTCGTAGGCGGCGACGGGGGTGAGGAAGTCACGGGGATTGGCCAGGCAGTTGGCCCCGATCGGTCCCCGCTCGGGCAGGGTGAAGGCGCCGCCGTAGTTCTCGCAGAGATAGCCGCGCGCCGGCCCGCCCAGCAGCTCGACCCGGAACTTGACGCCCCGCGGGATCACCGCGATCTCGCCCGGCTCCGTGTCGATGACGCCGAACTCCGTCCAGAACCGGACATTACCCTGTTCCGGCACAAAAAGCAGCTCGCCGTCGGCGTTGTAGAAGTAATCGTCGACCATGGACTCGGTGATCAGGTAGAGATGGCTGGCCATGCCGTTGTGGGTGGACACGTCGCCGGCGGTGGTGACGGTCACGACACCGTCCAGAAAGGACTGTGCCGTGTCCGGCAGCGGCACCGGGTCCCAGCGCAGCTGGCCGAGCGGCAGGTGCGTCTCGGATTCCGGGGCGCTGCGCCACAGGCCGGCGTCGACCCGCTCGAAACGGCCGGAGTGCAGCACCGACGGGCGGATCCGGTAGAGCCAGGACCGCTCGTTGCTGGCCCGCGGCGCGGTGAACGGGGATCCGCTGAGCTGCTCGGCGTAGAGCCCGTGGGCCACGCGCTGGGGCGAGTTGCGCCCCACCGGCAGCGTGTCGGGCAACGCCTCGGTCTCGAAGCTGTTGCCGAATCCCGACATGTACTCGGGCATGGAGATTCCTCCTAGAGATGCCAACCGCCGTCGACCAGGACGACGGACCCGGTCGTCAACCGTAGCTGGGTGATCACGCCCATGATGGAGACGGCCACGTCGTCGGCGTCGACGACGGTGCGCAGCGGCGAACGGGTCGCCTGGGCCAGCACGGCTTCCCGGCTCCGGCCGGGCACGAACCCGGTGTCCACCGCCGCCGGCGACACGCCGATCACGCGGACCTCGGGCGCCAGCACCCGGGCCAGCGACTTGCCCATGGTGTCCAGGGCGGCCTTGGACGCGCAATAGGCGATGCTGCTTCCCTTACCGGTTTCCGAGGAAAGCGAGGACACGTTGACCACGACCGAGTCCCCACCGGACACCAGCAACGGCCGGAAGGCCCGGATGGTGCTGTAGACCCCGCGCACGTTGACCCGGAGGATCTCGTCGAACAGGTCGTCGTCCAGCGCGTCCAGGTCGTCATGGTCGATGCGGCGGGTGGTGCCGGCCGCGTTGACCAGCACGTGCACCGCGCCATGCCGTTGCCCAACAAGGGAGGCGGCGTGATCGATCGCCTCGGTGTCGTCCACCGGCAGCGGCGCCGCCCAGTGCCCGTGGCCGGGCAGGTCGGCGACCAGCTTCCGGATCCGGTCGTCCTCCTTGCGGCAGCCGACCACCACCGTCGCGCCGGCGGCCGCGAGCCGGCGGGCCGTGGCGCCGCCGATCGCCCCGCTGCCGCCCGCGACCACGGCCACCTTGCCGGCCAGGTCGTAGGTGCCCAAACCGCCCTGTCGCACCGTGTCCATCAGCGCGCCTCTCGGCCGACCGTTGACATCCGAACGAGTTGAATACTACGTTCCTCCATAGGATTAGAGAAGAGGGTGGCGGGGCACATGGCGGAGGGTCTGACCGGGGCGCTGCGGCTGGCGCCGTTCACGGTCAATCGCAAGCTGCCGCTGTGGTACCAGGTGTCCCAGCACCTGCGGGCCAGCATCCTGGCCGGCGCGATGGACCGGCCGGCGCGGCTGCCGGTCGAGGAGGACCTGGCCGCGCACTACGGGGTCAGCGTGATGACCATGCGGCAGGCCCTGCGCGAGCTGGAGAGCGAGGGGCTGATCACCCGTCGCCGCCGGTCCGGCACCTTCGTCAACCCGAGGACCAGCAGCCGGCCCATGCGGCTGCTGGGCTCGGTCGACGCGGTGGTGTCCCAGCAGAAGAGCGACGACGTCGTGGTGCTCGGCGCCGAGCCGGCCGAGGCGCCGCCGGAGTTCAAGGAGCACTTCGACGGCGAGGTGGTGCGGTTCCGTCGGCTGCGCAAGGACGCGGGCGAGGTGACCAGCTACGCCGAGAACTACGTGGTGGCCGACCTCGCCGAGCGCATCGACGTCGTCGACCTGCGGTGGATGCCGATGACCGCGGTGCTGCGCGACCGGGTCGGCGTCCAGATCGGACAGATCGAGGACACCGCCGAGGCGCGGCTGCCCTCGCCCGATGTGGCTCTGCTGTTGGACATTCCGCTGACCAGCCCGGTGCTGTACTGCGTCGGCGTGACCCGGTGCGTGCGGGGTCGCGTCGTCGATGTCGCGTCGATCCACTATCGGGGCGACCGGTTCACGTTCGCGGTCACCTTCGACACCCAATGAAGGGCGTTGTGTGATGGACAAAGCCATCCTGCCCCACGGCAGTCACGGACACGGGCCGGTGCGTGTGGTGGCGCTGCACGGCTGGCTGAGCGACCGGCACGCCTTCGACTCCCTGCTGCCGCTGATCGACGAATCCCGGTTCACGTATGTGTTCCCGGACGTCCGCGGCTACGGCGAGGCGATCGACGTGCCCGGCGAGTATTCGCTGGACGAGGTGGCCCGGGACGTGCTGTGGCTGGCCGACGAGCTCGGCTGGGACTCGTTCTCGCTGGTCGGCCACTCGATGGGCGGCAAGGCGTCGCAACGGATTCTGGCCGACGCCCCGGACCGGGTGCGCAAGCTGGTCGGCATCTCGCCGGTGCCGGCGTCAGGCGTCCCGTTCGACGAGGCCACCGCGGCCTTCTTCCATGACGCCATCGGCAATCCCGCGGTCCGGCGGACGATCATCGACGTCGGCACCGGCCGGCGCTACCACGACGTGTGGCTGGACCGGATGGTCGAGCACTCGGTGCGCCGGTCCACGCCCGAGGCCTTCGCCGGCTACCTGGACTCCTGGAGCGGCAACGACTTCCACGACGAGATCGTGGGGCTGACGACCCCGGTCAAGACCATTGTCGGCGCCAACGACCCGGACGTGACCGCCGACTTCATGCGGGCGACCTTCCTGGCCTGGTACCCGAACTGCGAGCTGGCGACCATCGCCGACGCCGGCCACTACGCGGTCGACGAGACCCCGGTGCTGCTGGCCGCCTCGCTCGACGCCTTTCTCTCCTGAAGGAGCCTGTGATGGACTGGACAGCGGAGTCCACCGCTTTACGTGAGAAACGGGGCCTGGCCGACTACGAGCCGCTCAAGCCGTTCGTCTCGCGGCGTTCGGTGGAGAGCTCCCTGTGGTACGAGGGCCAGCTGATCACCGTGTACGCCAATCGCGAGCCGGTCGAGAACTCGTGCTGTGTGTGGGAGGGCAATCTGCCCGAGGGCGTCGGGCCGCCGCCGCACATCCACCACTACGAGCACGAGCTGTTCTTCATCATCGAAGGCGGCATCACCGCCTGGGTCGAGGGCGAGCCGTTCGAGGCCACCGAGAACTCGCTGATGTTCATGCCGGCCGGGCGCATCCACTGGTTCGTGACGACCGCGCCGCTGACCCGCATGCTGTCGTTCACCCTCACCGCCCGCGGGGATTTCCCGCGCCTGAACGACAATGTCGCGCTGTTCCGGTTCATGGGCCGCCCGGCCGAGGCGCTGACCCTGCCGCCGGCCGTCGAGGACGTGGGCATCCCGGACCTGGCCGAGATCAACCGGGTCGTGCACGAGACGTTGTCGGACATGCCGGACCTGGAGCGACTGGGCTGGCGTCGGAGCTTCACGGAAGAGGAGACGTCGTGACCACTGTGGACACCGAGACCCGGGTGCGGGTGACCGAGCTGCTCGACGAGTTCTTCGGCCGGGTCGACCGGGGCGAGCCGGTCCGCGACCTGCTGGCCGAGCAGGCGGAGTTCCGCGGACAGCAGGGCCGCGAGGCCGTCACCGAACTGCTGCTCTCGCTGGCGCAGAAGCGCCGTGACAACGGGCGCGTGTCAAGGCACATCGTGTCCAACGTGTCCATCGAGGATCAGGGCGGCGGCAAGCTGCGGGTGCGGTTCCTGATCCTGGTGATGTCGGTCGACACCCGGCCCGATGCCGCCGGCGAGCTGGTGGTGGTCGACCACGACGACGAGGTGCTGGTCGACGCGGACGGCACGTGCCGGCTCGGCCGGCAGGGCGTGACCCCCGCGCTGACGTTCGCGCTCACCCCACAGTGAGGACAGTGTCATGAAAACCGGTTCCTACCTGGAACGCTCCGATGTGCTGCGGGTGGCCGCGGCCGCCGAGGCCGAAGCGGTCAGTAACGGCTGGGCCGTGACGATCGCGATCGTCGACGGCGGCGGCCACCTGCTGGCCCTCAACCGCCTCGACGGGGCCGCGCCGGCCACCGCGCACATCGCCCCGGCCAAGGCCAACACCGCCGCGCTCGTCCGTCAGGAGAGCAAGTCCTTCGAGGACCAGATCAACGGCGGCCGGGTCGCGTTCCTCAGCGCGCCGACGCTGCAGGGCGTGCTGGAGGGCGGCGTGCCGATCATCAAGGACGGCCACTGCCTCGGCGCGGTCGGGGTCAGCGGAGTGCTGCCGGGCCAGGACGCGCAGATCGCCCGCGCCGGCATCGCGGCACTGTAAGGGAGACTGGACAATGCCTCGTCTGCTGGCGATTTCCGGGTCCTCCCGCCAGGACTCCTTCAACACCCGCCTGCTGCGCGCCGTGCCCGCGCTGGCGCCGGAGGACATGACCTGGGACTGGTGCGACAGCCTGGGCGAACTGCCGCTGTACGACCAGGATCGCGACAACCACGAGCCGCCGCCGGCGGTCGCCCGCCTGCGCGCGGCGATCCGCGCCGCCGACGGGCTGGTCATCGCCGCGCCCGAGTACAACCACTCCATTTCCGGCGTGCTCAAGAACGCCATCGACTGGGCCTCCCGGCCGATGAAGGACCCGCCGCTGACCGGCAAGGGCGTGGTCCTGCTGGTCGCCACCGTCGGCCGGGCGCTGGGCTTTCGCGGGTTGGCCGAGACCAGCCAGATCCTGCACGGCCTCGGCAACATCGTCGTGCCGCAGCCGGAGATCGTCGTCAACACCGCGCACGCCGTGCTCGGCGCCGACGGGGCCATCAACGATCCGATGACCGAGCACCTCATCGGCGTGCAGCTCAAGGTCCTCGGCGACGTCCTCGCGCACGACATGGCCGGCCTGCTGTCGCGGTCGATCGCCAAGCATTGGGAGACGCGCTTCGCGCACATCCGGGACTGACAGACTGGGGTGCATGCAGACCGTTGTCGAATCCGTGGAAGCCACGCTGGTGCTGGTGCCGATGCGCCGGACGCTCGGCACCAGCGTCGCCAGCGTGGCCAACGCGCCGCTGCTGCTGATCGACCTGCGGACCAGCGATCGTCGACGGCCATGCGACCCCGCCCGACCGGCCCGGCAATGGCCTGGTCTGGGATGCTGAGGCCGTCAGCCGGTACCGGATCGGATAAACACCGTGACCCTGCCAGTGGTAGGAATTCTGTTCGCGCTCACGGCGTCACCGATGTTGCTGATCGCCGCGGCCGCCGCCGTGATCGCCGGCCGTCGGCACGCGTTTCCGGCTAGCGCACGCTCTTGATCGGCAGCACCGCGACCGCGCCGAGCACCGCCGCCACCACCGCGCCGAGGAACAGGGCGAAGTAGTTCGGGCCGGCGCTGCCGATGGCCAGCAGGGGAGTGGCCAGCACGGGGACGAGCAGCTGGGGCAGCTGGTAGGACAGGGCGACCACTGCCAGCCCGGCCCCGGCCTCGGCGGTGGCCGGCAGCACCTCGGTCATCATCGCCATGTCCACGGAGATGAAGGCGCCCTGCCCCATGCCGGCCACGCCGATGCCGACCACGAACACGCTGATGTCGTGGGCGAACAGGCTGATCAGCAGGCCGGCCGCGGTCAGCAGCACCGAGGACCACACGATGGCCTTGCGCCGCCCGGTCCGGTCGGACAGCCACCCGAACACGAACGTGGTCAGCACGCTGCCGACGAAGTAGGCGCCCAGCACCGTGCCGGACATGGTGGCGGCGTCGCCGGCCGCGACCCCCAGCCGGTCGGTGAGGAAATACAGCAGGTAGATCACGATCGTCACCAGCGACATGGTGACCAGCAGGCGGCACAGCCAGGCCCAGGCGAAGTCGGGGTGCCGCACCGGGTTGATCCAGTAGCTGCGCAGCAGGCTGCGCCAGTCCACCCGGATCCGTTCCGTGCGCACGATGTCCTTGAGCACCGACACCAGCGCGACACTGGTGACCAGCGCGATCACCGCCGGCACGCCGAACCACCACAGTGGACCGACCGGCAGCGCCCCGATCAGGTTGCCGCCGACGAACGGCGCGATCGCGTTGGCCAGGCCCAGCATCGCCGACACCCGGGCCCGGATCCGGGTCGGGACCTGGTCGGCCAGCAGAGCGTTGAGCGCCATCGTGCCGGCGGCGAAGCCGGCCTGGGTGAAGGCCCAGCCGACGATGACGGTCGGCACGTTCGTGGCCAGGGCCAGCAGCAGCATGCCACCCGTGCCGGCGATCGCGCCGCCCAGGATGAACGGCCGGCGGATACCGAAGCGGGAGGCGCTGGCGTCGCTGAGCCGGCCCAGCGGGGCCGTAACCAGCATCACCACGACCCCGCCGATCGCGACCGTCAGCGAGAGCAGCTGGGTCTTGTCAGCCGGGTCCAGTGTGGACAGTCGCAAGGGGATGCTCACGGTCGCCGCCGAGTACAGGGCGAGCGAGCCGCCGAAGAACGCGAGCACGAACAGCGGCAGGAACGCCGCCTGCTGTCTTTGCCGGGGCATGGTGATGGACATCGTCGTCCTTCAGGTGTGTAGGGAGCGCAGGATGTCCGCGATCGCGGCCTGCGCGACTCGGGCGGTGCTGGAGACTCGTTCGTAGGCCAGGCCGTCGTGTGGCAGGCCACCCAGACGCAGCACGGATGTCGGCACGCCGTCGGCGGCGAGCTCCGTCGCGTACGCCTCGCCGTCGCCCCGAAGCACGTCCGCCTCGGCGGTGAAGATGTAGGCCGGCGGCAGTCCGCTGAAGTCGAAGGCCATCAGCGGTGAAACCGTTGGTGTGAAGATGTCCTCGGTCTTTGGCACGTAGTCCTCGACCGTCTTCCGGACGGCCGCCCACTGCTCCTTGGTGAACTCCACCGCGCCCCGGTCGACATGTGTCATCGTCAGGTCGAGGGCCGGAACCTCAAGGATCTGCAACGCCAGCGGGTACTTCGCGCGGTCGCGGTTGAGGTGGGTCAACGCCGCCGCCAGGTTGCCGCCCGCCGACTGCCCCGACACCCCGATGCGCGTCGGATCCACGCCGAGGGACTCCGCCTCGCGCACCAGCCATCCCAGCGCCGCATACCCCTGTTCCAGCGCCGTCGGGTACGGGTGTTCCGGCGCCAGCGCATAGGAAACCGCCGCGATCACCACGTTGGCCCGGACCGCCCGCAGCGCGCACAGGGAGCCCACACTCGGATGGTGCAGGCCACCTTGCCGCCACGAGCCGCCGAAGAAGAACAGGCACACCGGAAGCGCTTGCCCGGCAACGGGTTCGCTCGGGTAGTACAGGCGCACCAGCACGTCCGGATATCCATCGACCGCGACGATGTGGTCCTCCGTCGGCGCCTCCGGCCCGGGGACGCCGAGCGTCGGAAACACCGCCTGCTCGTACTCGAAGGCCAGTTTCCTCTGCTCTACCGGGTCTTTCGACTCGGCCGGCGGCGTAACGCCGGTGCCGAGGACGGCCGCGAGCAGCATGGGATCGACGGGCACGGTTCGTTCTCCTTCAGGCGGCGGTGATCGTGCGGAGGTAGTCGCTGACCCGGTCCTGCCACTCCCGTGCGATCACCGAGGTTCGGGTCACGCCGGGGGAGCCGTGCGTCTGGCCTGGTCCGCACCAGGTCTGCACGTCCACGCCGGCCTCGGCCATCCTTGCGGCATAGGCCTGTCCGCAGTCACGCAGCGGGTCGCATTCGGCGGTGATCACCAGCGCCGGCGCCAGGCCTTCGAGCCGGTCCACCTGGTCGGGCGCGGTCCACTCGTCCGCCGGAATCCCCTCGGCCAGGTAGGCCGCGCGGAGCTCGCTGAGGTCCCCGAACGGCTCCAGTTCCCCGAATTCCCGGTACGAGGCGTCCCGGCTGATGTCGAGGCTGGCCGCCGGCACCTCCAACACCTGGTGGTGGACCGTGTTTCGAGCCCTGGCGGCGACCAGCGCCGCCAGGTTGCCGCCGGCCGAGCTGCCGCCCACGCCGATGCGGTCCATGTCGATCCGCAGCTCGTGGGAATGGTCGATCAGCCAGACCATCATGTCGACGCAGTCGTTGAGCGCGGCCGGGTACGGATGCTCCGGCGCCAGCCGATAGTCGACGGTGAAGATGTCCACGCCGCTGTCCATGGCCCGCTGCCGCAGCAGCCGATCGTTGATTTCCTCGTACACGCTGCCGTGCGCGAAGCCGCCGCCGTGGATCGACAGATGCGCCGCCCGGATCTCGCCCCCGGGCCTTCGATAGCGCCGCATCGTGAGGCCGCCGTAGGCCTGGAAGTCCTCGACCTCGCACTCCGCCGGCCCCGGCCGGGTGAACCTCCTGGCCAGCTCGTCCGCCAGCTCTCCCGCCGCCTTGCGCCGGCGTGTCCAGTCCGGCGACCGCAGGTCGGGCAGGCCCGCCATGAGCTCCTCGGCTGCCTCCAGCCACTCCAGCACTGCCGGCTCCAGCCGGGTCCGCGCGGCCGAGGTCGTCATCGAGCCTCCGATCGAAGTGCTTCGAAAAAGTACTTTAAACTTCGTCCGCGCGACCGTCAACGCCCGCCCGGAGCGGATAAGGTGATCGTGTGGGGAGTTCGGACGTGACGATCTACCAGGTGGCCGAGACCGCCGGGGTCAGCATCTCGACCGTGTCGCTCGCGCTGAACCATCCGGATCGGGTGAGCGAGCGGACCCGGGAGCGGATCATCAGGGTGGCCGGCGAGCTCGGCTACCGCCCCGGCGCGACCCCGTCCGCCCGGGCCAAGCGCCGCACCGGCCGCATCGCCGTCGTCGCCCCGTTCAGCAGCTACGAGTCCTACCGCACCCGTCTCATCGGCATTCTCGACACCTTCGGCCCCGACGACGTCGAGGTGGTCGTCCATGACGCCCCCTCCGTCGCCGCCGCCGGCTCCCCTCTCCTGTCCGCCCTGCCCATTCGCGGCGATGCCGACGGCCTGATCATCATGGGCATCCCCCTCTCCGACGAGGGCGCTGACCGCCTTCATCGCTGGGGCCCTCCCACCGTGCTCGTCGATTCCTCGCATCCCGCCTTCACCAGCGTCACTTTCGACGACGAGCAGGCCGGCTACCTCCTAGCCGCCCATCTCCTGGAGCGCGGCCACCGTCGCATCGGCTACCTGCACGAGATCCAGCGCTCCGAGGCCTACGTCTCGCCCGGCATGCTCCGCCGTGTCGGCATGCACCGCGCCCTGGGCGACATCCCCTTGGAGGAGTTCGACCTCCCCGTCAGCGACCTGGCCACCGCCCGCGCCTTCGCCCCCGAGTTCCTGGCCCTGGCTTCCCGTCCCACCGCCATCGTCTGCCACCACGACCTCCTGGCCGCCGGCTTCCTGGCCGGCCTCCGCGCTTCCGGCGCCACTGTCCCCACCGACGTGGCCATCACCGGCATCGACGACGGCCCCCTGGCCGAGGGCCTCGCCCTCACCACCGTCCGCCAACCTTTCGCCGAGTCCGGCCGTCACGCCGCCCAGGCCCTCCGCGCACTGATCGAGTCCCCGACCCAGGCATCAGTCCGCACCCTTCTCTCCCCCCAACTCATCATCCGCAACACCACCTAAAAACACGCGCTGACCCCCTCCCCAACCACCCCCAAACCACCAAACGCAACCACCCAACCCACCAAACAACGCAGCTGACACCCCTCCCCAACCACCCCCCAACCGCCGCCCGACCACCAAACGCCACCACCCAACCCGTCAAATAACGCAACTGACACCCCACCCGGCCACAGCCCAAACCGCCACCGGACCATCAAACGCCACCACCCAACCCAGCCACCCACCTAGGGTGACCACGGTCTCGGGTGGCAAGGCTGCGACGGCCCCTGCAATCTCTGACACAGATCCGGCCGTCGTAGCCGCGGCAGCGGCGTCCCCAACCCACCAGCCTTCGCAGCAACACGTCTGCGCCCCGCCGCCCCCAAATCAACCCCGACCCCACGTCAGAACGGCGGCTCCTCCACCGGCTCCGGCCGCGTCACATACCTCTGCCCCCACCGAGTATCAATCGTCGTCGTCCCATCATCAGTGATCGAGATCTTCGCGTCAGTGGCGTGCTTATAGCGGTGATGCCGCCGATCCAACGGCCCCAGATTTGTCCCCGTGCTCTTCCCCTCCGGCCACGCCACCGCATGATCGATATCGCACGACCGCGACGGATGCGAACAACACGGCATCACACACGTCCGATGCCGGGCCCGGATGAACCGATCCACCTCCGCCGTCGGCCGATAGACCCCCGGGCTGTACTCCACCAACCGACCAGCAGGATCAGTCAACAACCGGTGAAACACCGTCCCCGGCTCCGCCATCAGATCCCGCACCACCTCCGCCGGAATCACCTGCCCCGTGTCCAACTGCCCCGGCCGCTCATCCACCCCCAACAACGCCGTGATCGGCACCGTCACCTGGATCAACGTCTTCGACCCAGCACTCTGGGGCTCCTGCAACACCAACGACGCCAACACATCCGCCCGCACCGCATCCATCGACCGGCCGTTCTTCGCCTCCTGACGAGCCAAGTGATCGATCTTGGCGTACATCGCCCTGGCGACCTCCACCGGCAGCTCCGACTTCAACACCGCCATACCGTCCTCGGTGTCATACACGACGACATCCCGCCCTCGACGCCGCTGCGCGCACCGCCGGGCAAACCCAGCCGGATCCGCCCGCTGCAACCGCCCCTGCACCGACCGCCGAAGCTGCTGACAACACCGCCCCTCCGCCGTCTCCAACGTCTTCAGCACAGCCGTCCGCGCGATGTCATCCGGGTAGTTCTCGGTGGGATCAACCAAACCATGGGCGGACCACTCACTGATCACCCCAGCCTCCATCGCGTCCAGCACCTCCGGGAACACGGTGGCCAGACGGGAGGCGAACCTCACCTGAGACTCGCTGTTGCTCTGCGACAACTGCAACGCCATGGCCAAATCCCGCGCGGCCCACTCGTCGACGTTGAGCTCGTCGACCAACCGCAACCACTCGGCCTTGAGACGACGAATGAGCCGTTCCAGTTCGATCAGACGAGCGAGTTTTGCTTCCATACCAGCGATTCTACCCGCCCCGCAAGATCGAACTCGCGCCACGAACGGGTGAAAACCCTTGTTGGACAAGGGAAAACGGGTAAGGGGAGAGCGGCTGAGGTGGGCGAGCGGAAGGAAGGGTATCGGGGTGGCAACCGGAAGCAGGCAAGATCGACAGCGGCGGGTCCGCCATCTCCGCCCGGCCGATCATCCAACAGTCCATAGTGGACACTGTCGCCCTGGAGGTCATCGCCGCCCAAGACCCCGCCCGCCGGGGCGAACGCCATCGGTGGCGGAAAGCCGATGACCATCGCGGCGTCTCGTATCCCACGCCGCGCAGAAGATCGCCCAGGCGCTCCACTTGATCGTGGGAGACGGCCTCGACCATTCCGACCGGCGGCGACCGGCACTCACCTGTTCGTGACGAAGGGTTTGCGCTCTTCGAGGCAATCCTGCCCGAACTTGCCGAATCGGGTCACGCCCGAGTGGTAGCGTCGTTGGCAACTGGGGCCGCGCGCTGCGACACCTTGCGGGATTCGCGCGCTGCTTTTCTGCGGTACGCGCACGTGCAATCCGTGAGGGGGCGGAGGCGTGAAGATCGCGGGGGCTTCCTCGCCCGTGACGATCTGCCTGCTGGGCAGGTTTCGAGTGGTGAAGGCCGGGGCTCCGGTGACGGTGCGCCCGGGTGGCAAGACGGAGGCGCTGCTGTGTCACCTGGCACTACAGGAACACTACCGCGCGCCAAGGGAATGGCTGCTGGAGGCGGTGTGGCCGGAGTCGGACACCTCGCACGCCACGCAGGCATTGAACAGTCTCGTGCACGCGACCCGCAAGTCGTTCGGTGACGCGCTCGCCGGCGCCGCGCCCGTCGTGTACACGGATGGCGGATACCAGCTGAACACCGAAGCCGGTGTGGCGGTGGACATCGGCGAGTTCGACACGCTGGTCGACCGGGCGGAGCGGGGGTTCCGGCACGGCGACGTCCCCGCCGCGGTGCAGTGCGCGCTGCACGCGATCTCCATGTACCAAGGGGATCTGTGCGCGGTGGACGGCGTGCGCGCGCTGGTGGAGCGGGAACGCCTGCGGGCCGTGTATCTGTCGCTGCTGGGGCAGGTCGCCGACCACTACTTCCGGGAGAAGGACTACAGCAACGCGCTGCGCTACTCCCTCCTTCTGCTGCGCCACGATCCGTGCCGGGAGGACGCGCACCGCCTGGTGATGCGCTGCTATGTTCGCTTCGGCCAGCGGGCGCAGGCGTTTCGGCAGTATCGGACGTGTGAACGCATGCTGGAGTCCGAGTTCGACGCGCGGCCGGAGCCGCTCACCGAGGCACTGTACGACCAGGTGCGCACCGCCCCCGGCACGATCTGAGCGCAACCTCATCGAAATCTGATCGGGGCGCACCCCGCGGGCTCAGTGCCGGCTGAGCCGCCGCCGCTACAACTGTGCGGTGACAACAACTGTTCGAGGGCCCTGTGACGCCGGACGGTGACAGCCTCGGGCAACGCCGCCACAGTGTGGTGGTCCTGCGCCTGGTGCTGGACGGCAGCGGCCGGCTGTCACACGGCGAGCTGGTCGACACGAGCGGGCGGGTCCGGGGCCGGTTCGGCGACTGGGAGGCCATGATCCGCGTGCTGCGGGGCTGGCTGGAGAGCGGCTCGTCGTGAAGCAGTTCGCGAAAGGTGTTGAAGGACCAGCAAACGGGGGATAGCCGCCGCGCCGTCGAGCGCGTTCGCCGGCGACCTCCTCGCAACGGAGGTGCCATGCCAGTCACGCCCACCTATCCGGGTGTGTACATCGAGGAACTGAGCAGCTCGGTGCGCACCATCACGGGGGTCTCGACCTCCGTGACCGCATTCGTCGGCTACACCACGATGGGTCCGGTGAGCACGCCGGTGACCCTCACCAGCTTCGCCGACTTCCAGCGCCGGTTCGGCGGCCTGTCGCAGGCCAGCCCGCTGAGCTACAGCGTGCAGCAGTTCTTCCTCAACGGCGGGCAGATCGCGGTGGTGGTGCGGCTGTCGCCGGGCGCGAAGTCGGCCACGGCCAAGGTCGACAACGGCGACTCGTTCACGGTGACCGCTCTCGAGCCGGGCGAGGCCGGCGATTCGCTGCGGGTCGCGGTCGATCCCGGCGCCACCGCCAACCAGTTCACCCTGCGGGTGTTCGACCTGGGCGGACGGGTCCGCGAGTCCTACCGCGGGGTTTCCCTGGACACACTGGAGAACACGGTCAACGCGGCGTCGTCCGTGGTCAGCGTGAAGGCCGCCGCCGACCCGACCGAGCCGACCATCTCCGGCACCATCTCCGACGCGATCACCGGCGTGCCGGCGGACGTCACCGACAAGACGTTCGAGGCGACGGTGACCCCCACCGGCGGCTCCGCGAACCGCAAGGTGATCACGCTCTATTCCGCCGGCGAGGCCAAGCCGCAGAGCATCGCCGAGCTCGCCGTGCTGCTGGAACGCAAACTCCGTTCCGCCGACCCCGGCGACCGCGGCTTCTCCGCCGCCACGGTGACCGTGGTCGGCAACCGCCTGCACACGGTGTCGGGCAACCCGGACTCCACCCTTACGCTGATCGGTGACGCCGCCAGCACCCTCAAGCTCCAGGTCAACTCGGCGGCCGCGTCGATCCCGCTGGCCGACGGCGCGGACGGCACGCCGCCGCAGGCCTCGGACCTGATCGGCAGCGCCGTGGACAAGACCGGCCTGTACGCGCTGGCCGACGTGCCGGACCTGAACCTGCTGGTCATCCCCGAACTGGCCACGCTGAGCGGCGATCCGATCCCCGTGATCGCGCAGGCGATCCGGCTGTGCGAGGACCGGCGGGCCTTCTTCATCGTGGACGCGCCCTCGGCCTGGACCGACCTGGACAAGGCCCGTTCCGGGCTGGCCGGGTTCGACTCGGTCCGCAGCGACCACGCCGCGCTGTACTTCCCGCAGATCGTCCAGACCGATCCGCTGACCGGCCAACTGCGCTCGTTCCCGCCGTCCGGGGCCATCGCCGGCATCTACGCCGGCACCGACACCGCCCGCGGCGTGTGGAAGGCCCCGGCCGGCACCGAGGCGGTGCTGTCGGGGACGCGGGCGCTGACCGTGCCGATGACCGATCCGGAGAACGGTCTGATCAACCCGTTGGGGCTCAACGCGCTGCGCAGCTTCCCGGTGATCGGGCCGGTGGTGTGGGGCGCGCGCACGCTGGCCGGCGCCGACCAGCTGACCTCGCAGTGGAAGTACATCCCGGTCCGGCGGCTGGCGCTGTTCCTGGAAGAGAGCCTCTACCGGGGCACCAAGTGGGTGGTGTTCGAGCCCAATGACGAGCCGCTGTGGGGCCAGATCCGGCTCAACGTCGGGGCGTTCCTGCACACCCTGTTCCTCCAGGGCGCGTTCCAGGGGACCTCGGCCCGCGAGGCGTACTTCGTGAAGGTGGACAAGACGACCACCACCCAGGACGACATCAACCGCGGCGTGGTCAACATCGTCGTCGGGTTCGCGCCGCTCAAGCCGGCGGAGTTCGTCGTCATCCAGATCGAGCAGATCACCGGCCAGATCGACGTCTAGGGGATTTCCGCGATGGCGCAGTTCTCCGTGAACGCACAGCGTTTCGACCCGTACAAGAACTTCAAGTTCCTGGTGCTGTGGGACGGCAGGGTGGTGGCCGGGGTCAGCAAGATCAGCCCGATGAAGCGCACCACCGAGGTGGTCAAGCACCGCAACGGCGGCGACTCCAGCTCGGTCCGCAAGTCCGCGGGCCGCACCGAGTTCGACGCGATCACCCTGGAGCGCGGGGTGACCCACGACCCGGAGTTCGACCGGTGGGCCAACAAGGTGTTCCTGGTCAACGGCGGCCGGGGTGCGGAGTCCTCGCTGCGGGACTTCCGCAAGGACATCGTGATCCAGCTGCTCAACGAGGCCGGCCAGGTGGCCAAGGCCTACAAGGTGTACCGGGCCTGGCCCAGCGAGTACCAGATCGTCGGCGAGCTGGACGCCAACGCCAACGCGGTGGCCATCCAGAGCCTGAAGCTGGAGAGCGAGGGCTGGGAGGTCGACCCCGACGTGCCCGAGCCGGAAGAGCCGTCGATCACCTTCCCGGCGTAGCCGGTGACGGCTGAGCTGTTGGCGCTCTGGGAGTCGGGGCTGTCCGTGGACCCGGCCGGGCGCGCGGTCCTGCTGCACGCGGCCGCGCGCCCGGCTGCCACGGCCGAGGAGCTGCTCGACGTCGTGGTCGGCCAGCGGGACGCGGACCTGTTCGGGCTGCGGGCCGCGCTGTTCGGGGCGGCGATGCCGGTGCGGGTGGCGTGCCGGGGCTGCGGCGAGGAGCTGGAGTTCGAGTTCGACGCCACGGCCGTGTCCGGGATGGCTTTGCCGGCAACGGAAACGGTTGCGGTGACCGAGGGGGAGTGGACGGTGGTGATGCGGATGCCGACCTCCGGCGACCTGCTGGGCGCACGCGGCGCTGGCCGTGCGCTGCTGTCGGCATGCGCGCTGGAGATCAGCCGAGGTGGCCGACCGGCCACTGTGGACGATCTGCCGGCGGCGGTGGCGGCCGGCGCCGGGCAGGCGGTGGCCGAGGCCGATCCGCGGGCCGATGTCGAGCTGGACGTGGTGTGCCCGGAGTGCGGCGAGTCCACCGGGGCCGAGCTCGACATCGCCGGCTTCCTGTGGGCGGAACTGGATTCCTGGGCCCGGGCGACGCTGTTGGACGTGCATCTGCTGGCGTCCAGCTACGGCTGGCGCGAGCCCGACGTGCTGGCGCTGAGCCCCGCACGCCGTCGCTACTACCTGGAGTTGTGCGGCCATGCCTGACTTCTTCCACCGGTTGGCGGCGCGCTCGGCCGGGCTGCCCTCGTCGGCGCCTCGGGCCATGCCCCGGCTGGCGCATCCGTTCGAGCGGGCAGTCGCTGTGCCGGAAGCCGAGCCCATTGCGGCTTCGTCGGCACGACCGGCGGCATCGGCCCCACCGATCACACCTCCTGGGGTTGTCGAACGGCACACGGAAACCCTTGTCCATGAACGGGAATCACACCAGTTGACGTTGGTTGAACGCCATCTGACCACAGTGGATTCGTCGGTTCACCATGTGCTGGAACGACTTGAAGTGGCTCAGCCGCCGCTGCTGGTTCCGGTCACGACACCAGCCCCGGTCCCGTCGGCGGCCGCCCCGATCCAACCGCCCGAGCCGGCTGGGGCTACCCCCGTTGCGCCCCAGCCGGCACCCGCGGTCGTGCACCCGATTCGGGCGTGGACCGCGGTGGCCAAGGCGGCGGTCGTGCCGGCCCGGCGGGTCGCCGCGCCGGAGCCGGAGCGGGTTGTGCACGTCAGCATCGGGCGGGTCGAGGTGAGGGCCGCCGCGCCGGCGGCCCGTCAGCCGCGGTCGAGCGGTCGGGTGGCGCCGGCCGTGCCGCTGGAGAAATACCTGGCCGGGGAGGGCTCGTGAGCAACTATCTGGCCGTCGCCCAGGCCACCGAGGCGCTGCGGCAGTTCGTCAGCCGCCGCGTCACCGCCGATGTCGGCTTCGCCGTGCGGGTGCTGGCGCAGAAGCCGTTCACCGAGCCGCCGGCCGAGCCGACGATCACCGTCTTCATGTACGAGGTGGTGCCCAATCCCTCGGTCCGCAACTTCGACGCGCCGACCCGCAGCTCCGACGGCACCCTGCTGACCAAGCCGCAGGCGGCCATCGACCTGCACTACCTGATCAGTTTCTACGGCGACGAAACCGAGTTGCAGCCCCAGAAGCTGCTGGGCTCGGTGGTGCGCAGCCTGCACACCAGCCCGGTGCTGCTGGAGGAGGACCTCGACGCGGCGGCGGTCCGGCCGCCGCTGGTCGGGGCCGACCTGGCCAGCTCACCGCAGAAGGTGCGGCTCACGCCGACCAAGCTGGACGTCGACGACCTGTACAAGCTGTGGACGATGCTGATCCAGGTGCCGTACGCGCTTTCCGTGATGTACCAGGGAACTCTGGTGCTGCTCGACGGCGAGGGCGTGCCCGCCGCCGGCAAGCCGGTGCTGCGCCGGAACGTGCGGGCCGTGGCCGGCGGCCGACCGGTGCTGGACCGGGCGTTGTCCCGGCCGGCCGGCAGCACCCAGACCCCGGTGGAGGGCCCGGTTCCTCGGGGCAGTGAGATTCTGTTGCAGGGCCGGCAACTCAGCGGCGACGGCGACACCGTGCGGATCGGCGACCTGGACGTGGCGCCGCAGAGCACCCGTGAGGACCAGGTGGTGTTCCGGTTCCCGGAGACCGGGGCGGAGCTGCCGCCCGGCATCTACCCGGTGTCGGTGGTGCAGGATCTGTCCTTTCCGGACGGAACGGTACGCAAGGCGTTCGAGTCCAACGCCGTCGCGGTGACCCGGCAGCCGAGCGTGATCGAGCCCGTGCAGGTGGTCGGCAATCTCGTCACCGTGCACCTGGACCTGCCGGTGCTGGACGACCAACGGGTCGTGCTGCTGCTGGACGAACTCGATCCGCCGGCTGGGCGGAACGCGGCGAGCTACCAGTTCCCGGCCCCGGTGCCGCTGGGGCTGCGACCGGATGATCACACGGTCACGGTGGCCGTTGCCGGTGTCCGGCCTGCCGTTTATCTGGTGCGCGTGCAGGTTGACGGCGTGCGCAGCCGTACCGCGGACGACCTGCGGACGCCGTCGGCACGGTTGGGGGCCTGAGTGAGCTTGGGCAAGGAGACGCCGCACGGCCGGGCCTTGAGCTCGGCCGTGGCCGACGTGCTCGCCCGGCTCGACGGTCAGGACCCGCCTGCCGTTGACGACGGGGATTCGGCGTTGACGACGGTGTGCGCCTGCTTCGGACTCACGCCGTTCGAGCGGGACCTGCTCGTGCTCACTGCTGCCGTCGAGATCGAACCCACCGCCGCCGACCGATTCGGGTCTCCCACATTTTCCTTGGCCCTGGCCACTTTGCGGGAGCCGCACTGGAGCGCGCTGACCCCGGACGGCCCCCTGCGCCGCTGGAGTTTGATCGACGTTGCCGACACCGGATCACTGACCACGGCCCGGCTGCGCATCGACGAACGAATCCTGCACTTTCTCGCCGGCGCACCGGGTTTGGATCCGCGGCTGCGGGGAATCGTGCAGCGGGCCCCGCGGCCCGACGACCTGCCGGCCTCCCAGGTCGCCGTCGCCGACCAGGTGGCCGCTGCCTGGCGCGGCGGCGGAAGTCCACATGTGGACCTGGTCGGTGGTGACCGGCAGACCAGGTGGGAGACCGCGGCTCTCGCCGCCCAAGGCCTCGATCTGTACACAATGGATGGCCATGATGTGCCGTCCGATCCGGCTGAGCGGGACGCGCTGTGCCGGCTGTGGGAGCGCGAGGCCGTGCTGCTGCCGGCCGCGCTGGCCATCGAGTTCGACGGCGAGCGCCGCCATGCGCTGGATTCCTTTGTCGCCAGGTTGAACGTGCCGGTGGTCGTGAGCTCGGACGACGCGGTGACCGGGCTTCGCCCCCAGTTCACCGTCGCCGCGCCGACCCAGCACGAGCAGCGTGAGCTGTGGTCGAAGGCCCTGAACGGCGTCGCGACCGTGGCCGACGGAGAGCTCAAGCGCCTGGTCGCCCAGTTCTCCTTGCCAGCCCACGTGATCCGTCGTGCCGGCGAGACCGTCCGCCGCAGCGGCGCCGCCGGCGAGGACGCCGCCGATCTGGCCTGGCGGGCCGGGTTGACCGAGGCGCGGACGGCGCTGGAGGAGCTGGGCCGGCGGATCGAACCCCGGGCCACACCCGAGGATCTCGTGCTGCCCGACGCGCAACTCTCGACCTTGGACGAGATCGTCGCGCACGTGCGGCGACGCGGAACCGTCTACCAGGACTGGGGATTCGAGTCCGTGCTGCGCCGCGGGCTCGGCGTCACGGCGCTGTTCGCCGGCGGCAGCGGCACCGGCAAGACCCTGGCCGCCGAGGTGATCGCCGGCCGGCTCGGGCTGGACCTGTTCGTGATCGACCTGTCCCAGGTGGTCAGCAAGTACATCGGGGAGACCGAGAAGAACCTGCGCCGGGTGTTCGACGCCGCCGAGCGCGGCGGGTCGGTCCTGCTGTTCGACGAGGCCGACGCGCTGTTCGGCAAGCGCAGCGAGGTCCGGGACAGCCACGACCGCTACGCCAACCTGGAAGTCAGCTACCTGCTGATGCGGATGGAGTCCTACCGCGGGCTGGCCGTGCTCACCACCAACATGAAAAAGGCCCTGGACAGCGCCTTTCTGCGGCGGATCCGGTTCGTGGTGGACTTCCCGTTCCCCACGGTCGTCGAACGCGCCCAGATCTGGCGGCGGGTCATCCCGTCGGCCACCCCGGTCGAGCGCATCGACGTCGACCGCCTGGCCCAGCTGACCGTGGCCGGCGGCAGCATCCGCAACATCGCCCTGTCGGCCGCGTTCCTGGCCGCCGATGAGCAGGCCCCGCTGCGGATGAGCCATCTGCTCGCGGCGTCGCGGACCGAGTACCTGAAGTTGGAGCGGTCGCTGTCCTCGGGCGAGGTGGACGGATGGGTGTGACCGGGCCGCGTCGGGTGGTAGTGGAGATCGGCGAGCTGGTGCTCGACGGTTTCCCCGCTGCCGACCGCGATCTGGTCGCAGCGTCCTTCCGGCGCGAGCTGACCCGGCTGCTGGCCGGTCCGCTCGGCGGCTTCTTCGAGTCCACTATGGACGACTCGGTGGACATCGCGGTCGCCGGTTCCGCGCCCACGCCCGGCATGTCGTCCCGACGGATCGGCGTCCAGCTGGCCCGGACCGTGCACGCGACCTTGGACGGCGCGCCATGAGCCCCAAGGTGACCGCGGTCAAGAAGCCGGCCAAGCGGCCACCGGTGCGCAAGCGGCCGGAGGTCAAGGACATCGTGTCCGGGGCCGGGCAGCCGCTGGACGCCGGGCTGCGTCGGGAGCTGGAATCCCGGCTGGGGCACGACTTCAGCCGCGTCCGCATCCACACCGATCGGGACGCGGCCGTGCTCACCGAGCTCATCGGCGCCGATGCCGTGACCGTCGGGCAGGACGTGTTCTTCGCCGAGAACGCGTTCCATCCCGAAACCGCCCAGGGCCGTCTGCTGCTGGCCCACGAGCTGCTGCACACCGTGCAGGTGCCGACCGCGCCCGGCCCGCTCCGGCTCGGCCGCACTGACGGCGTGCTCAGCCAGCCGGGCGAGCCGGTCGAGGTGGAGGCCGAGGAGACCGCCCAGGGTCGGCGAAACGACGTCGAAAGGCGGGCCCAGCAACAGGCCTCCCTCCTGCGCTACACCCGAGTGAACGCCGGCCAGCAGCGGGCCGAGCGGCTGGACCCGGCTTCGATCGTGGACCGGATCGTCGCCGGCGTGCTGCGCAGCCTGCGCGGCGACCCGGCCGACACGTCCGGTCGGGTCCGGTTGCAGATCGGCCGGCTCACGCCGGAGCTCCAGCAGACCGTCTTCGAGACGCTGAAGGTGCGGCTGCCTTCGCCGCAGTACCAACAGATCGTCGACCTCGTCCGCTCGGACGAGAACAGCGACGCCCCGCCGGACGTCGCCCCGGTGGACCAGCCGGCCACCGTCGAGGATCCGAAGACCGAGCCCGATCCTGACGAGCAGACCGCCGAGGGCGACCGCAAGTCCGACGAGAAGTCCGACCAGGACAAGGAGAAGGCGGCCGAGGACGACGCCTCCCGGTCCGAGGACGAGCGCAAACGCCAGGAGGACAAGGACAAGCAGGACAAGGACAAGTCCGACGCCGACCGGAAGAAGGACGCGGACGGCAAGAAGAAGGACGAGGAAGCCAAGGACAAGGACGCCAAGGACGGCGACGACAAGAAGGACCAGGACAAGCAGCAGGACAAGGACGAGAAGGACAAGTCCAAGGGGGACAAGGACAAGCAGGAGGCGGACAAGAAGGACGCCGACGCCCAGCAGGGGGAGCAGCAGGCCCTCCAGGCCGGGCAGGCGCCCGCGGCCCCGGCCGCCGGCGTCGGTGGTGCGGCCGTCGGTGGACCCGGTGGCGCCGGGGCGGATGCCGGCGGTGCGCCGGGCGTGGCCGACGACGCCGCCATCGACACGGCCGTGGCCGGACCCGAAAGTCCGTTGGCCAAGCACGGTGTGGTGGAGCGTCCGGGAGAGAAGCCCAAGGAGGACAGCGAACCCGGCGAGGATCCGATCGGGCTGGAGGCCGCCCCCACCGCCGAGGTCGCGGAGGAGCCGGAGCCCCCGGCGCCTGCGCCCGCTCCGGCTGCGGAGGAGCAGCCCGACGATGGGCTGCCCAAGTCGGACCTGGACGTCTCCGCCGTGCCGACCGCCGACAAGCTGACGCTGCCCGCCGACGGCTCGCCGCCGCCACCGCCCGAGCCGCCGTCGTTCCCGACGCCGCCCGAGCCGGCCGTGGACCCCAAGGCCCGCACCGAGGAGTATCGGGCCGAGCAGGTCCAGGAGCAGCGGGAATCGGCGGAGATCCAGCCGGCGGCCGGGCAGGTCGACGAGGACGCCATCGAGCGTGAACCCGTCACACCGCCACAGCCGGAACCCGTGGCACCGGCCCGGACCATGGCCACCGCGGCCCGGGTTCCGGCTCAGCGGACGACGTCCGCCGAGGAACCCGTCGGCGAGGAACCCACCGAGCTCTCCGCCTCCGGGCCGGAACCGGCCGGCGCCGGGCCTGTTCCGGAGGGGCCGGGTGCGCAAGGACCTGACCAGGAGCAGGCGCCCGGCGGCGCGCCGGCCGAAGACGCCTCGCTGGAAGCCGGTGGCGGTGGTTGTGCCGGCGCGCCCGAGCAGTCGGCCGCCCCTGAACAGGGTGGCGGCGGCTGCGGCGGTGGAGGTGGCGGCGGTGGCGCGGCTGCCGCCGAGCCACCGCAAGCGGCCGCCCCCGACGTGTCGGCCCAGGAGCCGCGGGCCGCGCTCGCCTCGGTCAGCACCCAGCAGCCGGCCGACATGGTGGATTCGCTGGGCCAGGTCGACTCGTCCGTGAGCACGTCGGTCGGCAAGGACCGCACCGAGTTGCAGTCCGCGCCGCCCGCCGCCGACCGTCCCTCGGGCGCGCCGGAGACGCTGAGCGGCAAGCCGCCCGAGGCCCCGCCGGTGGCCGCCGAGATCCCCCGGGTCGACGAAGCCAAGCCACCCGAGCAGGGCAAGCAGCCGCAGGCCGAGAACAAGGACGTCCACAGTGGACCGTCGGCGACCGCCGGCGCGGCCGCGCCCACCGTCGCCGGGGACGCGCAGGGCAAGCTCAGCCCCGAGGAGAGCGCCCACCTCGAACACGCCGTCGACAACATCCCGACCACCGACCCGGCCCTCAACGCCACCGTCGGTCCCGCGCCCCAGTTCGAGCTCAAGGGCGACACCGATCCGGCGCTGACCGACCAGCAGGCCAAGAACCTCAACGACACCACCGGCAAGGTCGCCGAGGTCGGCCGGCAGGACGCCGCCCAGCCGCTCGGCGAGGACCACGTCTACCCCAACGTGCCGCCCCAGACCCTGACCGGCAAGGTGCCCGCCGGTGGCGGCGGCGCCCCCGCGGCCGGCGGACCCGGCCCTGGTCCGGGGGCCGCGGCCGGCGGCGCCGACAAGGCCGCGATTTCCGCCGTGGCCCAGCAGGAACGGGGTCCGCAGATCCAGGCCGCCTTCGGGCAGGGCGCCGGGCAGATGGCCACCGAGCAGAAGGGCCATGACGACCAGGCCGTCCAGGAGCACCAGCAGAACCAGGCCCAGATCGACGACGCGATCAAGCAGAGCAGCCAGGAGCAGGCCGATCAGCGGGCCGACGTCGCCACCCAGGCTTCGGCCCAGCGGGACCAGTGGCGGGCCGAGCAGGACCAGGCCGTCACCGACTCCAACACCCAGGCCGCCGACAAGCACGGTGAGGCGGCCAAGCAGATCGACCAGCAGCACACCGACACCAACAAGGACGTCCAGGACCGCAAGGACAGCGACAACAAGGACATCGACGACAAGCGGGCCAAGGCCGAGCAGGACGCCCGCAAGAAGAAGGACGAGAAGAAGAACGACGACGGCGGCTTCTTCAGCTGGGTCGCGTCCAAGATCAAGCAGGCGTTCGACGCCATCGTCTCGGCCATCACCGACATCTTCAACGCCGCCCGCGCCGCGATCCAGGGGGTCATCGACGGCTTCAAGAAGTTCGTCAACGACGCCATCGAGTTCGCCCGCAAGGCCGTCGTCGGCCTGATCAACACCCTGGCCACCGCCCTGATCGCCCTCGGCGACACCCTGCTGGCCGCGTTTCCCGGGCTGCGGGACAAGTTCCGCAAGGCCATCGAGGGCCTGCGCGACGCCGCCATCGCCAAGGTCAACCAGATCGCCGACGGTCTCAAGAACGCCGTCAACAAATTACTCGACGCCCTCGGCGCCGTGTTGTCCAAGCTGCTCGACGTCCTCCAGGCCGGGCTGCTCGCCGCCGTCAAGTTCGTGCGGGACGCCGTCAACGCCGCGATCGCCTTCGTGCAGCAGGCCATCGCCATCCTCGGCGAGCTGGCCGCGATCATCAAGGACATCGCCCTCAACCCCGGCCGCTGGCTCAGCAATCTCGGGGCCGCCATCCGCGACGGCGTTCGCGATTTCTTGTTCGGGGCCATCATCAGCGCCGTCAAGAAGTGGTTCAACGACAAGGTCGAGGAGGTCGTCGGCCTCGGCAAGCTGGTGTTCAACGTCCTGATCAAGGGCTGCCTCAAGATCGGGCAGATCGCCTCCATGGTCTGGAACGCCGTGCTCAAGGCCCTGCCCATGATGATCGTCCAGCTGGTGCTGGAGAAGGTCGTCGCCGCCCTCATCCCCGGCGCCGGCGCCATCCTCGCGATCATCCAGACCATCCAGGCCGCGTGGGGCGCCATCTCCAAGATCCTCGGCGCCCTCTCCAAGCTCCTGTCGTTCCTCAAGGCCGTCCGCGCCGGCGGCGTGGCCGCGGCCTGCCTGTTCGCCCAAACCGTCGCCGCCGGCGCCGTCGCCCTGCTCGACTTCATCGCCAACTTCCTCATCTCCAAGCTCGCCTCCGCCGCCAAGGGCGTCGCCAGCAAGCTCAAAGGCATCGCCGACAAGATCATGAAGGCCCTCGCCCGCGGCGCCACCAAGGTCCGCCAGGCCGCCGGCAAGGCCTTCAACGGCGCCAAACGCGCCGGCAAGGCCGCCCTCTCCTTCGCCAAGAAGGGCGCCTCCAAAGCCGGCTCCCTCGCCCGCCGCGGAGCCACGAAGGTCCTCGGTGCAGCCAAAAAGGGCTGGAACAAGGTCAAGGGCGGCATCAAGTCCCTCGGCTCCAAGCTCGCCAAGACCAAACTCGGCAAGACCCTCCTCAACGCCGGCAAGAAGATCAAGCAGACCTACCAGAAGGCCAAGCAGAAGATCGTCGACAAGCTCAAGGGCAAGTCGAAGCCGGTCTCGCCGGAGGAGCGCCTCGCCAAGGCGGTAGCGCGCATCCAGCCGAAGCTCAAGGCGTTGTTGGCGCGCGGCGTTCGCGGGGTGATCCTGCGGGCCGCGCTGGCCGCGATGCGGGTCTGGTACCGATTGTCCAGTCTCGAGCTGACGGGCGGGGACAACGTCCAGATCACCGCCACGATCAACCCGAGCAAGCCGGCCGGGAACGCGTTGGTGCTGCGCAAGATGCTGCTGGCCGAGGAGATGAAGAAGGAAGCCGAGAAGCTTGCCAGGAAAGCGTCGCCGCAAGGAACGGAACAGAAGCCTCCACAGCCGCCTGGCGGACCTCAGGGAACGGGTCCGGCAACCAGGCCTGCGCCACCAGTGTTCCCGCTGCGCCAGGATGTTCCCCTCGCACAGCAGGCGTCCGACGTCCATGGCTTCATCAATGAGCGGAAGTCGGACAAGAAGCACGGCGTGATCGACTTGACGGGCGCGGATCTGACGTTCCGATTCCAGCCTGGCTGGCGGGCCGACCCGGGCGGATTCCTGGTGCCGCCCGGTGGTCAGGGCGGACGCTACCAGGACGTGTTGCTGAAGGGCGCGGATGCCAGCGAGGTCCGCAAGCAACTCGACCAGGCCTTGAGGCTCAGCGGCGGGCGCGGCGGGATCACCCCCGACATGTCCGACGTCGCCTTCGAGCGGATCCTGCGTGAGCTGGTCGAGTCGAAAAGGTCCAGCGTCATGACTCTGCTCTCCAAGGCCGAATTGCAGTGGGCGACGCAGGCCGGCTCGGATGAGGAGGCCGTTGCGCGGGTGCGGGAGATCCACTCCCGAGGCCTCATGGTGCCGAACCGGTCAGTCGGCGCGGCCATGAGGGTGAACAAGGCGTCCGGACTGCTATGGGGGCAGGGGAACGCCCCGACGCCGGACATGCTGGAGTCACCGGAGATCGCGAGGCTGCTCCGTGCGCCGACCAACAGCGTGTACAACCAGGTGCACGGCGTGGAGCAGAAGTGGGCTGAGAGCCGGGGACTCCGTGCGCCGACCCTGGACGAGATCAGACCGAGCGTGGAGACGCCGACCGGTTACCTTGACAGATTTACCTTGTGGGCATCGCGTGCCGTCGCCTTTGATGACATTTTCGTCGATGAAGCAAACAGGGAGCAGGCGCTCGCTCGACTGCGCGCTCTCGTGGATGAGATCCTCAACGCCGACCCTGACCTGGTGACCCGAGTTCCCAGGCTCTGGACACCACAGAAGAAGGGGACGACGGGCTTATGACGAGAGGGCAGGTGCCGGCGATGAGCTGGGGCGATATTCAAGGGCGACGACGTGTGTTGCAGGAGTCGGCGGCCGAGGAGGAGGTCGTCGAGCTCGCCGAATCGGCGGGCTTCGAGAAGGTTCGTGAGATCACGGCCGCGCCGTCGGAGGGAGTGACGCGCGAGGTGACGTGGCGGATAGCTCCGCGGCTGTATCTGCACTATCTCGAGTATCCGCCGGCCGAAACAGCCATTGTGCAGGTGACCGGCGATGAGTTCGCCGACGTTCAGAGGTTCGACGATCTTGTGACTCGGTACTTCGAGCCGATCTCCTACGAGGATGTGCTGGATCAGTTGGATCGAGAGGACGGTGTGGAAGCCAAAGCCTTGCTGCTACGGAGGCTTGGGCTCGCTGCCCCCAACGAACCCGATCCGGGATTTATCGCGAAGGTCGAGGAGTTGGGGCGAAGCTCGGACGTTCGCCTTCGTGAGGCGGCCCTGTGGGCGACGTTGTTTCCGTACTGGCCGGAATTCATTCCCTTCCTGGACGGGGTGGCCGAGTCGGATCCCGACGAGGATCTCCGTGCGCAGGCCCAATTCATGGCGGACCAGATCAGAAAGAGGCAGTGAGCGGCATGGAGACCTTCGGTCCGGTTCGCCTGCACCGCGGGGAGGTGCGTGAGGCGTGACCAGCGCGATTGGCTACACCGACATTCCCAAGCCGATCAGGTCGGGGTTGGTGATTGTGGATCCGGTGCGGGGGACGCCGCAGCGGGTGATCGTGATGCAGTTCAATCCGGACACGTTGCAGCGGAGTCTGGCGCCGAAGGCGGCGGGGGATGAGCAGCAGGGGGATCGGACGGAGGCGCTGCGGCTGACGGGGCCGGCGGTGGAGACGATCAAGTTCGAGGCGGATGTGGATGCCACGGACCAGTTCGAGGTGTCGGCGCCGAACGGGATTCATCCGCAGTTGGCGGCGTTGGAGATGCTGATCAATCCGCCGGCGGCGAGGATCAGGGGGAATCAGGCGCTGGCGAGCGTGGGGACGTTGGAGATCACGCCGGTGGAGGCGCCGCTGACGTTGTTCGTCTGGGGCAGCAAGCGGGTGCTGCCGGTGCGGCTGACCGAACTGACCATCACGGAGACGGCGTTCGACGTGGAGCTGAATCCGATCATGGCGACGGTGGGGATCGGGCTGAGGGTGTTGTCCTCCAGCGACCTGCCCACGGGGCATCGGGGGGCGGACCTGTATCTGGCGCATCTGGCGCAGAAGGAGCAGCTGGCGGGAACGGCGGCGGCGGGGCGACTGGACGCGTTGGGGATCACGGGGATCTAGGGGAGGCAAGCGATGAGCAGTCCGCTGGACGCGATTGCGGCGCCGTCGAAGTATCCGCGCACGAGCCGGTACTTCGCGTCGGATCAGCTGGAGCACGCAGGGGTGCCGTATCTGCGGCCAAGGCTGCTGCCGGATCCGGAGACGTTCGCGGTGATCGGAACATACGAGGTGCGGGCGGGGGACCGGGCCGATGTGCTGGCGTTCCGGCAGTTCGGGGACGCGGAGCAGTGGTGGCGGCTGGCGGACGCGAACCCGGTGGTGGACCCGCGAGAGCTGACGGACACGCCGGGTAGGCGGCTGAACATCACGCTGCCGGAAGGCGTGCCGGGCTGATGGGGGACATCGGACCGATCCACCTGACGCTGCTGATGGGCCGCCAGATCGTGGCCCCGACCCCGCAGCCGGTGACCGACGCGCTGTTGTCGGCGCAGGTGACGGTGACGGCGGGGCAGCGCAGCGGCTTCCAGCTGGCCTTCGACCTGACGAAGAACGGCATCATCCAGCAGGCGCTGCTGCCGGCGGGGGCGTTCGACCCGCAGACGAGGGTGGTGCTGGTCGCGACGGTGGCGGGCACGCCGAACGTGCTGATGGACGGGGTGATCACCCGCCAGGAGGTGGGGATCGCGGGCGTGCCGGGCCAGTCGACGCTGACGGTCACGGGCGAGGACCTCACGGTGCTGATGAGCCTGGAGGACCACACCGGCATCCTCTACCCGGCGATGGGCCCGGCGGCCCGCTGCCTGGCGATCATCGCCCAGTACGCCCAGTGGGGCATCGTGCCGCTGGTCATCCCGGAGCTGATCCCGCAGGCGCCGGCGCCGACCGAGCGCATGGAGACCCAGAAGGGCAGCGACCTGGACTACATCACCAAGCTGGCCAAGGACAACGGGTACACCTTCTACCTCGATCCGGGGCCGGCGCCGGGCATGAGCAAGGCCTACTGGGGGCCGGAGGTGCGGCTGGGCGTGCCGCAGCCGGCGATCAACGTGAACATGGACCATCTGTCCACAGTGGAGCAGATGTCCTTCGGCTTCGACGGCACGGCACGGGAACAGCCCAGCGTGCGCATCCAGATCCCGATCACCAAGACGGATGTGCTGCTGCCGGTGCCGGAGGTGAGCGTGCTGCGGCCGCCGCTGGCCCTGCGGCCGGCCCCGGCGCTGAAGAAGACGGTCATCGACGACACAGCCAAGAAGGACGCGCCGACGGCGCTGGCCGAGAGCATCGCCAAGGCGGTGGAGACCTCGGACGCGGTGAGCGGATCGGGGCAGCTGGACGTGGTGCGGTACGGACACGTGCTGCGGCCCCGGGAACTGGTGGGCGTGCGCGGCGCGGGCATCACCTACGACGGCCTGTACTACGTCAAGAGCGTGACCCACAACCTCAAGCCCGGGTCGTACACGCAGAACTTCACGCTGGCCCGCGAGGGCCTGATCTCGTTGACACCGAACGTGATTCCCTAGGGGGACCGATGCCCGAAGCCGGCCGCTACCTCGGCAAGTACCGGGGGACCGTGGTGACCAATGTGGACCCGATGCGCCAGGGCCGCATCCTGGTCCGGGTTCCGGACGTGCTCGGCTCCACGCCGTCGAGCTGGGCGATGCCCTGCTACCCGGTGGCCGGCGCGCAGATGGGCGTGTACGTGGTGCCGCCGATCGGATCGGGCGTGTGGGTGGAGTTCGAGCAGGGCGACCTGAGCTACCCGATCTGGGTCGGCTGCTGGTACGGCTCGCAGGCGGAGGTGCCCACGGACGCGCTGCTGGGCAACCCGGCCCAGCCCAACATCGTGGTGCAGACCCCGGGCGGCCACACCCTGGTCATGTCCGACCTGCCGGGCGGGCCGGGGATCACGCTCAAGACACTCACCGGCGCGTCGATCGTGGTCAGCGATCTCGGCATCACCATCGACAACGGCAAGGGCGCGTCCATCGAGCTGACCGGCCCGACCGTGTCGATCAACAAGCAAGCCCTCGCGGTGACCTGAAGGAGCGCCATGCCGGGAAATCTGATGCATCTCAACGCGACCGTCATGTGCCCGCACGGGGGCCGGGCCGTCTTCCAGCCGTCGCAGACCCGCGGCACGGTCACCGGCCAGGTGATCTGGACCGTCGCCGACCTGACCACCATCACCGGCTGCCCCTTCTTCGTCGGCAACAAGCCCCAGCCCTGCGTGACCGTGCAGTGGATCACGCCGAGCGCCCGCATCCGGGTCAACGGCTCGCAGGTGCTCACCCAGGGCTCCACCGGACTGTGCCTGAGCGCCGAGCACATCCCGCAGGGCGCGCCGGTGGTGTCGGTGATCCAGCAGAGGACGGTGGGGCAGTGAGGGCCCAGCGGACTGACCAACTCGTGGTGCTGCCGGCGCAGTCGAGCCTGCCGGCCCGCACCGACATCGCCTTTCCATTCCAAGTGGACAGTCACGGCCGGACCGCCGGCGCCGGCTACGACGACCACGTCCGGCAGATGATCGAGCTGCTGCTGTTCACCAGCCCGGGGGAGCGGGTGATGCTGCCGGACTTCGGCTGCGGTCTGCTGGACCTGGTGTTCGAGCCGAACAGCCCGGAGCTGGCGTCCACGTTGCAGTTGTCCGTGCAGGCCGCGCTCCAGCGCTGGCTGGGCGACGTGATCACGGTGCAGCGACTGGATGTCGTCAGCCAGGACGGCCAGCTCAGCGTGCACCTGTCCTACGTGGTGCTGCCCACCGGCAGCCAGCGCACGGACGTGTTCGGCCAAGGGGGAACACCGTGACAGTGAAGTGCGGGACCGACACGCGTCGGCCCCAGGTCAGGGCGGCGCGGCTCAACGGCATCGACGAGGTCGAGGTGGACGACAGCGGCACGCTGCTGACCGTCACCTTTCTCGGCCACGCGCCGGAGAACCTGCGGCCGCACAACATCCGCATCGACGGCGGCCGGCGGATCACCGGCCTCTACGCGACCCAGGTGGAGCTGGAGGCGGCCGAGGAGCCGGACCTGGACGACAAGCTGCACGTCACGATCAACGAGCCGGGGGACAGCTCCCGCTACACGCTGAACGTGGTCGAGCAGGATGCCTTCGGCCGCCCGGGAACCCGGCCCTACCACGGCTTCGACCCGCGCTACACCAGCGCGGAATTCTCCTTCCGGCTGGCCTGCCCGACCGATTTCGACTGTGCCGAAGAGGAACCGCTCGCGCCGCCGCGGCACCCGGCCCCGCCGATCGACTACCTGGCAAGGGATTACGGGACGCTGCGCCGCCTGCTGCTGGACCGGATGACGTTGACCATCCCGCAGTGGGTTGAGCGGCACGAGCCGGATCTGGGGCTGGCGGTTCTGGAGTTGTTCGCCTACATCGGCGATCAGCTGAGCTACCAACAGGATGCGGTGGCCACTGAGGCCTATTTGGACACTGCGCGGCGGCGGCAGTCGGTACGCCGGCACGTACGGCTGATCGACTACGCTATGCACGACGGCTGCAACGCCCGGGCCTGGGTCACGCTGTCCACCGAACGCGCGGTCGAGCTTCAGCCCGGCGACTACCGGTTCGCCGCGATCGACCTGAGCCGGCTGGATCCGGCGCAGCGGCCGGATGTCGCCACCGTGATCGACGACGAGCAGCTGGAGGAACTGCCGCCCACGGCCGGGATCCAGGTGTTCGAGCCGCTGCCCGACCGGCCGCTGCGGCTGTGGCCGCAGCACAACGCGATCAGCTTCTGGACCTGGGGCGAGCAGGAGTGCTTCCTGCCCAAGGGATCGACCTCGGCGGTGTTGACCGACGATCACGACGCGCCGTTGCAGCTGTGCCCGGGCGACGTGCTGCTGATCGAGGAGGTGCGAGGGCCGAAGACGGGCGCCGTCGCCGACGCCGATCCGACGCACCGCCAGGCGGTCCGCATCACCAAGGTCAAGTCCATTGAGGACAAGCTGTTCGAGCAGCCGCTGCTCGACGTGACCTGGGCCGACGAGGACGCGTTGACGTTCCCGGTGTGCCTGTCGGCCCGGGGTGGCCCGGACTGCGAGGTGCTGACCGATGTCAGTGTGGCTCGCGGCAATGTCGTGCTCACCGATCACGGCCGTGACATCACCTACTGCGGCGGTGCGCCCGAGGTGATCACGGTGCCGCCGGCCCAGGTGCAGCCGCCGTCCTGTGATCCGCCCGCGCTGGGCTGCCCGGACCGGCCGGACAACGACCCGACCGTCCTGTTCATCCAGGGCTTGCTGGTGCAAACCCGCTCGGGCACGCCGGCCAGCGCCGAGCAGATCGAACGACTCGTGCCGCTGCTCGGCCAGGACGCCGTCGACCGCTCGAAGCTCAGCGCCGACCTGACGGCGGCCGAACAGGCCGCCGCAGTGGAGGCGTTGCTGGCCCAGATCACGTATCCCCAGCTGAAGCAGCGGTTCCGGCCGCGGCCGCACTACGCGCCGATCACCCAGCGGGCGCCGTTCCCGAGCCCGGCCTGGGTGTCGCTGAGCCAGTCCCGAGTGCTGGCCACGTTGCCGGATCGCGTCCTGGACCGGCTGAATCACCTGTGGCGCGAGGTGGCCGGCGGCCACAAGCTCACGGCGGCGGAGATCGAGGAGCTGACCCGGCTGTTCGGGTCGGCCACGCTGGTCAAGTACAACCTGCGGCAGTATCCCGGCCCGGCGCTGCGGATCCTGATCGCCCGGTTCACCGAGTTCCTGGCGGCCAAGCTGACGCGGCTGACCGTGCTGGCCGACCGGGCCCGCTCCGGGGAGGTGCTTGGCGACGATGTCGTGTGGGAGATTTCCCAGATGTGGGGCGCCAAAGCGGCGGCGGAGCTGGACAGCAGCGCGCCGCAGCTGGCCGGCCCGGCCAGCGCGGCCACGGTCCAGGAGTCGCGGGAAGCCCTGCCAGTGTTGGAGATCACCGACGACTACGGTGACATGTGGCTGCCCAGCAGGGATTTGCTGGCCAGCGGCCCGCGGGACCGGAACTTCGTCGGCGAGCTGAACGACAACGGCGAGCTGGAGATCCGGTTCGGCGACGGCCAGCACGGCCAGCCGCCGCCCGCCGGCGGTGACCTGAGCCTGCGCTACCGCGTCGGCAACGGCCTGCCCGGCAATGTGGGCGCGGAGGCGATCGGGCACCTCGTCCTGTGCTGCGGCGCGCCCGATGGCGACGGCGTCATCGCGGTGCGAAACCCCTTGCCGGCCAGGGGAGGAACCGACCCCGAGCCGCTGGATCAGGTCCGCCAGCTGGCCCCGCTGGCGCTGCACCGAACCCGGCTGCGGGCGGTCACCGCCACCGACTACGCCGACCTGGCCGGCCAGGTGCCGGGCGTGCAGCGCGCGGCGGCGGAGATCCGCTGGACCGGCGCCGGCGAGGAAGCCCACGTCGCCATCGATGCCTTGGGCACCGACGAGGTCAGCCCGGCGTTGATCGACACCGTGGCCGCGCGGCTGGCGGCGTACCGCCGGATCGGGCATGAACTCGTTGTGCTGCCGGCAGTTCTGGTGCCGTTGGACCTCGAGGTGACGTTGTGTGTGTCCGCCGGCTACCAGCGGGCGCACGTCTCGCAGGCGGTGCGCCTGACCCTGCGGCGGATGTTCGCCCCCGACTCGCTGACCTTCGGCGACCCGGTGCGGGTCAGCCGGATCGTCACCGCTGCCGGGGCCGTGGCCGGTGTGCAGAGCGTGCAGGTGACCCGGCTCAAGCGGCTGTTCCGGCCGGCCGCCGACGAACTCCGGGATGGCGTGCTGGCGATCGGGCCGCTGGAGATCGCGCAACTGGACGACGACCGCGACCGGCCGGAGAACGGCCGGTTGGCGATCGTGGCGGGAGGTGGCCGATGAGCACAACGCCGATGACCACGGGGGACTGCGGCTGCGGATGCGGCGGCGCCTGCCAGGGCGTGCAGGTCGAGACGCCGCTGACGATCAACAACCCGCCGGGGCTGGCCGAACTGGCCGTCCGCGTCGGCACGCACGGCGAGTTCCTGGAGTCGATGCTGGCCCGGCTGTCCAGCCCGGCCTACCCGGCGCTGGCCGGGCTCACCGTGCGCACGACCGACGACGCCTCCATCGCGCTGCTGGACGGCTGGGCGGTCGTCGGCGACCTGCTGACCTTCTACACCGAGCGGATCGCCAACGAGGGCTACCTGCGCACGGCCACCCAGCAGGAATCCTTGCGGCTGCTGGGAAACCTTGTCGGCCACCGGCCGCGACCGGGTGTGTCGGCCGGCACCTTCCTGGCCTACACCATCGACAAGGACCCGGCCTCCGGGCCAGACACCGCGGTGGTGGTGCCGAAAGGCACGCGGGCGCAGAGCATTCCGGCGCAGGGCGAGCAGGCCCAGCCGTTCGAGATCGGCGAGGACCTGCCGGCCCGCTGGTCGTGGAACGACCTCCAGGTGCGGCTGCGCCGGCCGTATCCGGTGGAGCTCGGCCGGCTCGGCCAGGGCGGGCAGATCCACGTCGCCGGCACGGCCAACGACATCAAGCTCGGCGACCGGCTGCTGTTCGTGTTCGGCACCGAGACCGGGCGGCAGCTCAGCCAGACCGTGCCGCACGTGGAGATCGACCAGGCCACCGGCATCACCACGGTCGGCCTGCCCGGCGCGGCTCAGCCGGACTTCCAGGACCTGGTCGACGCGTACCACGACAAGCTGGCCGATTGGTTGCAGGACAACACCTATGCCCGCAGCCGCATCGTCCGGCGGTACGTCGACGAGGTGCTGGTGGTGCTGGACGGCGACCTGCCGCCACGGTCGAAGGCGCCGCTGGCCGAGTCCGAGCCGACCGTCACGACGCCGACCGAGTTCGGGCAACGCCTGGACGAGGCGATCGAGCGGCTGCACGAGACCGAGGCGCTGGCCGAGCAGTACGCCAACGTCCACGACTTCCTCCAGAACACGTTGGAGGATCAGCTGGTCAAGTGGCGGGCGACGGTCGCGGAGCTGGAACCCCCGCAGCAGGAGGAGGAACCGTCCCTGTTCGCCGCCCTGGCCCCGGACAGCTCGGCGGCGGTTGGGCTGGGGGCGCTGCTTGGGGCCCTCCGGACCCCGCCGGCGCAACTGCCGCCGTCCCCGATCGATCTCGGCCGGGATCCGAAGGACGTGTTCACACAGGGTTCGGACGCGGCGGTGCAGCTGCTGGCCGCGCTGGACCCGCGCCTGCGCGACACCCTCTACCCGGCCTGGCGCAACGTCGATCTCACTGCCCCCCTTGAACTTCAGAGTCTCCAGCTGATGCGCACGGTGGCCACGCCGTTCGGGGCGACCGCCCCGCTCCGACCGACTTTCGACGCCAACGGCCGGCCGACCGGCACCGAGGACTGGCCGCTGCTGGGCACCCAGCAGCTGACCTTCCAGATCTCCTATGACGAGGCCGGGAAGCCGACGCTGGTCACGTTCACGTGGACCGAGACCGGCCGGTCCTCGGTGGCAAGAGCACCTGTGCCGAGCGACGCCACCCCGGGCCATGCCGATGTCGGCCCGGGCAGGGTCACCATCTCGCGGGAGGTTGAGCCGGATATTCCGGTGGCCGAGAACGATGCGGCCCCCGCCCCCGGCGATCTCATCGGGGTGAAGCTCGCCTTCGACGCCAACCTGTTCGGGCGCACGGTGACGGCGTCCATTGTGGACGATAAGCATGCCGTCGATGTCGCGGTCACCAAGGATGGCGTCGGCCCGGTCTCGTTCCGGCTGTTCGAGGGCGATTCCTCGGACAAGTCGCAGGCGGAGCTCCAGCTCAGCGGGCGGCGGGTCGCCGAGTCGGGCACCACATCGGCGTTCGTCGAGCTGTCCATGAGCAGCTCGCTGCCCACACTGTCACGCAACCTGCTCGCCCTGGACGCGGTGTACGACGGGATCGGCCCGGGCAGCTGGGTCGTGATCGAGCGGCCGAGAAAGCCGGTGATCACCCGCGTGCAGGACAGCCGGGTGATCTCCCGGTCGGACTTCGGCATCACCGGCAAGGTCACCGAGCTCTCGCTGGCCGCCGAGTGGCTCGACGAGCACGACACCATGCTGACCGACATCCGGGACACCACGGTCTACACCCGGGGTGTGCCGCTGACGCTGGCCACCGAGCCGGTCACCGAGGACGTGCAGGGCAAGCAGATCGAGCTCGGGCAGCTGTACCAGGGGTTGACCGCGGGGCGGCGGTTGATCGTCAGCGGTGAGCGGACCGACATCCCCGGCACACCAGGGGTGATCGGCACCGAGCTGACGATGATCGCCGAGGTCGAGCAGTTCGTGGACAAGAGCCTGCCGGGCGACACCGTGCACACGAGGATCACGTTGGCCGCCGACCTCGCCTACCGGTACAAGCGCGACACCGTGCACCTGTACGCCAACGTCGGCCCGGCGACCAATGGGGCCTCCCGGGACGAGCCGATCGGCAGCGGTGACGCCAGCAAGGCCAACCAGACGTTCAAACTGTTCCAGAGCCCGGTGACCTGGCTGGCCGCGGACAATCCGCTGGGCGCAGCCAGCACGCTGGAGGTCCGGGTGGACGGCGTGCTCTGGTCCGAAGTGGACAGTCTGGCCGGACGCGGACCGGCCGAACGGGTCTACACCACGGCGGTGGACGCGGCCGGCGCGGTGTCGGTGACCTTCGGCGACGGTGTTCACGGGGCCCGGCTGACCACCGGCACGCAGAACGTGCGGGCCGCCTACCGGGTCGGCGTGGGCAAGGCGGCCAACGTGCCCGCCGGCAAGATCAGCCAGCTGGTCACCCGGCCGCTGTGGGTGTCGGGCGTGAACAACCCGTTGCCGGCCACCGGCGGCGCCGACGCGGACGGCCCGGAGCAGGCCCGGCGGACGATTCCGTTGTCGGTCACGGCATTGGACCGGCTGGTGTCCGTGCCGGACTACGAGGACTTCGCCCGCGCCCGCGCCGGCATCGGGCGGGCCAGCGCGCGGCGGCTCACCGACGGGTCGCGGCAGGTCGTGCACGTGACCGTGGCCGGAGTGGACGATATTCCGCTGACCGACACGTCCGACATCGTCACCACGTTGAGGTCCTCCCTCGGGGACTTCGGCGATCCGCAGCTGCCGGTGCGGGTCGCGGTGCGGGAACTGGTGCTGCTGGTGTTGGCGGTCAACATCAAGGTGGCTCCGGCCTACACCTGGCGGCTGGTGGAGCCGGCGGTGCGGGCGGCGCTGCTGGACCGGCTCGGCTTCGACCGGCGGGAGCTGGGCCAGCCGGCGTACCTGTCCGAGGCGATGGCGGCGGCGCAGTCGGTGGCCGGCGTGGACTATGTCGACATCGACGTTTTCGCCGGTGTGGAAGGAAGTCTGACGCCGGCTGACCTGGACGCGCTGGCCGAAAGGCTGACCACGCCGCAGGCCGTTGTCCCTTCCCGGCTGGCCCGGTTCGACGAGACCCGGTACACGGTGCGGGCGGGCACCGAGACGCTGACCCAGATCGCGGCATCCAACGGGATCACGGTGGCCGAGCTGTTCCGGCTCAATCCGGACCTGACCAGCGCCGATCCCTTGCCGCAGGGGCGGAGTGTGGTGGTGTTCCGCGGCATTCGCCCGGCCCAGCTGGCGCTGCTGTCGCCGGACGTGCCGGACACGTTGACACTCAAGGAGGTCCGGCCGTGACGGAACGGCTCTACGAGCTGCTGCCCCGGTTCGTCCGCGCCCGGGACGTCGACGCCGGCGAGCCGCTGCGGGCGCTGCTCGCGGTGATCACCGAGCAGGTCGACCTGGTGCAGGGCGACATCGAGCAGCTGTACGACAACTGGTTCATCGAGACGTGCCAGGACTGGGCCGTGCCGTACCTGGGCGACCTGGTCGGCTACCGGCTGCTCGGCGGCTACCAGGAGGCGTTGAGCGCGCGCGGCACCGCCACCGCCGAGGCCGTGGCCCGGTTGGCCGCCCGCCTCGCGCCGCGGCGAGATGTCGCCGACACCGTCGGGAATCGCCGCCGCAAGGGAACGTTGCCGTTGCTGGAGGAGGCGGCCGCGTCGGTGGCCGAGTGGCCGGCCCGCGCGGTGGAGTTCCTGCCGCTTTTGTCGAGCACACAACCGGTTCGACTGTACGCCGGCGGCGCGGCGGCGGTTCGTCGACGCGGCCTGGCCGCCGGAGGCCGGTTGGTGGATCTGCGCCGGGGTGATCTGCTCGATCTCGCCGGCACGGCGTTCGACCCGTTGGCGCACGGCCCCGAGGCGCCGGGCATCGGCTCCCGCCGGCGGCAAGGTCGTTACGCACTACAGAATGTCGGCCTGTTCATCTGGCGGCTGAAGCCGTACTCGGTGACCCACGCGCCGGCCTACTGCGTGGACCGGGCCCGCAACCAGTACACGTTCTCCATTCTCGGCAACGATGTTCCGCTGGTGACCAAACCGGTGCCGACGGCCGGCCGTCCGGCCACCGAGGAGAACCTGCCGCTGTTCATCCGCCGTCGCGCGCTGGCCGACCGGTTCGCCGACTTCTACGGGCCGGGCAAGAGTTTCACGGTCTGGCGGGGCCCGGGCAGCGATCCGATCCCGGCCGCCGACTTCGTGGTCGCCGATCTGTCCGGCTGGGCGTACCGGCCGAAACGGCACCAGATCGTGGTGGACCCGGTGCTGGGCCGGATCGTGTTCGGGGCCCGGCACGCGCCGCGCCGGGGCGTGTGGGTGACCTACCACTACGCCTTCTCCGACGACATGGGCGGCGGCGAGTACCCGCGCACCGTGACCGCCGGCCCGCCGGTCTACCGCGTGGGGCCGGGGCAGGACTTCGAGCGGATCACCACCGCGTACGAGCGGTGGAAGAGCGACGGCGGCTCCGAGGCGATCATCGAGATCACCGACAGCGGGGCGTACCAGGAGCAGTTGGAGTTCGTGCTGGAGCCGGACGACCGGCTGGAGGTGCGGGCGGCCGACGGAGTGCGGCCGGTGCTGCGGCTGCTCGACTGGTACAGCAACCGGCCGGATTCCTTGCAGATCAGGGGAAATCCGCCGGCCGACGGCGACCGTCGCCCGGCCGGCCGGATCGTGCTGGACGGGCTGCTGATCGCCGGCCGGGGCGTCAGCGTCACCGGACCGGTCGGCGCGGTGACGATCCGGCACTGCACGCTGGTGCCGGGCTGGTCGCTGGAGCCGCACTGCGAGCCCAGCCATCCCGAGGAGCCGAGTCTGGTGCTGGAGGGGACCACCGCCTGCGTGCAGGTGGAACGCAGCATCATCGGCACCATTCTCGTGATCACGAACGAGGTCTGCGCCGACCCGCTGCCGATCCACCTCGTCGACAGCGTGCTGGACGCCACCGATCCCGGACGGGAGGCGCTGTCCGCGCCGGATTGCCGGCACGCCAACGCGATTCTGAACGTGCACCGGTCCACGGTGATCGGCGAGGTGTTCACCCACGCGGTCGGCACCGCCGAGAACTCGATCTTCGACGGCTGTCTCAACGTGGCCCGTCGGGGCGAAGGCTGCGTGCGCTTCTGTTACGTGCCAACTGGCTCCCGCACGCCTCGGCGTTACCACTGCCAGCCCGACCTGGCCGTCGCAGCCGCGCCGGGCCAGCGGGACCTGGTGGTGGCCCGGGTGCGGCCCCGGTTCACCAGCACCCGCTACGGCACGCCCGGCTACGCGCAGCTGTCGGCCCACTGCCCAGTGGAGATCGCCCGGGGCGCCGAGGATGGGTCGGAGATGGGCGTGTGGCACGACCTGTTCCAGCCGCAGCGGGCCGACAACCTGGCCGCCCGGCTCACCGAATTCACCCCGGCCGGCTCGGAAGCCGCCGTTGTCACCGTGTCCTAGGAGCGCACCATGAAGGCAGACTTCTCGCGAGCGACCTTCCGGCCGGCGGCCCACTACTCCGCCGTGCTGTCCCAGCAGGGCCGGGTGCAGCTCGACGCCGACGCCAACGAGCAGGCCGCGATCGAGCTGCACCTGGCCCGCACCACCGCCGCCGACGTCATCGGCCCGCACGGCGGCCCGGCCGACGGCTTCACCGTCGCCTATGTGCCCAGCCCGGACGGCAAACAGCCGGCCGACCTGGCCATCACCCCTGGTCGGTACTATGTGGACGGTGTGCTGGTCGACTCCACGCCCGCGCCCGTATTCCAGGCCGTCGGCGATGATCAGTCCACCTTGGACACCCAGGCCATCGGCTACTGGAACCAGCCGTTCGCCTATCTGGACCAGGAGAACGCCGACGACAAGCTGCCGGGCTTCCCGTTCCTGGTCTACCTGCGGGTGGTTGAGCAACTCGTGACGGCGGTGCAGGATCCGCTCATCCGGGAGTCGGCGCTGGGCGTGGCCCTGCCCGACACCGCGGCCCGTAGCCAGGTCACCTGGCAGGCGTTGCCGTTGCCGCTCAAGGTTTCCTCGCAGCGCAGCAATCCGGAGCAGCAGTTCGACCAGTGGGTCGAGGACCAGACCGCCGTGAAGAGCCATCTTGCGGCGCAGGTGGAGAAGCCGGCCGGCACCGACGACGACCCGTGCCTGCTCGCGCCCGACGCCGCGTACCGGGGGCCGGAGAACCAGCTGTACCGGGTGGAGATCCATGGCGCCGGCGAGTCGGCGACGTTCAAGTGGTCGCGGGACAACGGCTCCATCGTCTTCCCGATCACCGCCGTGGACGGGCGCTGGGTTTCCCTGTCGTCGCTGGGCCGGGACGACAAGCTGGCGATCGAGGTCGGCGACTGGGTCGAGGCCGTCGACGACGCCACCACCGCCCGTGGTGTCGCCGCTCCGTTGTTGCGGGTCACCGAACTCGACCCGGCCGGTGGTCGGGTGCTGCTGGACTCGGAGCCGCTCATCGGCGGGATCGCCGCCCGGCATCCGTTGCTGCGCCGGTGGGATCAGCAGGGACCGGGCCTTAGTGATGGCGCCGTGCCGGTGACCGAGGGGGCGTGGCTCAACCTGGAGGACGGTGTCCAGGTCTGGTTCCAGGCCGGCGGCAGCTACCGTACCGGCGACTACTGGCTCATCCCCGCCCGTACGCTCACCGCCGACGTCGAATGGCCCCGCGACACCGCCGGCCGACCCCTGCTGCTGCCGCCCGCCGGGCCGGTCGTGCGGTACGCGCCGCTGGCGTGGATCACCAGCGACTCCGGCATCACCCAGCTGCGCCGGACCTTCCAGCACCTGCCCACCGCGTGACACACAGCGGCGCAGTGAACGGGCCGTTTCTGGCGTTTGGGTGTCATGAAGGGGCCCTTACTGGCGTTGGGCGAGAGGAAAGGTCCCTTGATCTTGGGGAGGGGACGGCATGGGTGGGGTGGGTGGAGGGCGCGGGTGGGCTGGTGCGTGTGGGAATTACTGGTGGGTGTGGGAACGGGCGGTGGGTGTGGGGTGGCCGTTGGGGGCGGTGGGTGTGGAGATAGCGGTGATCCCCGGCGAGAGGCCGGGGATCACCGGGGTTGTGCTGCGGGAGGTGGGGCCCGCAGGATCTGACGTTACTTCGTGGCCGGCACGGGGTGGACCTCGCACTTGGCCGGGTCGCCGGGCACCGGGGTCGGGCCGGACTGGGTGGTGGGGCCGGACTGGGTGGTGGGGCCGGACTGGGTGGTGGGGTCGTCGGGAGTGCCGGGCTTGATGATGATGCAGATGACGCACTCCTTGCCCTTGCCGGGCTGCGTGCTCACCGATCCCGCCCCCTGGCCGGGACCGGTGTTCGCAGGCCCGCCCGGCGGCAGCGGGCAGACGGGGCACTCGCCGGGCTTGCCGGTGATGACGCCGCCCTGACCGCCGCCCGTGGTGCCGCCCTGGGTGGTGCCGCCCTGCTCGGTCGGGCCGGTGGCGCCGCCGCCGGACGCGCCGCCGCCGGGGGCGCTACCCCCGCCGGACGCGCTACCCCCGCCGGACGCGCCGCCGCCGGGGGCGCTACCCCCGCCGGACGCGCTACCCCCGCCGGACGCGCCGCCGCCGGGGGCGCTACCCCCGCCCGACGCGCTACCCCCGCCCGACGCGCCGCCGCCTGAGGCTCCGCCGCCGGTGACCGGGCCGGTGCCGCCGCCGGGATCGGTGATCACGCAGATCACACACTTGCCGGGCTTGCCCGGGGCGGGGTGCGTGGTGGCGTCAGTGTCGGGGTGCGTGGTGATCGTGCACTGGGGCGGCGGCGGGGTGGGCGTCGAGGCGGCGGCGAACGCCGGCGCGGCGAGCAGGGCCATGGAGACCACGGCGGCGGGTAGCGCGGCCAGGCGGCCCAAGCGGCCAAGCGTCGACCTCATCGCGAGTCCTCCTTCAGGTTGGTGAACGGGTCGGAAGCAGTGAAGCGGGAAGACGGTTGCCGCACGGGAACAAGCGCTGTTACCGCGGCACCACAAGGCCCGGGCCAGACTGGGGCGCATGCGCGTGCTGGTGGTGGACGACCACGAGGAGCTGGCCGAGACCGTGGCGGCCGGCCTGCGCCGCGAGGGCATGGCGGTGGATGTCGTGTTCGACGGGGCGCAGGCGCTGCTGCGGACCTGGGACAACGGCTACGACGTGGTGGTGCTGGACCGGGACCTGCCGGTGGTGCACGGCGACGAGGTGTGCCGGCGGCTGATCGGGCAGGGCACGCACAGCCGGGTCCTGATGCTGACCGCGGCGGGCACGATCGAGAACCGGGTGCAGGGCCTGAGCATGGGCGCGGACGACTACCTGCCCAAGCCCTTCGCCTTCGCCGAGCTGGTGGCCCGGATCCGCGCGCTGGCCCGGCGGTCGCAGCCGCCGGTGCCGCCGGTGCTGACCCACGGCGACCTACGCCTCGACCCGGCCCTGCGGACCGTGACCCGAGCCGGCCGGCGATTGTCGTTGTCCCCCAAGGAGTTCACTGTGCTGGAGCTGCTGCTGTCGGCCGGCGGCGCGGTGGTGTCGCCGGAGCGGCTGCTGGAGCGCGGCTGGGATGAGGCGGCCGACCCGTTCACGCAGACGGTGAAGGTCACGGTCAGCCGCCTGCGGCAGAAGCTGGGCGATCCCCCGGTGATCGAGACGGTGCCGCGCGGGGGATACCGGATATGAGCCCGGTCGAGCGATGGCACGGTGTGGTGGTGTCGGGGATGAGACTGGTCGAATGGTGGCGGGTGGGGCGGCGGAGTGTCCGGGTCCGGCTCACTGCGCTCTACAGTGGACTGTTTGTGGTCACGGGGGCGTTTCTGCTGGCGATGATCTATGCGCTCACCAGTTCGACGGCGGGACCGACGGTGATGGCCGGGACACCGGGTGCGGGGTCGATGCTGATGACGGAGAAGTTGGCGGACCAGCGGGCGGATGTGCTTGGCGGGCTGTTGTTGTGGTCGGGAGTGGGGCTGGGGATCATGGCGGCGGTGTCGCTGCTGCTGGGGTGGGTGGTGGCGGGGAGAGTGCTCAGTCCATTGAGGACGATGAGCCACCGGGTCCGCCATCTGTCGGAGGACAATCTGCACGAGCGGCTGGCGGTGGCGGGGCCGTCGGATGAGCTGAAGGATCTGGCGGACACGTTCGACGGGTTGCTGGCGAGGCTGGAGACGGCGTTCAAGGCGCAGCGGCTGTTCGTGGCCAACGCGTCGCACGAGCTGAGGACGCCGTTGACGTTCGAGCGCACGTTGATCGAGGTGTCGCTGGCCGACCCGGAGCCCACGGTGGAGTCGTTGCAGGACACGCATCGGCGGCTGCTGGCCAACAGCCAGCACCAGGAGAGGCTGATCGAGGCGTTGCTGATGCTGGCCAGGAGCCAGCGGGGGATCGAGGCGCGGCGGCCGGTCGATCTGGCGGCGTTGGCCAAGGAGGTGACTGTGCCGCAAGGGGATGTGCGGGTGGACGCGAATCTCGCGCCGGCCACGGTGTCGGGGGATCCGAGGCTGCTGGAGAGGTTGGTGGCCAACCTGGTCGACAACGCGGTGCGGCACAACCTTCCCGGCGGATGGGTGGACGTCCGGACGGGAACACCCGACGGCTGGCCGACGTTGTGCGTGGTCAACAGCGGCCCGGTGATCCGGCCGGATCAGATCGCCGAGTTGGTGCAGCCGTTCCGCCGGCTCGACGGCCGACGCCGAACGCGGGACGGGCACGGGCTCGGACTGTCCATTGTGGCCGCGATAACGGCGGCGCACGGCGGCCGGCTGACGGCCTGCCCGATTCCTGGTGGCGGCCTGAGGGTGGACGTCACGCTTCAGCCGACGCGCTGACCACGAGTTCCCGGCGGGCGAAGTCGACCAGCAGTTCGCGCATGACCGTGACGGTGACTTCCGGGGCGCCGGTGAGGACCTGGATGGCCAGCCCGTCGGTCAACGCGGTCAGCCGCAGGGCGACCTGGTCGGCGTCGACATCGCGGAACACGCCCTGACGCAGGCCACGGCGCACGATACGCACCACGGCGTCCCGCCAGCGGGCGTAGAACTCGTTGTGCACGGGCCGAAGTTCGGGGCGGATGGCCGACTCGGCCCAGTACTGCAACCACACCGACCACTCGTCGCGGACCGGGCCGACCTTGGGCAGCTGCATGTCGATCAGCTTCAGCAGCCGCTGGTAGGCGTCGTCGATCGGCCGCAGCTCGCGGCTCTGCCGCTCGAAAGCCTGCTCCACGCAGTACTTGAGGGCCTCGGTCAGCACATCGTGCTTGCCGGGGAAGTAGTAGTGCACGGTGCCGGTGCTGGTGCCGCAGACCTTGGCGATGTCGGCGATCCGGACGGCGTGGTAGCCGCGCTCGGCGATCAGCCGCCAGGTGGCGTCGAGGATCGCGACGCGGCGGTCCTCCTCGGCACGAGTCATCACCCCAGCTTAACTGACGCGCGAGTCAGGTACACCCCTAGCTCTTGACACGGCCCGTTTAATGAATCTGACTGACGCGTCAGTCAGATCCTCGCCGAGTCTGATCCTAGTTGCGGAGGTGGCGGGTGACCGGGGTGCTCCGGCCGGACGTGCACGCGGGCAAGGTGGCGGTGGTCAGCGGCGGCGGCACCGGCCTGGGCCGGGCGACCGCGCTGGACCTGGCCGCCGGCGGGGCGCGGGTGGTGATCTGCGGCCGGCGGCCCGAGCCGCTCGACTCGGTGCGCGAGGAGATCGTGCGGGCCGGCGGGCAGTGCCTGGTCAAGGTGGCCGACATCCGCGAGGACGTCACCCCGGTGGTCGACGCCGCGATCGAGGCGTACGGCCGGATCGACGTGCTGGTCAACAACGCCGGCGGCCAGTTCGCCGCCCCGGCCGAGGACATCAGCGCCGGCGGCTGGCGGGCGGTGCACCGGCTCGCGGTCGACGCCACCTGGACCATGACCCGCGAGGTCGCGGTCCGGTCGATGATCCCCCGCCGCGAAGGCGTGATCGTCTTCATCGCCTTCTCGCCCCGCCGCGGCATCCCGGGCATGGTGCACGCCAGCGCCGCCCGCGCCGCGCTGGAGAACCTGGCCTCGGGCCTGGCGCTGGAGTGGAGCCGGTACGGCATCCGCTCGCTGTGCGTCGCGCCCGGCACCATCGCCACCGAGGCGCTGGACGAGAACTACACCGAGGCCGACCGGCGGAAATGGGCCCAGGCCGTGCCGCTGGGCCGGCTCGGCACACCCGAGGACGTCTCCGGTCTGATCTCGTTCCTCGTCTCCCCTGGCGGGGCCTACGTCACGGGCACCACGATCGTGGTCGACGGCGGCGCCGACGCCTGGGGCGCCGGATACCCCGCACCGGAGGTGGCGTCCCCGTGAGGAACCTGGACACCCTGTTCACCCCGCGCTCGGTGGCGATTCTCGGCGCCAGCAACGACGAGACCAAGTACGGCAACTGGATCAGCGTGCAGGCGCTGCGGATGGGCGAGCGCCGGCCGCTCTACCTGGTCAACCGGCGCGGCGAGCCGGTGCTGGGCCGGCCCACCTTCAAGCGGCTGGCCGACCTGCCCGAGCCGGTCGACCTGGTGGTGATCACCGTGCCGGCCAGGGGTTTCGACGAGGCGGTGGACGACGCGCTGGCCGCCGGGGCCACCGCCATCGTGGCCATCACCTCGGGCTTCGCCGAGCTCGGGGCCGAGGGCCGGGCCACGCAGACCGCGGTGGCGCAACGGATCCGCGCCGCCGGGGCGGTGCTGCTCGGCCCCAACTGCCTGGGCGTGCTGGACACCACCAGCGACCTGTTCCTGGTGTCCAATCCGCTGCCGTGCGGGCCGGTCGGGCTGGTCTCGCAGAGCGGCAACATGGCGTTGGAGCTGAGCAAGTTCCTGGCCGACCGCGGCCTGGGGTTCTCCCGCTTCGCCTCCCTGGGCAACCAGGCCGACCTCGGCGCGGCCGACCTGATCCGGGCCTACGCCCACCACCCGGGCACGGAGGTGATCGCCGCCTACTGCGAGGACTTCCAGGACGGCCGGGACTTCGTCGCCGCCGCGGGGGAGGCCGTCGCCGCGGGCAAACCCGTTGTGCTGCTGACGGTCGGCCGCAGCGCGGCCTCCAACCGGGCCGCGATGTCCCACACCGGCGCGTTGACCAGCGACAACGACGTGATCGACGCCGCCTGTCGGGCCGCGGGCGTGGACCGGGTGCACAGCCCCCGGGAGATGGCCGACCTGGTCGCCGCCCTGCATCGGCACGGCTCGAAACCGGCCCGCCGGGTGGCGGTGATCGCCGACGGCGGCGGGCACGCGTCCACGGCCAGCGACATCGCCGACGCGAACGGCTTGGCCGTCAACGAGTTCCGGCCGTCGCTGGTGGCGGCGCTGAAGGCGGAGCTGCCGCCGTCGGCCGGCGTGGCCAACCCGGTGGACCTGGCCGGGGCCGGCGAGCAGGACATCACCTCGTTCGGCCGGGTGATCGACCTGGCGCTGGCCGATCCCGACATCGACTCGGTGCTGGTCACCGGCTACTTCGGCGGCTACGGCGACTACGGCCCTGAGCTGGCCGCCCGCGAGATCGCCACCGCCACCGTGATGGCCGAACACGTGCACCGGCACGGCAAACCCCTGGCCCTGCACACGATGTGCTCGGACAGCGCGGCCGCCGACGAGTTGCGCCGCAACGGCATCGGCGTGTTCCGCGTGGTCGACGATGCCGCCCGCACCCTGGGCATGCTGGCCGACCACGCCGAGCATCGGCCGGCGGCGAAGGAGCTCCCACCGCCGGCGGCGCCCATCGAGGCCGCGGACTATTGGGCGGCAAGGGAATTGCTCAAGGCCGGTGGCATCGGCTTCCCGGACGCCCGGCTCACCACCGACGTTCTCACGGCGGCGGAGGAGATCGGCTACCCGGTGGTGCTGAAGGCCACGGGGCTGCTGCACAAGTCCGATGCCGGTGGTGTCGCGATTGGACTGTCCACTCCGGACGAACTGCGGGTCGCGCACAACGACATGACCCACCGGCTGGGAGTCACCGAGTACTGCGTGGAGCAGATGGCCGGCGGGGGAGTGGAGCTCATCGTCGGGACCCGTCGGGATTCCCGGTTCGGCCCGGTGCTGATGGTCGGTCTGGGCGGCGTGTTCGCCGAGGTCCTCAAGGACGTGGCGTTCGCGCTGGCCCCGGTCACGCCGGCCGAGGCGGAAACCCTGCTGCGAGGCCTGAAGGCGGCCCCGCTGCTGCACGGAGCCCGCGGCCGTGAACCGGTCGACCTGGCCGCGGCGGCCCGAGCGGTGGCGGCGATCGGCGAGATCGGCGCGGCCCATCCCGAGATCGCCGAACTCGAAGTCAACCCGCTGCTGGCGACGCCGGGCGGCTGCCTCGGCCTGGACGCCAGGATCGTGCTCGCCCAGAACTGAAGGAGAAGGACCGTGGAGTTCGCCTACACCCCGAGGCTGGCCGAGCTGAAGCAGCGCGCCGCCGACCTGACCGCCAAGATCATGCAGCACGAGGACGCGTGCGAGGCCGCCAACGGCCTGACCCCGGCGGCCCTGGACGCGATCCGGCAGGACGTGCTGGCCAGCGGCCTCCAGGCGATCAACATGCCGGAGGAGTGGGGCGGCGCGGGCCTGTCCATCCTGGAGCAGGTGGTGGTGCAGGACGAGCTGGGCAAGCTCACCAACGCCTTGTGGGACACGGTGTGGCGGCCAGCCAACTGCCTGCGGGCCTGCACACCGCGGCAGCGGGAGCGCTACCTGGCGCCGGACATCCTGGGGCAGCGCCGGGACGCGGTGGCCATCACCGAGCCGGGCGCGGGGTCCGACCCGGCCGGCATCGAGACCACCGCCACCCCGGACGGCGACGGCTACCGCATCAACGGCGAGAAGTGGTTCGTCACCGTCGGCGACGCCGCCGACTTCCTCATCGTGCTGGCCCTGGTCGACCAGCAGCCGACGTTGTTCCTGGTGGACAAGGACCTGCCCGGGGTTTCGGTCAAGCGCACCCCCCGCTACACCCACACCTTCGTCTACGAGCACCCGGAATTCCTGTTCGAGGACGTGAAGGTCGGCGCGGACGCGGTGCTCGGCGGCATCGGCAACGGTTACGAGCTGACCCGCGACTGGTTCACCGAGGAACGGCTGATGATCGGCGCGCGCACCATCGGCGCGGCCGAGCGGGCGCTGACGCTGGCCGTGGAGTGGGCCGCGCAGCGGATCCAGGGCGGGCAGCCGCTGATCGAGCGGCAGCTGATCCAGGGCATGATCGCCGACTCGGTCGTGGACATCACCACCAACCGGGCCCTGACCCACCAGGTGGCCTGGGAGTTCGACCAGCCCGGCAGCAACCGGAAGCTGTTGCACGCCAAGGCGGCCACCGTGAAGCTGGCCGCGTCCGAGGCCTCCAACCGGGTCGCCGACCGGGCGGTGCAGATCTTCGGCGGCCGCGGCTACATCCGCGACTACCCGGTCGAGCGGCTGTGGCGGGAGCTGCGGGTGGACCGGATCTGGGAGGGCACCTCGGAGATCCAGCGGCTGGTGATCGCCAACGAGGTGACCAAGCGCGGGCTGTCGAGCCTGCTGTCCTTCGCCGACGCCCGGTGATCGGCGACGTCGAGGTCTCCCGGCACGGCGACGTCGCCGTGCTGACCCTGCGCCGTGAGGCCAAGCTCAACGCCCTGTCCACGCACCTGGAGTCGCGGCTGTTGGAGGCCGTGCGCTCGGTCAGGGACAGCCGGGCGGTCGTGATCACCGGCGGCGACAGGGTGTTCTCCGCCGGGGCTGACACGTCCGAGCTGACGGAGATGACCCCGGAGGCCATCGCCGAGTACTACCGGGAGAGCGGCGCGGTGTACGAGGCGGTGGCGGCGCTGCCGCAACCCACGATCGCCGCCATCGCCGGCTACTGCCTGGGCGGCGGCTTCGAACTCGCGCTGGCCGCCGACCTGCGGGTGGCCGACGAGACGGCGGTGTTCGGCCTGCCGGAGGTGGGCATGGGCATCCTGCCCAGCTCGGGCGGCGTGACCAGGCTGGTCCGCGCGGTCGGCCCGGCCCGCACCCGGGACCTGGTGCTGCGTTGCCGTCGGATGTCCGTGACGGAGGCACATTCCTGGGGACTGGTCACCGAGACCACGCCGGCCGGCAGTCATCTGTCCACGGCGCTGGAGATCGCCGGCGAGCTGGCGGCCCAGCCGCCGCTGGCCGTCTCGGTGGCAAAACAGGTGATCACAGCGGCGACCGACGCGTCCCGGGAAACCGCGCTATTGCTCGAACAACTCGCGTACGCCACCCTCAACCGCATCGGCTGAGCGGGGCGTCCGCGAAAAACTGGGGGACGCACGCCTTCCGCGGCTTTGGCGAGGAGAGATGGCATGGCGGCCAATCCACCCACCCTGACCGAGTCCCAGTCCCACCAGCCCCGGCGGCCGCTGGGCATCGAGTCGCGGTCCATCGACTACGTGCCCATAGCCGAGCGGCACGGCAAGGTGTGGCACCTGTTCCCGGTGTGGTTCGCCGGGGACGCCCACCTGGCCACCATCGCCACCGGCATCATCGGCGTCACCCTGGGCGGCAACCTGGTCTGGACCGCGATCGCGGTCGTGCTTGGCAACGCCTTCGGCACCTTCTTCATGGCCTTCCACTCCACCCAGGGGCCGCAGCTGGGCCTGCCGCAGATGGTGCAGTCGCGGCCCCAGTTCGGCTTCATGGGCGCGTTGTTGGTGTGGGTGGTCGCGCTGGTGACCTACGTCGGGTACACCGGCTTCAACCAGATCCTGGTCGGCAGCACCATGAAACACCTGGTGAACCTGCCGGCCCCGGTCAGCTACATCGGCTACGCGGTGATCGGCGTGGTGCTGGCCGTGGTGGGCTACGACTTCATCCACAAGGCCTCGCGCTGGCTGACGTACCTGATGGTGGTGCTGCTGGTGGTGTTCACCATCGGGCTGGCGGTCGTGCACCCGTTCAGCGCCGAGCAGTTCGACCTCGGACAGTTCGCGCTGGCCCCGTTCCTGGTGCAGTTCTTCACCGCCGCCGTCTACCAGCTGTCGTGGTCGATCTACGTCTCCGACTACTCCCGCTACCTGCCGCGCGACGTCGGCGTGCGGGCCTCGTTCTGGTGGACCTATCTCGGGGCCGGTGTCGGCGGGGCGTGGATGATGCTGGTCGGCACCGCCGCCGCGGGCCTGTTCCCCAAGGCCGACACCGTGAACGCGGTGCTGTCGGCCGGGGACGAGGTGTTCCCGGGCTTCGGCCTGACGCTGCTGCTGGGATCGGTGCTGCCGCTGATCACCATCGGCACCCTCAACTTCTACGGCGGCAGCCTGACCCTGCTGTCCTGTGTGGACTCGGTCAAGCGGTTCCGGCCCACCACGGCGAAGCGGGTGTACGCGCTGGTGGTGGTCGGGGTGCTCTCCACCGCGATCGCCTTCTCCTCCAACGACACCTTCCTGGAGGACTTCGAGCACTTCCTGGCCGTGCTCGGCTACCTGTTCACGCCGTGGACGGCGATCAACCTGGTCGACTTCTACGTGGTGCGGCGCGGCCACTACTCGATCCGCGAGATCTTCAACCCGCGCGGCATCTACGGCCGCTGGAGCTGGCGCGGCCTGGTCGCCTACGGTGTCGGCTTCGCCGTCATGATGCCGTTCGCGGTGGTCGGGGACCTGGAGGGGCCGGTGGCGCGAATGCTCGGCGGGGCCGATATCTCCATGCCGATCGGGCTGCTCGTGGCTGCCGGTCTGTACCTGGTGCTGTGCCGTTCGCTGGATCTCACCGCGGAACGGGAACGGGTCGCGATCGCCGACGCGGGACTGGATCCGGACGCCTGAAATCCACATCGGACTGTCCCTCGAAGGAGTGAAATCCGCCGATTCGCAACGCATTTGGCCGCCACATGCGTGCGAGTCGGCGTTTTTTCTGCTTACCGTGCTTGCGGATTGAAGTCCCGCACGGAAGGGCAGGAAATGAACAAGGGACAGCTGATCGAGATGCTCGGCCTGCGACTGGGCATGGACAAGAAGATGGCGGCCCAGGCCGTCGACGGCATGTTCGACATCATCGTCCGCAACGTCGACAAGGGCGAGAATGTCATGCTCACGGGCTTCGGTGTGTTCGAGAAACGGGCCAGGGCGGCGCGCACGGCCCGCAATCCCCGGACCGGGCAGCAGTTGCGGCTCAAGCGCACGAACGTGCCGAGCTTCCGGGCCGGCACGCTGTTCAAGGAAGTGGTCGACGGTTCCCGCAAGCTCGGCCGTGCCCCGGCGGCGATGCCGGCGGCCACGCCGGCCGCGAAACCGGCGGCCAGGGCCACGCGCGCCGCGGCCTCGACCCGGGCGGCGGCGGGGAAGCGGACAACGACCACGCGGGCGGCGGCGAAGGCCCCGGCCAGGACGACTCGGCCGGCCGCGAAGGCCACCGCCGCGAAGCGCACTGCCGCGAAGGCCCCGGCCAAGGCCGCGGCGGCGACTCGCACGACCGCCGCCAAGACCACCGCGAAGGCAACTCGCCCGGCGGCAAAGGCGACTGCGGCAAAGGCGACCGCGGCAAAGACCGCGAAGGCGACTCGCCCGGCGTCGGGAAAGACGGCCAAGGCGACCCGGCCGGCGGCGGTTAAGGCAACCGCTAAGGCGACCCGGCCGGCCACCAAGAAGGTGGCAACGGTCAAGAAGGCGGCGACCGCGAAGAAGGCGAAGCCCGCCGCCAAGAGGAGCGCCAAGAAGTGACCGGACGGCGGCGGGGCCGGTCGACCAGGGCCGATCGGCCCCGCCGCCGATTTCCGTGAACGCTCCCGACGTCCACTTGCGAACGTCAACTTGCAGTTTTGCCCCGGTGTACTGTGACCGCCCGTGGCGAGGTGTTTCCCGGCGGCTGCGCAGCGTTATGATCCCTCGGATGTTCCTACCGCCCGGCGAACGCGTTAGGCCAAGTGCTTCCGCCTCGAATCCGTCGAACCTTAAGGTGAACGGCGCCACTGACAGGAAGCCGATGGGGTGTTGAACCTGTGACGATGGGTCCCGGCACGCGCCGTCCCCGCCCGACCTGGTGGCGTCGGCGTGTCTGGCACAGACTCGCGATCATCGGACTGGCGTTCTCTTTACCCCTGGTGACCTCGACGTACCTGCTGATGGTCAACAACGGCCAGCGCATCGAGTTCAGCCAGAACGAGCTGCGCGGCCTGGACTATCTGCGCCCGCTGGAGGCGCTGCTGCTTGACGTGACCTCGGACCGCACGCTTGACCACCTGTCGGCCGCCGGGCAGGCCAGCACCGAGCAGGTGCACGCCGCCCAGATGCGCGTGGACAACGACTTCGCCGCGCTGACCGAGGTCGACGGCCGCGTCGGCGTCGAGTTGCAGACCACCGGCGCGCACCTCAACGCCAGCGTCCTGCCGGCCACGCTGACCCGGAACTGGCACACCTGGGAGGCCGGCCGGCACGATCCGGGAACCGACGACGCCTTCCATTCCCTGATGGTCAGCAATATCAAGACGCTGATCTCCTACGTGGGCGTCACCTCGAACCTGGTGCTCGACCCGGAACTGAGCCCGTATCACATCGCCGACGCGCTGGCCGTGCGCACGCCGGCGATCGTCGACCACACCCGGTCGCTCGGCGACACCGTGGACAGGCTGCTGGCCGACGACCACAGCCGGATCACGCTGGCCGACCGGACCGGCGTCGCGGCCACGGTGGCCTCGATGACCGCCGACGCCGACGGGTTGCAGGAGGACCTGTTCACCACGTTCCAGGACGGCGGCGGCAGCCCGCAGGCCCGGGCCGTGCAGAACGCGCTGGGCCCGCTGCTGACCACGACCTACCTGAACGTGGCCAATCTCGGCACGATGGTCACCCGGGACTTCGTGCAGGCCAACCAGATCGCGCTGGCCCAGCCGACCCTGCGCGCCGCCGTCGACCAGGCGCTGGGCGCGGTGTCGGCGCTGTCCACGGGCTTGTCCCAGCGCGAAGCCGTGATCCTCCAGTCCCGCATCGACATGGACTCGCTGAACCGCGAGCTGACCCTGGCCGCGGTGCTGGCCGTGCTCGCGGTGACCGTGCTGCTGACCGTCTGGCAGTCGCGCCGCATCACCACCGATGTCGGCACGGTCTCCCGGGTCGCGGCCTCGCTGGCCGGCGGCGACCTGAACGGCCGGGCGCGGGTGCGCAGCCGGGACGAGATCGGCGTGATGGCCACGGCCTTCAACGAGATGGCCGAGAGGCTGCAACACATGGTGGAGGTGCAACAGCGGGCCGAGCGGACGCTGCGTTCCGAGCGCGACTTCGTGGACGCGGTGCTGGACACCGCCGGCAGCCTGGTGCTGGTCGCCGACAGTTCCGGACGCATCGTCCGGTTCAACCGGGCGTGCGAGCTGACCACGGGATACGCCGCCGCCGATGTGGCCGGGCAGCTGTGCTGGGAGCTGTTCCTGCTGCCCGAGGACCGGCCATGCATCCAGGCCCAGTTCGACAATCTGATCGCCTCGGACTTCCCCAGCGACTTCGAGTGCCCGTGGCTGACCAAGTCCGGCGAGCAGCGGCGGATCTCCTGGTCCAACACCGCGCTGGTGGACGAGCACGGCAACGTCACGCACGTGATCGCCACCGGCCTCGACGTGACCGCCCAGCGGGACGCCGAGGCCGCGCTGCGCGAGGCCAAGGAGCGGTTCCAGAAGGCCTTCGACCACGCCTCCATCGGCATGTGCCTTGTCGACGCCGAGTCCCGGTTCACGCAGGTCAACCGGGCCCTGTGTGAGATGCTGGACCGTTCCGAGCAGGAGCTGCTGGCGCTGCGGGTCTGCGACGTGACCCACCCCGACGACCTGTCGGCCAGCCTGGCCGCGGTGGTCGAGGCGACCGACGGCTACAGCGCGCCGCACCGGCTGGAGAAGCGCTACCTGCGGCCCGACGGCCGGGTGGTGTGGGCCTGGGTGACCGTCTCCACCGTGTACTCGGAGGACGGCCAGTCGCCGTACTTCGTCACGCAGGTCGAGGACGTGACCGAGCGGCGGGAGGCCGAGGCCCGGCTGGTCCGGCAGGCCCTGCACGACCCGCTGACCGGGCTGCCCAACCGGACCCTGCTGATGGACCGGCTGCGCCAGGTGCTGGCCCGCGCCGACCGGCATCCCGAGCTGACCGCCGTGCTGTTCATCGACCTGGACGGCTTCAAGGACGTCAACGACAGCCTCGGGCACGACGTCGGCGACGAGGTGCTGCGCGAGATCGGCCGCCGGTTGCAGGCCAACATCCGTCCGCTGGACACGGTGGCCCGGCTCGGCGGCGACGAGTTCGTGGTGCTGTGCCAGGACCTGGCCGGCGAGCAGAACGTCGTGGAGATCTCCGAGCGGCTGGCCGGCGTGCTGTCCGAGCCGGTGGCCATCGGCACCTTCGAGGTCGTGGTCACGGCCAGCGTCGGCATCGCCCTGGCCAACGGCAGCGCGCCGACGCCGGAGGACCTGCTGCGCGACGCCGACGCCGCGATGTACGGGGCCAAGACCCGCGGCAAGAACCGGTGCGAGATCTTCGACGCCGGCCTGCAGGCCCGGGCCGTGGACCGGGTGGCGATCGCCTCGGCGCTGCGCCAGGGCCTGCGCGACGACCGCTTCGTGCTGCACTTCCAGCCGGTCATCGACATCGGCACCGGGGCCACGGTGGCGGTGGAGTCATTGGTGCGCCTGGACGATCCCGACCGCGGGCTCCTCGCGCCGGACACCTTCATCCAGGTCGCCGAGGACAGCGGTCTGATCGTGCCGATCGGCACCTCCGTGCTGGAGCAGGCCTGCCGCGAGCTGACCCGGTGGCGGGACAGCGGCGCGGCCCCGGCCGGGCTGCGGACGGCGGTGAACCTGTCGGCCCGGCAGGTCAACCGACCCGACCTGGCCGCCACGGTGGAGCGGGCGCTGGCCGACGCCGACCTGGAGCCGGCCGGCCTGACCCTGGAGCTGACCGAGACCGTGCTGATGGAGGCCGACGCCTCGACGCTGCGGCAGTTGCAGCGGATCCGCGAGCTGGGCGTGGAGATGGGCATCGACGACTTCGGCACCGGCTACTCCTCGCTGACCTATCTCAAGCGGTTCCCGGTCAGCTTCGTCAAGATCGACCGCTCCTTCGTCGCCGGCCTGGTCACCGACCCGTCCGACCGGGAGATCGTCACCGCGGTGATCCGGCTCGGGCAGGCGCTGGGGCTGACCACCATCGCCGAGGGCGTGGAGGAGCTGGCCCAGTTCGAGCTGCTCCGCGACCTGGGCTGCGACCAGGCCCAGGGCTACCTGCTGGGGCGGCCCAAGGCCGGCCCGCCCGGGTCGACGGCCATCGTGCTGACCGCGGCGCCGGTGTCGTGACCCTCTCGCGGCGGGACCTGCTGCGCGCCGGGGCGCTGCTGGGCCTCGGCGCGGTCGCGGCCGGCTGCTCCACCGACCGGGACACCCGCGCGGTCAGCGCCGCCGCGCTCGGGCCCAGCAAGCACGGCGGCGTGCTGCGGGTGGGCATCGCCGGCGGCAGCACGGCCGACGGGCTGGACCCGCACCACCCGCCGACCTATCCGGACCAGGCCCGGGTGTCCAACCTGTACGAGCCGCTGTTCGCACACGACGTCTCCTACACCGTGCAGCCGGTGCTGGCCGAGTCGATCGAGGCGACCGACCACGGCAGCACCTGGACGCTGCGGCTGCGCGAGGGCGTGGAGTTCCACAACGGCAAGCGCCTCGACGTGGACGACGTGGTCTTCTCGTTCCGGCGCATCGTCGACACCAAGGCCAACGGGGCCCCGGCGCTGGGGATCATCGACTTCGCCGGTGTGCGCAAGCTGGACGCGCGGACCCTGCGGATCCCGCTCACCTCGCCGTACGCGCTGTTCCAGGACGAGCTGGCCGAGTACTACAACACGATCGTGCCGGTCGGCTTCGACCCGGCCAACCCGGTGGGCACCGGGCCGTTCCGGTTCGGCACGTTCACGCCCGGCGACCGCAGCTCCTTCCCCCGCTTCACCAGCTACTGGCGCGGCGACCAGCCGTACGTGGACGAGCTGACGATCATCGACTTCGCCGACTCCGAGGCCCAGCTGGAGGCGCTGCTGGCCGGCGAGGTCGAGGCCATCGACAACCTGCCGGCCGAGCGGGTCGCCACCGTGAAGGCGGCCGGGGCCAACGTGCTGGTGTCCGAGACCGGCAACTGGACGCCGTTCACCATGCGGGTCGACACCGCGCCGCTGGCCGATCCCCGGGTGCGCCAGGCCTTGCGGCTGGTCGTGGACCGGGAGGAGATGATCAGCCAGGCCTGGAACGGGCAGGGCCGCGTCGGCAACGACCTCTACGCGCCCTTCGACGTCAGCTACGCCAAGCAGCTCCCGCAACGGGAACAGGATCTGGCCCAGGCCCGGTCCCTGCTGCGCGGCGCCGGGCAGGCCGACCTCCAGATCGAGCTCGTCACCTCCGGGGCCGTCGGCGACGGCGCGGTGGCCGCCGCGCAGCTGTTCGCCCAGCAGGCCAAGGGGGCCGGGGTCGACGTGCGGGTGCGGACCGTGGACAGCGGCACCTTCTACGGCAAGCAGTACCTGGGCTGGTCCTTCGCCCAGGACTACTGGTTCACCCGCGGCTACCTGCCGCAGGCGGCGCAGGGTTCGCTGCCCAACGCGCCGTACAACGAATGCCACTGGAACGACCCCACCTTCAACTCCCTGATCTGCAGCGCCCGGGCCGAGCTGGACACCGCCCGCCGCACCCGGCTGCTCCAGGACGCGCAGCAGCTGGAGTACGACCACGGCGGCTACATCGTGTGGGGCTTCAAGAACCAGGTCGACGCCTACAGCAGCAAGGTCACGGGTTTCGTGCCGGACCGCGGCCTGCCGCTGTCGTCCTTCCAGTTCCGCACCATCTCCTTCGTCTGACGCCCGTGGACGAGGCGCGGCGGACGGCGTTCTGACTTTGGTGAATTGGTCACGTGCAGGTTGGTGGTTCTCGTCATAAGATCCCCTTCGGATCTGAGGGGGAAGCGCTTCATGAGACGGTTGTTGACGGTGCTGGCGGCGTTGGCGCTGGTGGCGGTGTGCTCGGCGACGGCGAGCGGCGCGGCGCGCAGTTGGTCGACGCCGATCGGCGTGATCGCGCCCAACCCGTTGGGAATCGGGCACTACTGCTCGGCCAGCGTGGTCGCCAGCCCGCGGCACAACGTGGTGCTGACCGCCGCGCACTGCGTGTGGGACACCGACCCTGCCCGGACGGCGGTGTGGTTCCTGCCGGCCTTCAACAACGGCGCCGCCAGCAACACCTACGGCCGCTGGCGGGTCGTGAAGATCATCGTGCCGCCGCAGTACATCCAGTGGCGCAGCACCCATCCCGCCCCGGCGGGGGAGGATCGCACCAATCCGTACGATTACGCCTTTCTGATCGTCGACGGCGACGTCCAGGGCCGCACCGGCGCCCTGACCCCGGTGATCGACGCTCACGACACCCCGGCCACCGTCGCCGGCTACAACGCCGTCGGCGGCAGCCTCTCCTCGTGTCGTGGCACCGCCAACCGCTGGGCGTATCAAGGCCAGACGTACCTGAAGGTCGACTGCCCGTCGGTCAGCATGGGCGACGGCACCAGCGGCGGGCCGTTCATCCCGACCGGCACCGACCGCGTGATCGGCGTGATGGGCGGCTACCAGGAGGGCGGCCCGACGCCGTACGTCGACTACAGCTCCCTGTTCCGGGCCGAGTTCACCGCCGCCTACGACCAGGCGAAGCATGGCTGACGACCCCTTCGCCCAGCTGGCCGACAAGTTCGCCGACGATGCCTACGCCTCGGTGAAGGGGTATGTGCGCACTTATGTGCTGCACCACCAGCTTCTGGAGCATCTGCCGCCGTCGGGGACCGTGCTGGACGTCGGTGGGGGAGCCGGGCACCAGTCGTTTCCGTTGGCCGAGGCCGGTTATGACGTGACGGTGCTGGATCCCTCCGAGGCGATGCTGGCCAAAGCCCGGCAGCGGTGGGAAAAGCTGTCGCCGGCGGCCCAGCGGCGGGTGAGCTTCATGCCGGCCGACGGTGTGCGGGCTTCGGACGCCGTCGGCGGTCGGCGCTTCGATGCCGTGCTGTGTCACGGAGTTCTCGGCTACCTCGACGATCCGACGCCGCTGGTCGACCAGCTGTGCCGGTGTGTCGACACCGGCGGCATCGTCTCGATCATGACCGCCAACGCTCATGCGATGGCCGTGCAACCGGCCATGGAGCAGCGCTGGGCCGATGCCCTGGCGGCGTTCGATTCCCGCACCGGCATCGGTGTGCTCGGCGTGCGGGGAAGAGCCGACACCGTCGAGGAAATCGGCTCCCTCCTGCGCGCTCGGGGCGTGGATCCCGTGCAGTGGTACGGAGTCTGGCTGTTCATCGACTGGCTCGGCTTCGGCGGCGTCGAGGTGGACCTTGGTGACCGCGAGCAGGTCGCCGCCGTCGAACTCGAGGCCGCCCGGCGCGATCCCTACCGTCAGCTCAGCCGCGTCTTCCATCTTGTAGGCCGGCGAGCCTGACCCTGCTCAGCAGCGGCTGCCCCAGCAGCAGACCGATCAGCACCAGCGCGATGCCCGCCACCTGCTGCCCGGTCAGGCCGTCGCCCGCGACCAGCGTGCCGAGCAGCACGCCGGTCACCGGGTTGAGCAGCCCGATCAGCCCCACGGTGCCGGCCGGCAGGTGCTTGAGGCCGGCGAACCAGGCCGCGAAGGCGAGCGCCGTCGCCACGACCGTGACGTAGCCGAAGCCGAGGGCCGCGTTGAAGGTGAGCGCCGGCGGCGCGCCCTCGACCAACACTGCGGCCGGCAGGAGCAGCAGGCCGCCCCAGGTCAGCTGCCATGACGTCGAGGCCAGCACATCGACCTCGCCGGCCCAGCGCTTGGCCAGGATGTAGCCCGTCGAGGACAGCAGCATCGCCGCGATCGAGGCCAGCACGCCGATCAGGTCCACCCGCACCGCCGCCGTCAGCAGCATCAGGGCCGCCCCGCCGATGCCTATCACCGCGCCGACCAGCGCCGGCGTGCCCGGCCGCTCGGCGTTGACCAGCCAGGCCAACAGCATCAGCACCACCGGCGAGGTCGCCATGATCATCGACGCCAGGCTGGTCGGCAGGGCCTGCGCCGCCACGTAGACCAGGGTGAAGAAGACGCTGGTGTTCAGCAGGCCCAGCACCAGCGACTTCCACCACCAGCTGCCCTTCGGCGTCCGGCGGGCCACCGCGAGCAGGATCAGGCCCGCCGGCAGCGCCCGCAGCACCGCCCCGTACAGGGGATAGCCGGCCGGCAGCTGCTCGTGGGTCACGAAGTAGTTCGTCCCCCAGGCCACGGGGGCGATCGCCGTCACCAGGCTCCACTTCACAGTAGCTTCCACGGAAGCTACTTTATACCTTCCGTGGAAGCTATTATGGCGGTGTGACCGAACCGACGGAGCCGTTGGACCACGTCGCCCGCATCCAGGCCGAGTGGCGGCGGGAGCGCCCCGACCTGGACGTGTCCCCGCAGGGCGTGATCGGCCGCCTGCACCGGGTCGGTGTGCTGCTGTCCGACCAGCTGGATGCCGTCTACCAGCGCTTCGGGCTGTCCGAGGGCGAGTTCGACGTGCTGGCCGCGCTGCGCCGCGCCGGGGACCCGTTCGAACGCGCCCCCGGCGAGCTCGCCGCGTTCACCATGGTCACCACCGGCGCCATGACCAAGCGCCTCGACCGTCTCGAAGCGGCCGGCCTGGTCACCCGCCGGCCCAGCGCTGTCGACGGCCGGGGCCGGGTCGTCGCCCTCACCCCGGCCGGCCGCGCCCTCATCGACGAGGCGTTCGCCGCCCACATGCGCAACGAACGCCGCATGCTGGCCGACCTCTCGGCCGACGAGGCGGCGAAGCTGGAGGAACTGCTCACGACCTGGCTCGCCCGCCTGGAACCCCCGAGGTGATTCCCCGGGGCAGATCTGTCAATTCCGTAATCATCGGCTTCGGGGAATTCCATCGTCTGGAGCACGCCGCCGCCGCGCGCGCCGTCGTAGGGTTCGGGAATGATTGTCCCGGCGAGGGAAAGGGTGCATGCATAACCGGCCGCCACCGCGCAATATTTGACATTTGACGGTGCAATTGACTCGCTCGATAGGAGTTCGATCAACGATGTTCAAGTCTGGTCGGGTCACGGCGCGGCGTTCCGCGCTGGCCCTGCTGGCCGTGGCCGCGCTCACGGCGACCGCCGCGGCCACCGCGTCGGCAGCACCCGTGAGCTCGGCGGCGGCGCCCCACAAGACCGGGCCGATCTCCGTGGCCTACGTCGAGGTGAACAGCAACAGCATGGTCAACGTGGGCAAGTACACGCTGGCCAACGGCGGCGGCAACGTCTTCGACATCGGCGTCATCTTCGCGGCCAACATCAACTACAACACGACGACCAAGTCGGCCTACCTGTACTTCAATCCGCAGGTGCAGAGCGTGCTGGACAACGCGGCCACGCAGATCCGGCCGTTGCAGGCCAAGGGCATCAAGGTGATGCTGTCGATTCTCGGCAACCATCAGGGCGCCGGCTTCGCCAACTTCCCGACCCAGGCCGCCGCGGCCGCGTTCGCCAAGCAGCTGTCCGACGCCGTGGCCACGTACGGCCTGGACGGCATCGACTTCGACGACGAGTACGCCGAGTACGGCAACAACGGCACTGCTCAGCCCAATGCCAGTTCCTTCGTGCAGCTGGTGACCGCCCTGCGGGCCAACATGCCCAGCAAGCTGATTTCGCTCTACAACATCGGCCCCGCCGCTTCCCGGACCGTCTACAACGGCGTCGACGTCGGGCCGAAGTTCAACTACGCCTGGAACCCGTACTACGGCACCTGGGGCGTGCCCAGCATCAACCTGCCCAAGTCGGGCCTGTCGCCGGCCGCCATCGAGATCAACGGCACCTCCACCACCACCGCCGCCAGCCTGGCCCGCCAGACCGTGTCCGGCGGCTATGGCGTGTTCCTGACCTACAACCTGGGTGCGGGCGACCAGCACTCGTACATCTCCAGCTTCACCAACCCCCTCTACGGCGCGAATTCGGTCTACACCCCGTGACGCCGGCCTCCAGCGGACTGGACCTCCAGTCCGCTGGAGGTTGCAGAGTAGGGGTATGGCCGTCACGAGCGCGAAACGCAACAGTCCACTGTGGGCGCCCGACCGCCGCGCCGCCACTGTCGGGCTCCTGCTGCTCGTGACCTTGGCCGCTTTCGAGGCCATGGGCGTCAGCACCGCGATTCCCACCCTGGTGCGGGATCTGCGCGGAGAGGCCCTCTATGCCTGGGTGTTCACCATGATGCTGGCCACCCAGGTCGTCGGCAATGTCGTGTCCGGCCGGGTTTCCGACCGCCGTGGCCCCGCCCCCATGCTCGTCCTGGGTCCTGTGCTGTTCGCCTTGGGTCTGGTCGTCGCCGGCACCGCCGGCTCCATGACCCAGCTCCTGATCGGCCGCGCCCTCCAGGGTTTCGGCGGCGGCGCCCAGATCGTCGCCCTGTACGTGATGATCGCCATGGTCTTCCCCGACCGCGATCAGCCCGCCGTTTTCGGCGCTCTGGCCGCCGGCTGGGTTGTGCCGTCCATGATCGGCCCCACCGCCGCCGGCCTGCTCACCCAGTACTTGAGCTGGCGCTGGATCTTCCTGGGCTTGGCCCCTCTGGTCCTCCTCGGCTGGGTCCTCATTCTGGCGGTGCTGCGCCGCCTTCCCCCTTTCGAGCCCCAGCCGAGCTCGCCTCATCGCGGCCTGACTCCCGCCGCCATCGCCGCCGCCGTAGGCTTGGCCGCCCTGAGCTGGGCCGGCGATCACCGTGACCTCGTAGGCATTCTCGTCGCCTTGGCCGGCTTCGCCGCTCTGCTGCCCGCCGTGCTTGTGCTGCTCCCCAGGGGCACTCTGCTTTTCCGCCGTGGCCTTCCCAGCGTTGTCCTGGCCCGTGGCCTCATGTCCGCCGCCTTCATCGGCAGCGAGGCGTTTCTTCCCCTTGTGCTGCAACAGGTCCATGGCCTCACCCCCGCCGTCGCCGGCGTTCCCCTGACCTTCGCCGCCGTAGGCTGGTGGCTCGGCTCCTGGTGGCAGGCCCGCTTCCCCGACGTCAGCCGGGCCCTCGTGATGCGCTGGGGCTTCCTGATCATCATGTTCGCCCTGGCCCTGGTCACCTTGGTCGCCCCTTCTTGGGGTCCCGCCTGGCTCGCCGCCCCCGCGTGGGCCATTTCCGGCCTGGGCATGGGCCTCGCCACCGCCTGCACCTCCGTCCTGGTGCTGCGGCTCTCCCCGCCTTCGGACCGTGGCTTCAACTCGTCGGCCCTCCAGCTTTCGGACCTGATCGGCCAGTCCGTCTCCATCTGCCTCGGCGGCGTCCTGGTCGCCCTGCTGGGCCCCACCGCCGGTTGGGCCCCGCTCAACCTCCTCCTCATCGCCGTATGCCTCCTCGGCGCGTGGCCCATCAGCCGCCGCGCCTAACCCCGTCCCTGAACTCCGGCAGCCCGTTGCTGATCTTCACCTTCCAGTCGCTATGGTGAATCAGCCTGTGGCAGGCGCTGCACAGCAACACCAGATTGTCCAGGCTGGTCGGCCCCCCGTCAGCCCATTCCACCACATGATGCGCGTGGCATTGCCGGGGTTTCCTTCCACATCCCGGAAACGCGCACCCCTTGTCTCGGATGATCAGTGCTCTCCGTATCGCGTTGGGGATCGTCCGGCTGGCCCGTCCGATGTCGAGGACTTCGGACCTGGCTCCCAGCACCACCCGGAAGATTGTGCTGTCGCAGGCGATCCGCCGAACGGAGGCGGCGTTGAGCGGCCCCATGCCTTCCAGATCGGCCGTCCCGCGCTGCTGCTGGAAGTCCTTGAGGGACATGGTGAGGGCGATGTGCGGCTTCTCCCCGCCCTCCTCGGGCAGGTCCTTGCAGCCGGCCGCCAGTTCGAGGATCTCCACCAGCGCGTCGCCTTGCCGTTGTGGGGTGGTGCGGGTGTCGTCGGCCGAGGTCGGTTTGGCCAGGCCGCTGACGAGGGTCTCCAGTAGCGCGGTGCTTTCCAGGTCGAGGAAGCCGTCGATCTTCGCGCCGTTGTGGCGTTTGCGGATGTTCAGCTCTCGGGTGGGCTGGGCCAACTCCGGGTCGTCGGGGGCTTTGCCGTCCTGGTCGAGCAGCAGCAGGATCCGGTGGGCGGCGTCCTTGAACTGGCCGAGGTCGAGGGTCGCCACGTGTTCTACCAGCGCTGCCTCAACACGATCCCGGTCGGGCTCGGGCGCTTCAGCCAGCGTCTTGTCCATGATGGCCAGATGCTGCCTGCTGAGCTGCTCTTCCTGCGCCACGTCCCGAACGGCATCGCGTTGGAACAGTTCCGCAAAGCGGACCAGTTCCCGAGCCTCACCTCGGGTGATGTTCCACCCCAGGGCCAGATCCGCCACGATCGCGGCCCGGTCATCCTTGGTGCGGCTGGTGCGGTTCCACCATTCCCGCACGACCTCGATCTGTTCCAGGTAGTCGGCCTTACGCCGCTCCTCCAGCCACTTCCCACGTTCCCGCAGCCCCCCGTCGCTCAGCCGCCACCTCTCGGTGTCGACCGACATTTCCGGGTTCGCTGACATACCCCCATCTTACCACCCATTCGACACCAATCTCCTTGCCAGACAAGGATTACCCGATCGTGCCCACCCTGAAGATTCCTTCAGGAAAGCGCTTTCCAACCTAGCAACGCGCCCACCCTCCAAGCGGCAAGCAAACAACCAAAGCCAGACCCCTCCCACGTCCCAAGCCCTCTGTAAACCGCACCACCCACCCACCTGGCACCGCGCTACGAACCTCATCCACCCGCCTGACTCGCGACAACCCGCCTGACGAACCCCATCCACCCACCCGACTCGCGACAACTGGCCCTGGCAGGGAAGGGTGTTGATGGTGTGGGAGAGCCACAGAAGAGGAGGCCGAGAGAGAAGGGCAGTGCTTGGCGGGCGTGGTGGTAGGGAGAGCGGGAGAGGGGGATGTCTGGACCGGAAGGGCAGTGCTTGGCGGGAAGTCAAGGGTGTGGCCGGTCGGGCGGTGGTAGGGAGAGCGGGAGGGGGATGTCCGGAACAGAAGGACCGTTAGAGGAGGTGATAGGCGCAGCGGGTAGAAGAGCGGGATGCCCACGAAGGAAGGCCGGTGGTGGCGAGGAGAAAGGGCATAGCCGGGCGGATTTGGTGATGGGAAAGAGAACCGCCATCACTCCGCAATCACTCCGCCATCACTCCGCCATCACGAACACCACGCGGCTGCCGCTGGGAGTCTCGCGATTCCAGGCCTGCTCAACGTCGGCCAACGGCACGTTCACCGTGTCGACGTGCAAGCCGGTGTGGGGCAGGGCTTCCAGCAGCTCCCGGTGGGCTTCGTGCAGGTCCGCGTCAGACACCGACCCCTGGCCGCTTCCGCTAATAACCAGGTTGGTCTTGCGCAGCGCCGCGCCCGGCAAAGTGATGGTGGCCCCGGCCATCGCCCCGACGTGAACCCACCGAACCGCCCGGGAGGAATCCGACCGCGACGACCCGATCGCGGCCAACGCCGCCTCGGCCGGCGGCCCCCAGAGATAATCCACCACCACGTCCACATCTGCGGCGACAGCAAGACCATCTTCCGATAGCGCGACGACCTCGTCGGCCCCAAGAGACAGCAGCTCCGACAGGACGGCGGTGTTGCGCCCGGCGGCGATGACCCGCGCGGCGCCGAGGTGTTTGGCCAGTTGCACGGCGGCTTGGCCGGCGTTGCCGGTGGCGCCAAGCACGAGCACTGTCTCACCGGGACGGAGGGAGGCCCGCTGGGTGAGAGCAACCCACGCCGACATCGCGGGGTTCATGACGGCGGCAACTTGCTCTGACGCAACGCCCGGGGGTACGGGGATCAAGCGATCGGCGGGCACGGCGACGCGCTGAGCGAGGGTGCCGTGCGGAGCGTCCAGTCCGGACACGAAAACCCGGTCCCCAGAGGCGGTACGGCCGACGCCGTCGAAGCCGGGCACCAGGGGCAGGGTGTCCTCGCTGGTGTAGTGGGTGCCGGCGGCGCCGGACCGCATGCGGCGGTGCAGTCCGACGGCCAGCATGTCGACGAGGACCTCGCCGGGGCGGGGTTGGGGGTCGGGGATCTCCTGGTAGGTGGGTAGCTTGCCGAACTCGGTGACGACGGCGGCGAACATCGACGGCTCCTCGATACGTGTCACAAACTGTTGGGGACACAAACTAAGGTAGCGTGTGTCTCCAACGGGCGCGACCGGGAGTGACGCGATGAACAAGCCGGCGACGACGCTGGGTGTGGTGGACGGCCTGGTGCAGCTGTCCTTCCTGATGCAGCGGGTGCTGGGCGAGGCCTGCGCCGAGCACGACCTGTCGATTCCGCAGGCCCGGATGTTAGGGGTGCTGCGCGACCGCGAGCCGGGCATGCTGGAGCTGGCAGGCCTGCTCAACGTGGACAAATCGAGCGCCACGGGGCTGGTGGACCGGGCGGAGAAGCGGGGACTGGTACGGCGGGTGGTGCCGCAGCACAACCGCCGCGCGGTCCTGGTTTCCCTTACGCCGCAAGGACAACGCCTCGCCCATGCCATCGCCGACGAGGTCGGCCGGGCGGTCGGGCGGCTGACCGATCAGCTCTCGGCCCGCGACCGCGCCCAGCTGGACCGGCTGATCACCGGGATCGTTCAGTTCGACGCGGTTCGGCCGGACACGGCGAAGTAGTGGTCCTCCTCCAGGTCGGCCAGCAGCCCGGGGTGCTCGGGCTTCCAGTCCAGCAGTTGCCGGGTGCGGGCGCTGGAGGTGGGGTTGTCGATGCCGACGAGCATGGTGAGCCACCCGAAGTGGGCGGCGGCGTCCTCGGCGGGGATGCTGGCGGTCGGCACGCCCAGGCGCCGGCCGATGACCTCGGCGATCTGACGGAGCGGCACGCCTTCGTCGTCGACGGCGTGCAGCCGGGAGCCGGCGGGGGCGTGCTCCACGGCCAGCCGGTAGAGGCGACCGACGTCGAGGGTGTGGGCGGCGGGCCAGCGGTTGGCGCCGTCGCCGACGTAGCCGGAGACGCCCTTGGCTCGGGCGAGGGCGATCAGGCCTGGGATGAAGCCCTCGGTGTCGAGCGAGCTGTGCACGGTCGGCGGCAGCCGGAGCACCGACGTGCGGATGCCCTGGGCGGCGAGTTCGATGGTCAGGTTCTCGGTGTCGATGCGGTAGCCCCCGGGCAGCACGTCGTCCTCGGTGCCGGTGTGTCCGAGGTCGACGCGGCCGAGCATGGCGGTGCCGGAGGTGCCGACCAGCGGCTTGCCGGTGCCGGCGAGGGCGTCGGCGATGGCCCGCGTGGCGGCGAGGTCGGCCGTGGCCGCGGCCTCCAGGTCGCCGGCGACCATGGCGTCGTGCTTGAAGGCGAGGTGGATGACGCCGTCGGCGTCGGCGGACGCGTCGTGCAGGACGTCGAGGGTGTCCAGGTCGCCGCGGCGCACCTCGACGCCGCGGGCGGCCAGCGCCGCGGCCGAGGCGTCCGAGCGGGCCAGGCCCACGACCTGGTGGCCGGCGGCTTGCAGGTCGGGGACGACGGCCTTGCCGACGTGGCCGCTGGCTCCGGTGACAAAAACTCGCATGGCTGGTTCCTCCTGTGATGACACCTGGTGTCATCGCCACGGTAGCACTCCATGACACCGGGTGTCATCACGTAGGCTGTGCACGTGAGTCGATGGGAGCCCGATGCGCGGCGGCGGCTGGAACGGGCCTCGCTGGAGCTGTTCGCGGAACGGGGCTACGACACCACCACGGTGGCCGAGATCGCCGAGCGGGCCGGGCTGACCAAGCGGACCTTCTTCCGGCACTTCGCCGACAAACGCGAGGTTCTGTTCGGCGGGCAGGAGATTCTCAGTGGCCTGTTCACCGAGGCCATCGCCGACGCCCCGGCGTCGGCCGCCCCGCTGGAGATCCTGAACGACGCCCTCGTCGCCATCGCCCCGGTCTTCGCCCTCGACCGGCTCGATCTGGTGCTACGCCGCCAGGCGATCATCGCCGCCCACGCCGATCTCCAGGAACGCGAGCTGCACAAGGCCGCCACGCTCAAGGCCGTCATGGTCGAGGGCTTCCGGGCGCGCGGCCTGTCCGACCTGGCCGCCGGCGTCGCCGCCGAACTCGGCCAGCTCGCCTTCCGCACCGCCTTCTTCCGCTGGGTGTCCGCCGCCGGCCGGGAATTCACCGACATCGCCGCCGAGACCCTGGCCGACCTGAGGACCGCCGCCACGCAGGTGGTGCGCTGACAAAAGCGAGCGGTATTCCGGGTGGGAAAGAGTGGTCAAAAGTGTCCCGCTTGCGAATCGGAGGGGCAATACGGCTGGTGAAGGCCGTTTACCCGCTGATATACACCAGCCATGTCTGATGTGGTGGTGCGGACCAGGTTCGGGGAAGTGCGCGGTCAGCGGTCGGACGACGTGGCCAGGTTCCTCGGCATTCCCTATGCCACGGCTGAGCGGTTCGGGGCCCCGATGCCGGTCGCGCCGTGGGACGGTGTGCGGGACGCCCTGGACTTCGGCCCGACCGCTCCCGGCGCCGAGCTGCTGCCGCCGATCTACGGCACGTCCCCGAAGATCCCCGGCGACGACTGCCTCAACCTCAACGTGTGGACGCCGTCGACGACGGGCGAGCGGCCGGTGCTGGTGTGGATCCACGGCGGCGCCAACACCATGGGCTCCTCGGCGCAGCCGGTGTTCGACGGGACGGCGTTCGCCCGTGACGGCGTGGTGCTGGTGTCGATCAACTACCGGCTCGGCGTCGAGGGCTTCGGTCAGCTGCCCGACGCCGTGCCCAACCGGGGCCGACGCGACCAGATCGCCGCGCTGGAATGGGTGCGGGACAACATCTCCGCCTTCGGCGGCGATCCCGCGCACGTCACCGTCGCCGGCATCTCGGCCGGGGCCGGCGCGGTGCTGGCGCTGCTGTCGCTGGGCACCGGCCTGTTCCGCCGGGCCGTGATCCAGAGCGGGCTGCTGCACGGCGCGCACGACGCTGCCGACGCCGCCCTGGTCACCGCCGAGGTCGCCCGCCGCGCCGGTGTCGAACCGACCGCCGAGGGCCTGCGGGCCGTCGACCGGGACAAGCTCGCCGCCCTGGCCGTCACCGTCGACGGCGAGGTGGGTTCGAACCCGGATCCCGCGTTGTGGGGCCCCAGTGTGGCGGCCACCGGCATGGGTTTCAGCACGGTGATCGACGGCTCCCTGGTGACCGCGGATCCGTGGCAGCGCGTGCTCGACGGCGTCGGCCAGGACGTGGACGTGCTGATCGGCACCGCCTCCGACGAGCTGCTGCTGATGCTGCCCGGCGATCCCGACCAGGCCGCGATGCTCACCCAGGCGATGTTCCGCGGGCCCGTCCGGGATTTCGCCGAAACCCGGCCCGGACGGACTTTCGTCTACGAATTCGCCTGGCCTTCCTCGCTGCCCGGCGCGGGCGCCGCCCACGCCCTGGACGTCTCCTTTGTGTTCGACGCCATCGGCATCACCCCGCTCGAGGGCGACGATCCGCCCCAGAAACTGGCCGACACCATGCACCGGGCCTGGGTCGACTTCGTCACGACCGGGAATCCGGGCTGGCCGGCGCACCCGGCGGAAATGCGTTTCGAATAACCCCGCGCTCGCGCGACCCGATCACGGCCGCCCCGGCGACCACCGCCAAGCCGAGGGCGGCGACCCCGGACCAGTCCGGGTAGGTCAGGCCGAACCCGTGGTCCAGGCTGACCGCGCCGGGGCCGATCAGCGCGACGCTGACCACCCCGGCCAGCAGCATCAGCTCGTGCTCGCACCCGTGCTTGCGCGAGTCGAGGCCGTTCTTGGCATGCAGGGCAAGGACGTTGACCAGCGTGCCGGCGATCATCGCGACGGCCAGGGGAGTGGCCAGGCCGGTCCCGAGCAGGACGGCGCCCGCGGTCTCGGTCACCCCGGCGACCAGGGCCATCGTGCGCGGCGGCCGGAATCCCTGGCTGCGGAAGAAGGCCTCGGCCCGGTCGAGGCCGCCGCCGTCGAACCAGCCGAACAGCTTCTGCGTGCCGTGGAAACCCATGGTGGCGGCCAGCACCAGCCGCAGCACGAGCTGCCCGGTGTCGACCGCGGTCATCGGGGGTCCAGCGCCGGCAGCACCTCGGCCAGGAACAGGTCCAGCGACCGCCCGGACTCGGCCGGGGTCATGAAGCCGAAGTTGAACAGCAGCGACATGTGCCGCACGCCCACGTCGGCGAAGCTGCGCAGGCCCTTCTGCACGGTGTCGGGGCTGCCGACGATCATCGCCTTGTCCAGGAACTCCTGGGGGTTCTGCGGGGACACGCCGACAACGCTCTTCAAGTGCTTGGCGTCCTTGATGTCGCCGGTCATGGAGAAGTTCTTCCGTTGGTGCGAGGCCATTTCCTCCATCCGCTCCAGCGCGAAGGCCATGGCCTCCTCGTCGGTGTCACGGATGATCACCTGCTTCTGCACCAGGCTCCAGTCCAGCAGCCGGTCGATCGAGGCCTGGTCGTGGCCGCTCTCGGCCAGGGTGCGGGTGTAGAGGGCCAGGCGGTCGGCCATGGCGTCGGCGGTCTCGCGCGCCGTGAACAGGTACCAGCCCTTGCGGGCGGTCCAGACCACGCCCTCGTCGTTCTGCGTCGCCCGGGCGAACCGCGGCCCGCCGGGGGTGTAGGCGGCCGGCATGATCCGGGTGCGCAGCGAGCCGTGCTCGAAGGCCGTCTCCCACTCGTAGGGCGGATCGGACGGCTGCTTGGCCAGCGCCCGCTCCAGCACGTCGAGGTTGTGCAGCATCTGCTCGTGCCGCACCGACGGGTCGCGGCCCAGCCCGGCGTACTCGACCGGCGAGCCGCCGGCGGCGAAGGCGACGATCAGCCGGCCCTTGGTCAGCACGTCGAGCAGGTTGCACTCCTGGGCCAGCCGCAGCGGGTTGTGCAGCGGCGGCACCGCGCAGGCCAGCAGGAACATCGTCTCCGCGGGCACCTGGGGCGCGAGGTTGGCGGCCAGCAGGAAGTTGCTGCCGTACGTGTTGTAGCCGGAGAAGTGGTGCTCGGTGAGGGCGATCCCGCGCACGCCGGCCTCGGTGGCCCGCAGGGCCTGCTCGATGGTCGTGTCGATGATCGCCACGTCCTCCTCGGGACCGCGGGTCTGCGGGTTGAGATAGATCGAGAAATGCACGGGTCCGCACCTCCAGTTAAACCGGTTGCACAACTAGTATCAGCGGTCGCTGCGCCGGTCAACGCAACGTTCGCTGACGGTTGGCGTCACGAGTGTTAACGGGAACGGGGCAGAGTTGACACTGCTTGATTAAATCGGTTGCATTGAGCGACACGGCACGTCCCCGCAGCTCGGAGGCAAGGTTCATGTCGACATCAGCCAAGCCCGGCCCGGTGCTGGCCGTCCTGATCGGCGCGGTGCTGGTCTACACCGCCCTGGAGACGATGCTCACCCCCGCCCTGCCGACCATCCAGCACGGCATCGGGGCCACCACGGCCGAGGTCGCCTGGGTGCTGACCGGCGTCCTGCTGGCCGGGGCGGTGTGCACGCCGCTGGTCGGACGGCTGGCCGATCTGCACGACAAGCGGCCGATCCTGCTGGGCGTCCTGCTCACGGTGTGCCTCGGGGCCCTGGTGTCGGCGGTCTCGCCGTCGATCGTCGGGCTCGCGGCGGGCCAGGTGTTGCAGGGGGCGGGGCTGAGCCTGGTGCCGCTGGCCCTGGGCATCCTCCGGCACACGCAGTCGCCCGAGCGGGTCAAGAAGGCCAGCGGCATGCTGGTCGGCGCGTCCGCGTTCAGCGTCGGCCTGGGGCTGGCCGGGACCGGCCTGATCGTCGGCTCGCTGCCGTACAACTGGCTGTTCTGGTTTCCGCTGATGCTGCTCGTGGTGATCACGGTGGTCGCGTGGCGCATCGTGCCGCCGTGCCCGCCGGCCAAGCAGGGCACGGTCGACTGGCTCGGCGCGGCCACCCTGTCGGCCGGTCTCTTCGCGCTGCTGTTCGGCATCTCCCAGGCCCCGTACTGGGGTTGGTCCTCGCTCGGCTTCGTCGCCCTGGTGATCACCGCCGCGGTGCTGCTGGCCGTGTTCGTCGCCGTCGAGCTGCGGACCCCGGAGCCGCTGGTCGACCTGCACCTGGGCGGCCGCGCGGTGCTGGTGGCGTGCGTGATGGCCGGCGTCCTCGGCTACACCACCACCGCCAGCTTCCTGATGATCCCGATTCTCGCCAGCGCCCCCGTGAGCACCGGCTACGGCCTCGGCGCGGCCGCCGGCGCGATCGGCGCGATCCTCATTCCCGGCACCGTGCTCGGCGCGGTCGCCGCTGCCTTCGTGCCACGCCTGGAACGCCTCGTCGGGGCCAAGACGGTCATGATCGTGGCCGCCGCGGCCACCCTCACCTCCACCGTGCTGCTGCTCATGGCCAGCGGGAACGGCGTGCTGCTGGCCGTTTCCGCCACCGTCGCCGGCCTGGGCATCGGGCTCGGCATGACGCAGGCGATGAACCTCGTGGTGGTGTCCGTGCCCGAGGAACGCATCGCCAGCGTCAGCGGCCTGGGCTGGGTGCTGCGCAGCGTCGGCGGCACGATCGGCGGGCAGCTCAGCGGCAGCCTGCTGGCCGGCAGCGCCGTGCCGCCGTGGTCCGCGTTCACCACCGCGATGTGGCTGGACGCCGCCGTCGCCGTCGTGGCCGTCGTGGGCGGGATCGCGCTGCGCAGCCGCCGAATCGCCGTCGAACCTGGTCCGAGCCTGCGCCGAGCCTGACGGAACGCGTGTCCACTGTGGACGGTCGCGACGCGGCCGGGGTGGGGTCCCCCAGTTTGTCGGTGGGTACCTGTACCGTCTCGGGCGGCCGACGGCCTGACAAAAAGCCCCGGCGGTGCGGGAACACCGGCCGGGGCAGCGGACACACCGAAGGGATCAAAGCGTGTCTGTCGACAATCCTACGGGCCCAGCGAGCGGTGCGAACGGCACGGCACGCCCCGGACCAGGTGATTTCACCGGCATGGAGCACACCGCGCCGCTCGACATCGTCGATCTGGAGAACACGCCGCGCCGGTTACGGCCGCCGCTGCCGGTGACAACAGCCGACGTGCCGACCATCGGACGGCGCGAGGACAACGACCCGGTGGCCAAGCTGGCCGCCGAGATCCGCCGGGCCGAGCAGGAGCGGGAGCTGCTGGCCAATCCGGCCTGGCTGGACGTGCTGTCGCCGGCCGAGCGCGAGGCCGAGCGGGCCGTGGCCGAGAAGATCCGGGCCGCCGAGCGGGCCGAGCGCACCGAGGCCGGCCTGGCCAAGGTGTCGCGGGACCGCCGGGGCCGCAAGCACGGCGACCGGCTGGCGCTGATCACCGAGAAGCTCGACCAGTGGAAGGCCGAGGCGCTGGCCAAGCGCGACCGGCTGCTGGACCCGTCGACCCGGCTGGCCGAGCTGCACCGGGCCCACCGGGTCAGCACGATCGTGCTGCGGGTGCTCATGCTGGTCGGCATCGGCTGGACCAGCGTGGGCGTGCACGACGCCCTGATGGGCCCGAACAGCGCCGCCTGGCCGGCCACGCACTGGCTGGCCTACGGGGTGGAGCCACTGTTCAGCGGTCTGCTGCTGCTCACCATGAACTGGCACGCCCAGGGCGCGCGCTGGGGCCGTCCCTTCCCGGGCGGCGGCCGGGCCCGCATCGGCGTGATCGCCTTCGAGGTCGGCCTGCTGGCCGCGGTCATCCTGATCAACATCTCGCCGGTCGTGCCCGTGCTGGGCACTTGGCACAACACTGAGACCTTCTGGGCCCGCTTCCTGCCGCCGCTGCTGATCGCCGCCACCGTGGTGATGCAGGTGGTCATCGCCGGCTTCGTGGCCAAGCTGATGATCTCCGCGCTGGTCGAGGGCAAGGCCACCACCCGGCTGAGCGCCGACGAGGTGTCCGTGGCGCGGCTGGTCCGGCAGATCCCCAAGGACCTGGAGGCCGGCGTGCTGACCGCCTCCGCGGAGAGCGGCTACGGCCTGCCGTCGGCCAGCGCCGTGGCCAAGTGGTACGGGGTCGGCAAGCCGAGGGCCGGCGCCGCCGTGGACTTCCTGGAGATCATGCACGGGCGCGAGTAGCCGTGACCGCGTTCGGGGAGTGGACGACCGCGGAGGGCCTTCCGGCGTTCGACTACCGAGCCGGACCCGTGGTGTGGGACCGGATCCTCGATCCGGTGTGCGACCGGCACTGGGTGCACGTCGGCAACCGGCGGATCACGCTCGTGGCCGACAGCGACGGGCGCAGCGGAGTGTGGGACGAGCACACGGGCTGCCGCTGGCTGGCCGAGCACACGGGCGTGAGTCACCTGGGGGAGCTGTCGACCGACGGCGTGCTGTTCGGGCCGACGTTCTCCCGGACGACGGCGGCCGGCGACGGAGTGCGGCTGGTGCGTACGGTGTTGTGCCCGGAGGGGGAGGCCCCGTGGCTCCTGATCCGGGTCGACGTCGTCAGCTCGAAGGCGTTGCGGGCCAGGCTGATCGAGCAGTGGTCGGTGCGGCCACGGGTGGTCAGCCTGGAGTTCGGTCCCTTGGCGGAGATCGAGCCGAGCGACGGGCCGCCGGTCGTGTTGGAACGGGTCGGCGGCGAGCGGGCGGTGACCGAGTCCGGGCCGCTGTCGGTGTCGGCGGACGTCGATCTGCCGCCCGGCGGCCGGGGGACGTACTGGTTCCGGTTCGGCGTGGACGACAGGTCGGAGCTGGCCGACCCGTTGGCGTTGTACGAGGCAAGCCTGGCCGCGCTGAGGGAAAGGCTGCCGTCGGCGTCGGCCGAACGGGCCCCGGAGGCGGCTGCCGAGCTGCCCTGGCACGCGGCCTTGCTCACCGGGGGCGCGTGCGTGGACGGCGTGCTCGGCGGTCACACCCTCGACCAGGGGTCGGCGTACTCGTTCCGGCACGGCTTCAACGGCGCGGCCCGGGATCCGTTGCAGCACGCGCTTGCGCTGGTCTATCTCGAACCGGATCTCGCGCTTTCCGTGCTGCGCAACACATGTTCGTGGGGCAGCCCCGACGGCGACCTGCCGTATGCGCTGGACGGCCGCAAACAGCCGTGGACCACGGTTTTCCGGCCGTCGGACCAGAACCTGTGGGCGCTGTGGCTGGCCGCCGAGTACGCGGCCGCCACCGGCGACCTCGCGGCGTTCGCCGATTCCGTCGCCTACCACCCCGTGCACGGGGCCGAGCCGGTGTCGCTGGCCGAGCATCTCCGCCGCCAGTTCCGGTTCTTCGTCGACGAGGTCGGCCTCGGCGAGCACGGGCACGTGCGGATCCTCAACGCGGACTGGAACGACCTGGCCATCCGTGAGTCCGGAGTGGACAGTGAGTTGATGGCCGAGCGCGGCGAGTCCGTGCTCAACTCGGCGATGGCGGCCTGGGTGCTGCCGGTGTACGCCGGCCTGGCCGAGCGGCTCGGCGATCCGATCACCGCCGCGGCCGCGCGCACGTACGCCGAGCAGCTTCGCCGACGGGTGGCCGGCGAGTGGAACGGCCGCTGGTTCCGCCGGGCCTACGGCCCCGGCGCCGTGGTCGGCGAGGATGCCCTGTGGCTGGAGGTCCAGCCGTGGGCGATCCTTTGCGGCGCAGCGTCTTCCGAGCAGGCGCGGGCCCTGCTGGCCACGATCGACCAGACCTGTAGAACGGGCTCACCCCTCGGCGCCCGCATCCGCCGGCCGGGCCCGATCTGGCTCTCCATCAACATGACCCTGATCTGGGCCGCTGCCCGCCACGATCCGGACCTGGCGTGGGACGAGTGGCGGCGGATGACCCTGCGCGCGCATTCCACCGCCTATCCCGACATCTGGTCCGGCGTGCTGTCCGGCCCCGACTCCTACCTGGAGCCGGAGAGCGCTCGTCCCGGCCAGACCTGGGTGATTCCCGACCTCGGCGCGGCCATGCAGGCCTATCCGGTCGCCAACCTGCACAGTCACTCCCAGCCCCTGCTCGGCTACCTTCGGCTGCTCGGCGTCGAACCCACCGCCGACGGCCGATTGCGCTGCGGCGGCGGTGGTTTGTTCGCCAGCCGCACACTGACCGTCCGCCCGGACGGCTCCGGGCGGCTGTCCACGCTCGGCGACGTCGAGGTCGTGCACCTCGGCGGCCGCACCGGATGGGCCCGCGGCGAGCTGGCCTGGACTGGGACATCCGGGTAACGCCGAGGGAGTCGCCGGGCGAGATTGATGGCCCTTAGGGCAGTGCCGCTGGGTCGGCGGCGGGCCGCCTGGCAGCATGGGACGCCATCGCGGTCGACACGAGGGCGAGGCACGACGTGATCAACTGGGATCGGTGCGGGGAGGTGGTCATCTGCGTGCTCGCCCCGTGGCAGATTCGGTGGATGCGCGAGGCCATCGCCGACCACCGCGACGCCCACCACGGCGACGAGGCCATCCACGCGCTGGTCGGGTCGCTGCTGTCCGACCTGCCGGAGCGGGACAACGTGATGGTGTTCCGCAACGAGGAACACCGCATCGCCTGGGCCTGGCTGCTGGACGCGCTGCGCTCGGCCGCCGACGACCGGCGGGCCGACGTCGAGGACTGGTCCTGGCTGTTCGAGCTGATCGACCTCCTGCTCACCGCCGCCGACCGCCCGGTGGCCGGATTCCCGGACGACCCCGCCGGCTGAGACCCGGGGAAAGCGGTCGCCCTTGCGTCCCGTTGGCACGAGGCGAGGGTGCTGGCGGCAGCCCCTTCGGCCACAAGGCCGCCGCCAGCGTCTGAATCACCGGGCTGCCGCCGGCGCCATGACCTCGTCCATGCCCCCGTTCTCGCGCCAGTTCCGCAGCAGGGCGTGGAAGGCGACCGTGCCCTTGCCGTAGCCCGCGCGAACACGGGGCTGCCCCTCGTTGTTGTAGTAGCCGGGGGTGCATTCGGCGTGGAACCGGTACAGGGCCTCGGCGTTCTCGCCGAGGGCGGTCTGCCAGGCGTCCACGGCGGCGGTGCTGGGCTCGATGAACCGAGCGCCGCGCTTCTCGGCCTCGCCGATCACCTCGGCGATGTGGACGGCCTGCTCGTCGAGGACGTGCACGAAGTTCACGGAGGGGGCGTTCTGGATGCCGCCCATGAGGAACAGGTTGGGGAAGCCGTCGCTGTAGAAGCCGTGCAGGGTCCGAGGGCCGGAACTCCAGTGCGAGTGCAGTGTGCCGTCGCGGCCGTGCACGGGCAGCTTGCCGGTCAGCACGTCGGACTGGCCGACGCTGAAGCCGGTGGCGAAGATGACACAGTCCACTTCGTACTCACGGTCGCCGACCACGAGGCCGCCGGGGGTGATCCGGTCCACGCCGCCGTGATCGGCGGTGTCGACCAGGGTCACGTTGGGGCGGTTGAAGGTCTGAAGGTACTCGTCGCTGAAGGTGGGCCGCTTGCACAGGTAGCGGTACCACGGTTCGAGCAGCGCGGCGGTGGCCGGATCCCGCACGATGTCGGTGACGCGCGAGCGGATCTGGTTCATCTTCCGGAAGTCGGCGAGCTCGTCGAGCCGCCAGCGTTCCTCTTCGGACAGTGAGTCGCGGATGTCGACCGGCGTGAGGTTGCGCAGCATGTGGGCGCTGGAGGTCCAGCCGTCGGACACCAGGTCCTCGGACTCGGCCGGCCCGCCGGAGACGATGTTGAGGAAGTTGTCCCGACGGCGCCGCTGCCAGCCGGGCGTCAGGGAGGCGGCCCACTCCGGATCGGTGGGACGATTGCCGCGTACGTCCACAGTGGACGGTGTGCGCTGGAAGACGTGCAACTGCCGGGCGTGACGGCCGAGATGCGGCACCACCTGGATCGCGGTCGCCCCGGTGCCGATCAGGGCGACCCGCTTGTCGGCCAACCGGTCCAGCCCGCCGTCGGCGGTGCCGCCGGTGTAGTCGTAGTCCCAGCGGCTGGTGTGGAAGGTGTGCCCCCGGAACGTCTCGATGCCGGGAATGCCCGGCAGCTTGGGCCGGTCCAGGGTGCCGTTGGAGACCACGACATGGCGGGCCCGGATCCGGTCGCCGCGGTCGGTAGACACGACCCACGCGTCCTCGTCCCAGCGCAGTTCGGTGACGCCGGTCTGGAAGCAGGCGTCCCGGTACAGGTCGAAGTGCCGGCCGATGGCCCGGGCGTGCTGGCGGATCTCCTCGCCGGGCGAGTACTTCCACGCCGGCACGTAGCCGAGTTCCTCCAGCAGCGGCAGGTAGACGTACGACTCGATGTCGCAGTGGACGCCGGGATAGCGGTTCCAGTACCAGGTGCCGCCGAAGTCCCCGGCCTTGTCGATCACCCGGATGCGCTCCACGCCGACCTGCCGCAGCCGGGCCGCGGCCAGCAGCCCGCCGAAGCCGCCGCCGATGACCACGGCGTCCACGGTGTCCTGCAACGGTTCCCGCGTGTAGTCGGGGTCGGCGTGCGGATCGGCGGCGTAGTCGTCGCCGGGCCGGTACTGGGTCGCGCCGTCGGGGCGGATGCGGCGGTCCCGCTCGTTCCGGTACTTGGCGCGCAGGACGTCCGGATTGAACCCCAGTTCAGTGGACAAGACGATGTCCTTCCCTTGCATGGCAGAAGTTAGATGGCGGCCCAGCCGTTGTCGACGGGCAGCACGACGCCGCTGATGTTGGACGCGGCGTCGGAGGCCAGAAAGACGATGGCCGCGGCCTGCTCCTCCGGCTCGGCCATGCGGCCGACGCCGTGCCGCTGGTGCGGGCCGACGACCCGGGGGCCGTGCGCCTCGGGATCGAGGTCGACCCGGATGCCGGTGCGGGTGCCGCCGGGGGCGATGGCGTTGGCCCGGATGCCGGCGTCGCGGTACATGATCGCGACGGACTTGGTCAGCCCGACCAGGCCGTGCTTGGCCGTGGTGTACGCGGTGCCGGCGGCCCCGCCACGTAGCCCGGCCGCGGAGATGGTGAAGACGATGGATCCCTTGCCCTTGGCCAGCATCACCGGCAGGGCGGCCCGCGTGAGCAGGAACGGGGCGGTGAGGTCGACGGCCAGCACCCGCTGCCACTCGGCGTCGGTGACGTCCGCGGCGGCGCTCATCGAGTCGGCGATGCCGGCGTTGTTCACCAGCACGTCCAGGCCGCCGAAGGTGTCGACGGCGGTGGCGACCACCCGGTCGACCACGGCCTGATCGGTCAGGTCCCCGACCACGGCGACCGCCGTGCCGCCGTCCGAAATGATCTGCTTGACCACGGCGTCGGCGTTGTCGCCGTTGAGGTCGGCCACCACGACCTTCGCGCCGTCGGCGGCGAACCGGAGCGCGGCCGCCCGTCCGATGCCCGAACCCCCGCCGGTCACCACAACGCTCTGAGTCATGATCCCACGGTAGTGCTTTTTGGCACTGAACGCCATATAGTCCTTCAGTGACAGAAACTGGCCGCGCGGAGGTGCCATGACCGAGCAGACTCGGACCGGACGTCCGCCGCTCACTGAGCGGCGCAAGGCCGAGACCCGGCTGGAGGTGGCGCACGCGGCCGTGGAGCTGTACCTGGCCAAGGGACTCGCCAACACGACGGCCGACGAGATCGCCGCCGCGGTCGGCATCTCCACGCGCACGCTGTGGCGGTACTTCCCGACCAAGGAGAGCTTTGTCATGCCGCTGCTGGCCGGCGGGATCGAGAACGTCGCCGAGCGCCTGCGGTCCTGGGGCCGCGACCAGGGCCCGGCCGAGCTGGTGGAGTTGCTGTCGCCGCTGAGCCCGCTCCCCGACAGCAACTTCCCCACGGTCCGCGAGCTGCTGCGCCTGAGCCAGACCGAACCCGGACTGCGCGCGGTGTGGCTGGAGGCGCACCGAAACGCCGAGCCTGAGTTCGCGCGGGCACTGGCTGACCGGGCCGGGCTGAAGGAGCCCGACCTGACGTGCAGCGTGCAGGCCGGGATGATCAACGTCGCGTTGCGGGTCGCCGTGGAGCACTGCGCCTTTCACACCGACGCCACCGTGGCCACCTATCACAACTCGATACGAGCGGCCGTGACGGTCGCCGTGTCCGGATTCCCCGCGAGCAAGGAGTGACGATGTTCGAGAACGTCCGGGCGCTGGCCACGGGACTGCGGTTTCCGGAAGGCGCGTCGGTCGGCGCGGACGGCTCGGTGTTCGTGCCGGAGATCGAGGGACGCGCGCTGGTGCGGGTGCGTCCGGACGGCCGCAAGGCGACGGTGGCCAAGTTTTCCGGCGGCGCCAACGGTTGCGCGTTCGGCCCGGACGGCGCGATCTACGTCTGCGACAACGGCGGCTTGACCTTCACCGGCGATGACGGCGTCCGCTCGCCCATTGGTCTGGCCGAAGGCAACACCGGCGGCACGCTGTGGCGGGTCGACGTCGAGACCGGCGCGGTCGAGGCGGCGTTCACCGAATGCGACGGGGAACGCATCGGCGGTCTCAACGACATCGTCTTCGACACCAACGGGTTCTGCTACTTCGTGGACACAACCCGAGGCAGGCTCTACTACGCCGACCCGGTCGCCGGCGCCATCCGGGTCGCCGCCGGCGGCCTGCACATCCCCAACGGCGCCGGGCTCTCGCCCGACGGCTCACGGCTGTACGTCTCCGAGACCTACACCGGCCGGGTCCGCCGCTACGACGTCGTCGGCGACGGCGAGCTGGTCGAGCGGCCGGACCTCTACCAGCATGACGGCGAGCGGGACCAGAAGTGGGACGGCCTGGCGGTCGACGGGGCCGGCAACGTGTGCGTGGCCGATCTTCCGGGCTCGGGCGTTCGCGTGATCAGCCCGGACGGCGAGGTGCTCGGCGCGTTCGTCACACCGGTCGAGGACCCGTACGTCACCAATCTCTGCTTCGGCGGCGACACCGCCTACGTCAGCTCGGCCGGCCGCGGCATCGTGTACGAGGTCCCGTGGCCCTGGGGCGGCCGGCGGCTCAACTTCCAGCGGTAAGCGTTTTCATGGTGACGTAGCTGCTCACCGCGGCCACGCCGGGCAGGCTGGCCAGACGGTTGGCGTGGAAGTGCTCGTACGCCGGCAGATCGGCCACCTCGACCTGGAGCAGGTAGTCGTAGTTGCCGGTGACGTGATGGCTGTGCACGACCTCGGCCAGCTGGAGGACGGCCTGCTCGAAGGCCACCACGTCGGCGCGGGCGTGCCGGGCCAGCCGGACCCCGGCGAACACCCGCAGGCCCCGGCCGACCGCGGCCGGGTCGATGAGCGCCCGGTAGCCGCGGATCACCCCGGTCTCCTCCAGCCGGCGCACCCGCCGCAGGCACGGCGACGGCGAGAGGCCGACCCGGGCGGCGAGGTCGGCGTTGCTGATCCGGCCGTCCTGCTCCAGCACGGCCAGTATCGAGCGGTCCACGTCATCCACCTTGGCAGGATATTGCGCCGAGAGTTCCCCTACCACATGCGCAGCGCCGTTCGGGGTCGCTAGTTGCTGCCAAAGTTGCCGTGATCGGCGCTTTGCGGACCTCCGGTCGGCCAGTCTTGTGGCGTCAGCACAGCCACGGGAGGGTCACCATGACCGGCAGCAACACGGCCGCCGTCCACGCCGACCGCGACGTCCAGCCCAGCCACGCCGTGGCCCGGCCGATCTACCAGACGGCGACGTTCTGGGCCGAGGACGCGGACCAGTTCGCCAAGGCCGCGGTCGACCGGCGGGGCCAGGACTTCTACACCCGCTTCGGCAACCCGAACCACGCTCAGGTGGGGGCGGTCGTCGCGGCGCTGGAGCACACCGAGGCGGCCATGGTGACCGCCTCGGGCATGGCCGCGCTGACCACGGCCGTGCTGGGGCTGGTGTCGGCCGGCGATCACGTGATCGGGCAGCGGTCCACGTACGGCGGCACCGGCTCGGTCCTGCTGAACCTGTTGCCGCGCCTGGGAGTCACCACCACGCTGGTCGACCAGACCGACCCGGAGGCGTTCGCCAGGGCGTTGACGCCACGGACCCGGCTGATCCTGCTGGAGACGCCGAGCAACCCGCTGTTGCAGATCACCGACCTGGCCGCCGTCGCCGGCCTCGCCCGCGCGCACGGCGTGCTGACGTTGGCGGACAACACCTTTGCCACACCGCTGAACCAGCGGCCGGTCGACTTCGGCGTCGACCTGGTCTGGCACAGCGCGACCAAGTACCTCAACGGCCACTCCGACGTGTCGGCCGGGGTCATGGCCGGGCCGGCGGAGATCCTGGACAGGATCGCCGACACCGCGGTGCTGATCGGGGCCACGCTCGGCCCCATCGACTCGTGGCTGCTGCTGCGCGGCGTGCGCACCCTGCCGCTGCGCGTGGCCCAGCACAACGCCAACGGCCTAGCGTTGGCCGAGGCGTTGAGCCACCACCCGGCGGTGGCCCGCGTGTACTACCCCGGCCTGGCCAGCCACCCGCAGCATGCGTTGGCGTGCAGGCAGATGGCCGGCTTCGGTGGCGTGTTGGGCATCGAGCTGGCCGGCGGATACGACGCCGCCGACGAGTTCCTCGGCCGGCTGCGCTACAGCCGCCGGGCCGCCAGCCTCGGCGGCGTCGAGTCGCTGGCCGTGCACCCGGCGTCCATGTGGCGAGGGATGCTCGGCGCGGATCAGATTGCCGCGTCAGGGGTTGCGCTGGGCCTGGTCCGGCTGGCCGCCGGCACCGAGGACACCGAGGACCTGGTCGCCGACGCCGTCGCCGCCGCGGACAGCGTTCACCGCAACCACAAGGAAGAGGCCCGTACCGTATGAAGACCCTGATCACTGGCGGCAAGGTCGTCAGCATGGACCCGGCCGTCGGCGATCTCGCCCATGGCGACGTCCTGGTCACCGACGGCGTGATCACCGCCGTCGCCGAGCGGATCGACGCCCCGGACGCCGAAGTCATCGACGCCGTCGACCGCATCGTGCTGCCCGGGTTCGTCGACAACCATCGCCACACCTGGCAGACGGCGTTCCGCGGCATCGGCGCCGACTGGACGTTCGACGACTACGTCGTGGCCATGCACGGCACGCTCAAGCCCCAGTACCGGCCCGAGGACGTGTACCTGGGCAACCTGTTCGGCCGCCTGGAGGCCCTGCACTCCGGCGTGACCACGATGCTGGACTGGTTCCACGCCGCGCGGAGCCCCGAGCACGCCGACGCCGCCCTCGACGGCCTGCGGTCCGTGCCGGGCCGCTCGATCTTCTGCTACGGCGCGGGATATCGCACCACCGAAGTGATCGAAGCCGAGGTCCGCCGGGTCCGGGCCGGGGTGGCCGAGGACGGCCTGGTGACCATGGCCCTGGGCCTGCGCGGCCCTGGGGAGTCCACAATGGACGTGGTCGCCGGGGACATGAAGCTGGCGGCCGAGCTCGGCCTGCGGACCAGCGTTCACGTCGACGGCCTGTCGGGCGGCCGGCCGATCGCCGAGCTCCGCGAGCACGGGCTGCTGTGGGACACCACGACTTTCGTGCACGCCAACGGGATCAGCGACGACGAGCTGCGCATGGTGGCCGAGGCCGGCGGCTCGGTGTCGATCAGCCCCGACGTCGAGGCGAAGATGGGCTTCGGCTGGCCGGAGACCGGCCGGGTGCTGGCCGCCGGCCTGCGCCCCACGCTGTCGGCCGACGACGTCCCCTCGGCGGCCGGGGATCTGTTCTCCACCATGCGCACCGCCTTCGCCGCCCAGCGCGGCCTCGGCGGCGGCCTGAAGGCCAGAGACCTGCTGGAGTTCGTCACCGTCGACGCCGCCGCGTCGTGTGGGCTGGGCGCTGTGGCCGGCAGCCTGACTCCCGGCAAGGCGGCCGACATCGTCCTGCTGCGGGCCGACGACCCGACCGTCTTCCCGGTCACCGATCCCGTCGGCACCATCGTGTCCGCCGGCCACCCGGGCCTGGTCGACACCGTTCTGGTGCAAGGCCGCGTGGTCAAGCGGCACGGCGTGCTGCTCGGCGTGGACCTGCCGGCCCTGCGCGCCCGCCTCCTGGCCTCCCGCGACCACATCGCCACCGCCGCCGGCATCCCCGTAGACGGCACCTGGCGCCCCTGATTCAACGTCATGAAGGGCCCCATACTGACGTTCAACGTCAGTATGGGGCCCTTCATGACACAAAAAAGAGGGGTCAGCGGGTGGTGGCGGTGCGGAAGGAGCGGACGGCGAGGGGGATGACCACGGCCAGCATGAGGCCGAGGGACACCAGGGCGACGATCACGGGGTGCTGGGCCGGGAGGCCGTCGCGTACGGGGGAGGACGGGTTGCCCCACAGGTCGCGGCACGCGGTGACCACGGCGCTGATGGGATTCCACGCGGCGATGGGCTGGATCCACGAGGGCATGCCGTCGGTGGACAGGAAGGCGCTGGACAGGAACGAGAACAGCACCACGACCAGCGCGCCGACGGCGTCGATGGTCTCCAGGGTGCGGATGACCAGCCCGACCAGCACGCCGACCCACAGCATGGTGTAGACGAACAGCAGCAGGATCCCGTACCCGGCAAGGGCTTCCCACAGTCCGGTGTGGATCCGCCAGCCCAGCAGCAGCCCGGCCAGCGACACCACGACCACGGTCACGGCGGCCAGCACGAGGTCGGCGAGCGTCCGTCCCATGAGGACGCTCGTGCGGGAGATCGGCAGCGACCGCAGGCGATCCATCAACCCGGTGCGCAGGTCGGAGGCGACGCCGATGGCCGACGGCCCGATGCTGGCCAGCCCGACCTGCGCGGCGCAGCCGGCCAGGATGTACTCGTTGTAGTCCCCGGAACCCGGCACCACGATGAAGTTCTTGAACAGGTAGCCCAGCACCAGCATCATCACCAGCGGGTTCATCGCGATGCCGACGAACTTGCCCGGCGCCCGGCGCAGGTGCGTCAGCTGCCGGCCCACCAGCGCGAGGGTGTCGGTGAGCGCCGAACCCCGCTCGCCGATGACGCCGCGTTCGAGCGCGAGGCTCATGACTGTGCACCCTTCCCGGTCAGCGTGAAGAAAACGTCGTCCAGCGACGGCCGGCGCAGCGCGAAGTCGACCACCTCGACGCCGGCCTCGCCCAGCGCGGCGGCGGCCGCCGACACCGCGCCCATGCCGGCCGGCAGCTGGGCGGTGATCGCGCCGCTGTCGGCCGACACGGTCGGCTCGCCGACCGAGATCCGGGCCAGCGCGGCCAGTGCGGCGGCGCGCTGGGTCGGCTGCGCCACCGAGACTTCCAGCCACTCCTCGCCGACCTTGCGCTTGAGCTCGTCCGGCGTGCCCTCGGCGATGACCCGGCCGGTGTCGATGACCACGATGCTGTCGGCCAGCTGGTCGGCCTCCTCCAGGTACTGCGTGGTCAGCAGCACCGTGGTGCCGACGGCCACCTGCTCGCGCACCATCCGCCACAGCAGCACCCGGCTGGTCGGGTCCAGCCCGGTTGTCGGCTCGTCCAGGAACACCACCGGCGGGTCGGCGATCAGGCAGGTGGCCAGGTCCAGCCGCCGCCGCATGCCGCCGGAGTAGGTGCCGGCCGGTCGGTCGGCCGCGTCGGTCAGTTCGAAGCGCTCCAACAGCTCCGTGCTGCGTTCGCGGGCGCGCTTGCGGCCCAGCCGCAGCAAAGTGCCCAGCAGCACCAGGTTCTCCCGCCCGGTGAGCAGCTCGTCCACGGCGGCGTACTGGCCGGCCAGCCCGATGCGGCGGCGCACCTCCCGCGGCTGGGTCAGCACGTCGTAGCCGGCCACCTTGGCCTGCCCGGAATCCGGCCGCAGCAACGTGGCCAGCGTGCGCACGGTGGTGGTCTTGCCGGCGCCGTTGGGGCCCAGCACACCGAGCACGGTGCCCGCCGGCACGGCCAGGTCCACCCCCGTCAGCGCCTCGTGGTCCCCGTAGCGCTTGCGCAGCCCCTCGGCCCAGATCGCGTAGTCCATCTTTCGCTTCCCCTAGCGGTTGGACAGGCCCATCGCCGCGACGGCTGGATGGGGCGAATCGACAGCAGCACCCCGTGGCGAATTCTCCGCCGCTGCCGTCCGGAACGGTCTCCCTCGCCGACAGGCTAGGTGGGACTCCGCCGACGGACAAGGTAAACGGGTGAAATGGGCGTGCCCTTTTCTGGTCCACCGGATCTGTCGACTTGTGCCCCAAGGGGCGGCGTGTTGCGCCACTCGGCCCAGCAGAGTCCCGCTTTTCACCGGCCTTCCCGGGGCGTGCCCGTGACCTTCCGGGAAAAATCGTGACCGGGCCGGGACGTGTCTTGACGCCGGTTTGAGGGCCGGCAACTATGGATGGCGGATTGATCACTGGAGTGACACGCGGGTAAACCGTGTGTTAGGTCGGCTCGTTGGGAGCGTGCCGAACCGGACGTCCGATGATCACTCCGGCGCCGCTGGGGAGCGGCGCCGAGGAGACGGCGGTATCCGAGTCGCTATCTGGGGGTAGAGATGTCACCTGCTGTTTTACTGGTCTTGACGACCGTAGAACAGGTCACCGCGCCGGCCTGACCATCGTCGCGCGCCCGGGGTGGACCGGGCCGCCTGACGAGTGGCGGGCGCTCGCGCCCGCCCACTGGGGATCTTCTTCTGTGCACGTCCCGACCGTGCGCGCCCTCGCGGCGAGCCGGCGGACGTGGCTGTTCGGCGCGCCCGGAAACAGTTTCGTGGCCTGCCTGTAAATGATTCTCACCCCGAATGTGTTCGGGGCTGATTGTCATGCCTTTACCCAATCGCGCTGGTGCCGTGACTGGCGGCACTCGGGGAGCTGTGCATGTCTGAAATGGCTCGTATTCCGTCGTTCGCTGTTATTTCCGGTGCTCAGGTGCGGGACGCGCTCACCGGGCGTGAGAAGCAGGTAACGGAGCTGGTCGAGGCGACGTACCGCATGCACGGCGCCGGTATGACGGTAAATCCGCCGTCATACTTCCTTCGTTTCCCGGACCGGCCGAGTTCACGCATCATCGCGCTGCCGGCCGCGCTGGGCGGCCGCCGGCCGGTGGACGGCATCAAGTGGATCTCGAGCTTCCCGGAGAACGTGGCGGCCGGCATTCCGCGGGCCTCGGCGGTGCTGGTGCTCAACGACCACGCCACCGGCTATCCCTTCGCCTGCATGGAAAGCTCCATCATCAGCGCGACCAGGACGGCGGCCTCGGCCGCGCTGGCCGCCGACTGGCTGACCCGCGACCGCGGCCGCCCGACCCGGGTCGGCTTCTTCGGCGTCGGCCTGATCGCCCGCTACATCCACACCTATCTGGCCGGCACCGGCTGGAGCTTCGACGAGATCGGCGTGCACGACCTGTCGGCCGAGCACGCGAACGGCTTCTCCGACTACCTGCGCCGGTCCGGCGCCACCGCGCGGATCACCGTGCGGGAGAGCGCCGAGGACCTGATCCGTACCAGCGACGTGGTCGTGTTCGCCACCGTGGCCGGCCGGCCGCACGTCACCGAGCTGGCCTGGTTCGACCACAACCCGTTGGTGCTGCACGTGTCCCTGCGCGACCTGGCCCCGGAGATCATCCTCGGCTCGACCAACGTGCTCGACGACGTCGAGCACTGTCTCAAGGCCGACACCTCCCCGCACCTGGCCGAGCAGCTCACCGGCAACCGCGACTTCGTGCACGCCACCCTGCCGGAAGTGCTGGATGGCAAGGCGGATCTGCCGACCGACCGGCCGCTGGTCTTCTCCCCGTTCGGCCTCGGCGTGCTCGACCTCGCCGTCGGCCTGCACGCCTACGACGAGGTGCGCGCCGAGGGCGCGCTGGTCGAGGTCCCGGACTTCTTCGCCGACGTGCACCGCTACGGCAATGCCTGAGCCGGCGTCGGACTCATCCCAGGGGGTCGGCACGTGCCCGTGATCACCAGTCCGCAGGAGTTCAACGTGGAGGACCTCTACGTCGACCTGTCCGCGGTGTTCGACCGCCGGCTGTACCTCAAGTGCGAGGGCTTCAACTTCGCCGGCTCGATCAAGCTCAAGGCGGCCACCAGCATGGTCGACGCGGCCGAGCGGGCCGGCCGGCTCGGGCCCGGCTCGACGCTGGTCGAGTCCTCGTCGGGCAATCTCGGCATCGCGCTGAGCATCATCGCGGCCAGCCGGGGCTACGGCTTCGTGTGCGTCACCGACTCGCGCTGCAACCTGACCACGCGCCAGCTGATGGAGAGCCTGGGCAGCACGGTGCACGTGATCGCCGAGCCGGACCGGGACGGCGGCTTCCTCGGGGCCCGCATCAACTACGTGCGGGCGCTGTGCGCCAGCGACAGCCGGTACGTGTGGCTCAACCAGTACGCCAACCCGGACAACTGGGGCGCGCACTTCCGCACCACCGCGCCGGCCATCGCCCAGCGTTTCCCGGACCTGGACGTGCTTTTCGTCGGCGCCGGCACCACCGGCACGCTGATGGGCTGCGCCCGCTACTTCCACGAGCTGGGACGGAAGGTCCGCATCGTGGCGGTGGACGCGGTCGGCTCGGTGACCTTCGGCGGGCCGCCCAGCCCCCGGATGATCCCCGGCCTCGGCACCAGCGTGCGGCCGCAGCTGCTGGACGAGTCCTATGTGGACGACGTGGTGCACGTGGCCGAGCCGGACACCATCCGCGCCTGCCACCGGCTGGCCAGCCGGGGATTCCTGTTCGGCGGCTCCACCGGGACCGTGGTCGCGGGCGCGCTGAGCTGGCTGGAGGAGCACGCGGACGGCGAGGACGTGACCGCGGTGGCCATCGCGCCCGATCTGGGGGAGCGGTATCTGGACACGCTTTACCAGCGCAACTGGCTGCAGGACATCTACGGCGACCACGTGGTCGCCGCCATCGACGCGCCGGACGCGTACGACGCGCTGGCGCGCTGAACTGGGGGACGGGAGTGCTCGGTGAGGACTGAGGGACCAGGCGACGGTCTACCGCTGTCGGCCGCGCAGACCGAGATCTGGGTGGGCCAACAGCTCGACCCGGGCAACCCGGTCTACAACACCGGCGGCTACGTGGACATCCGGGGCCGGCTGGACGTCGACCGGTACCAGGCGGCGCTGCGGGCGACCGTGCGCGAGGCGCAGACCCTGCGCGTCCGGTTCACCCCGGGCGACGGCGAGCCGCGCCAGGTGGTGCACCCGTTCGTCGACTGGCCGTCGCCGGTCGTCGATCTCACCGCCGCGGCCGACCCGGTGGCCCGCTCGATCGAGCTGATGGAGGCCGATCTGGCGCGGCCGCTGGACTTCGACAGCGGGCCGCTGTTCCGGTTCGTTCTGTTCAAGATCGGGCCCGAGCGCTTCCACCACTATGTGTGCACGCACCACATCGTGCTCGACGGCTTCTCGTACGCCTTGTTCTACAACCGGTTCGCCCGCATCTACGACGCGCTGCGCGACGGCACTGATCCGGCTGCGGGCGCGCTGGCCCCGGTGTCGGAGCTGCTGGACGACGAGGCCGCCTACGCGGCCGGGCCGAAGCCGGCGCGGGACGAGCAGTTCTGGCGCGAGCGTTTCCCCGAAACCCCGGACCTGACCAGCCTTTCCGGCCGCCGGCCGGCGACCCCGCGCGGCTACCTGCGGCGTTCCTCCGTGCTGCCGGGGGTGATGGCCGAGGTCAAGGCGGCGTCGTGGCAGGCGCGGGTGGCGTGGCCGACCTTCGTCATCGCCGCGGCCGGCGCGTACGTGCAGCGCATGACCGACAGCGACACCGTCATGCTCACCCTGCCCGCCACCGCGCGCACCGGCGCGAAGGCGCGGGCGGTGCCGGGCATGCGGGCCAACTTCCTGCCGCTGCAACTGCGCGTCGGCCCGGCGACCACCCGGGCCCAGCTGCTCGAACAGGCCGGTGAGCAGGTCGGATCGACCGTGCGCCACCAGCATTTCCGGGGCCGGCAGGTGCGGCAGCTGATGGGGCTGGACCACGCCGACCAGCGCCCGTTCGGGCCGACCGTGAACGTGCTCGACTACGGCGCGAGCTTCGCCATCGGCGACTGCGTCGGTACGATGAACGACCTGAGCAGCGGGCCGGTGGAGGACTTCCAGATCACCGCCTACGAGACCTCGGACGGCGAGCTGGGATTCCACTTCAACGCCAATCCCGAGACCTACCGCGAGGACGAGCTGGTCGCGCACCAGCGGCGGTTCCTCGACTATTTGACCGCCTTCGCGACCGTCGACGCCGACCGGTCGTTGAGCCGGATCGACGTGGTGGACGCGGTCGAGCGGCAGAAGTTGCTGGTGGAGTGGAACAACTCCGCTCGTGACGGTGGCTTTGAGGGTGTGGTGGAACGGGTTCGGCGGGCCAACCCGTCGTCGGTCGCCGTGGTCGACGACAACGGGCCCGTGACCTACGGGTCGTTGGTGCGGCGGGCGAGTCTGGTTTCGCGTGTGGTGGAGCCGGGTTCGTTGGTGGCGGTGTTGTCGGATCGTAGTTCGCGGTTTGTGGCGGCGGTGTTGGGTGTGTTGGGTGCTGGTGGCGCGTATGTGCCGTTGGATGTGCATGCCCCGGTGGCTCGGATCTCGTCGTTGCTGGTGGACAGTGGTGTTCGGCTGTTGTTGGTGGCACCGGAGTTCATCGAGTTGGCGGCCGAGGTGGTGCCGCTGGACGGGTCGGTCCGGGTCGTTGTGTTGGGCGACCGTGAAGACACCGAGTTGGCTCCGGTCGTTGGTGGCGAGGACGATCTGGCGTATGTGATCTTCACGTCGGGGTCGACGGGCAAGCCCAAGGGTGCGATGGTGCATCGGCGGGGCATGGTGAATCACCTGTTGGCCAAGGCTGAGGATCTTGGGGTTTCGGCTGCTGATGTGGTGGTGCAGAACGCGCCGTTGACGTTCGACATCTCGGTGTGGCAGATGTTGTTGCCGCTGATCGTCGGCGGCACGGTTCGGGTGGTCGGGCGTTCTACCGCCGCCGACCCGGATGCCCTGTTCTCGGTGCCGTGCACGGTGTTGGAGGTCGTGCCGTCTTTGCTGCGGGCGGCGTTGGACGGCTGGGACTCCGGGGCCTCGCTGCCTGATCTTTCTGGCCTGCGCTGGCTGGTGGTAACGGGTGAGGCGTTACCGCCGGATCTGTGTGTGCGGTGGTTCGACCGGTACCCGTTGATTCCGCTGGTCAACGCCTACGGGCCGACGGAGTGCTCGGACGATGTGACGCACGCGGTGATCCGGGCCGCCGACTCGCTGGGTGATGTGCGAGTCCCGATCGGCCGGGTGGTCCGCAACACGCAGCTGTATGTGCTGGGTGACGGCTTGCAGCCGGTGCCGGTGGGTGTGCCCGGCGAGCTGTACGTGGGCGGCACCGGTGTTGGCCATGGGTATCTCCACAACACCCCTCGCACGGCCGTGTCCTTTGTCGCCGACCCGTTCTCGACCGTGCCCGGTGCGCGCATGTACCGCACCGGCGACCGGGTTCGCTATCTGCCGGACGGGCAGCTGGAGTTCTTGGAGCGTAGGGACTTCCAGGTGAAGGTGCGGGGTCACCGCATCGAGTTGGGCGAGGTCGAGGCGGCCCTGCGGGCGGTGCCGGCGATCACCGATGTCGTCGTGGACGTCCGCACGGACACGGCCGGTCAGCAGCGCCTGGTCGGGTACGTGGTCGGCGAGGTCGAGCCGGCGGCGGTGCGCGAGCACGTCGCCGAGGTGTTGCCGGAGTACATGGTCCCGTCGGTGGTGATGGTCCTTGAGGCGCTTCCGTTGACGGCCAACGGCAAGGTCGACCGCAAGACGCTGCCGGTGCCGGAAGCCGCGGCCCAGGGTGGGGGTCGGGCCGCGCGGGGCCCGCAGGAGGAGATCCTCTGCGCCCTGTTCGCCGAGGTGCTGGGGCTGCCGTCCGCCGGGGTGGACGAGAGCTTCTTCGAGCTGGGCGGCCATTCGCTGCTGGCGACCCGCCTGGTCAGCCGGGTTCGCTCGGTGCTGGGCGTGGAGTTGCCGGTCCGGGTCCTGTTCGACGCCCCGACCGTCGCCGAGCTGGCCGAACAGCTCAACGGCGAGGTCGACGTCCGCCCGGCCCTGGTCCCGGCACAGCGCCCCGAGGTGGTGCCGCTGTCGTTCTCGCAGCGGCGGCTGTGGTTCCTGAACCGGCTCGAAGGCGCCGCGTCGGCGGCCTACAACGTGGCCTCGGTCGTGCACCTCACCGGCCCGCTGAACACCGATGCCCTGGTGGCCGCGGTCGGCGACCTGGTGGCTCGGCACGAGAGCCTGCGCACGGTGTACCCGGACGTCAACGGCGTCCCGCGCCAGCTGGTGCTCGACCCGGCGGCGATCTCCCTGATCGTGCCGACCACCGAGATCGCGGAGTCCACACTGGACGCTGCCGTGCGGGAGACGGCGGCCAGGGGCTTCGATGTGGCGACAGAACTCCCGGTTCGCGCCCATCTGTTCACGGTGGACACCGACCGGCACGCCCTGGTGATGGTCGTGCACCACGTGGCCGCCGACGGCTGGTCCATGGTCCCGGCCTTCCGTGACCTGGCCGATTCCTATGCCGCCCGGGCCGCCGGCCAGGTGCCTGACCTGACGCCGCTTCCCGTGCAGTACGCCGACTTCACGCTGTGGCAGCACGAGTTGCTGGGCAGTGAGGACGACCCCGACAGCGTGGTGTCCAAGCAGCTGGAGTTCTGGAAGGGCGCGCTGGCCGATCTGCCCGACCAGATCGAGCTGCCGACCGACCACCCGAGGCCGGCGGTCACCAGCTACCGGGGCGACCGCGTCGACTTCGAGCTCGGACCCGAGCTGCACGCCCGCATCGCCGAGCTGGCCAAGACCAACGGCGCCACCGTGTTCATGGTGTTGCAGGCCGCGCTGGCGGCGCTGCTGTCCAAACTGGGGGCGGGCAACGACATTCCCCTCGGCACGCCGGTCGCCGGCCGCACCGACGAGGCCCTGGACGACCTGGTCGGCTTTTTCGTCAACACCCTGGTGCTGCGCAACGACGTCTCGGGTGACCCGAGCTTCGCCGACCTGATCGCCCGGGTGCGGGCGGTGGACCTCGCCGCGTACGCCCACCAGGACGTGCCGTTCGAGCGGCTGGTCGACGTGATCAACCCGACCCGCTCGCTGGCCCGGCAGCCGCTGTTCCAGGTCATGCTGGTGTTCCAGAACAACGCGACCTCCGACCTGGCACTGTCCGGAATGGACACCGAGGTGCGACCCGTGCCCACCGGCACGGCCAAGTTCGACCTGACTTTCGAGTTCGCCGAGCGGCCCGGGCACGGCGGCCTGACCGCCGTCGCCGAGTACAGCACCGACCTGTACGAGGCCGACACCGTGCGGGCGCTGGCCGGTCGCCTGGTGCGGCTGCTGACCGCGCTGGTCGAGGAGCCGGACCGGCCGCTGAGCGGGTTCGACGTGCTCGACCCGCAGGAGCGCCACCGCATTCTGCACCAGTGGAACGACCATGTCGTCGACATCCCGAACGGCACCATTCCCGACGGCTTCGAGGCCCAGGCGGCCGCCACCCCCGAGGCGATCGCGGTCGTGTTCGAGGGAACCCGCCTGACCTACCGTGAGCTCAACGAGCGGGCCAACCAGCTGGCCCGCCGGCTGGTGAAGCTGGGCGTCGGCGCCGAGCAGATCGTCGCCCTTGCCCTGCCCCGCTCGGCCGAGATGATCGTCGCCGTGCTCGGCGTGCAGAAGGCCGGCGCGGCCTACCTGCCCGTCGATCCGGACTACCCGCCGGACCGCATCGCCTACCTGTTCGCCGACGCCCGCCCGGCCCTGGCCATCACCACGGCCGCCACCGTCGATGTGGTGCCGCGTGGCGTGTCCCGGCTGTTGCTGGACCGGCCACTGTCCGAACAGGACAGTTCCAATCTCACCGATGCCGACCGGATCCGGCCGATCACCAAGCACAGCCCGGCCTACGTCATCTACACCTCGGGCTCGACCGGCCAGCCCAAGGGCGTGGTGCTGCCGCACGCCGGCATCGTCGCGATGACCGCCGAGCAGCGGCTGCGCTTCGGCATCGGGTCGGACACCCGGCTGCTCCAGTTCGCCTCGCTCAGCTTCGACGCGGCCTGCTGGGAGATCAACACGGCGTTGCTGTGCGGGGCCACGCTGGTGGTGGCCTCGGCCGACGAACGGGCCGGCGGCGCCGCGGTGGCCGAGCTGATCAGCCGGGAGCGGGTGAACCTGGGCGTGCTCTCGCCGACCGTGGTCGCCGCGTTCCCGCCGGACATCACCCTGCCCACCGACCTGGTGTTCATCCTGGCCGGCGAGGCCTGCCCGCCGGAGCTGGTGGAGCGCTGGTCGGCCGACCGGGCGATGATCAACGCGTACGGGCCGACCGAGGCCACCGTGTGCGTGACGATGAGCTCGCCGCTGAGCACGGCCAACGCCAAGCCGCCGATCGGCCGGCCGCTGGCCAACACCCGGCTCTACGTGCTCGACCAGGCCCTGCGGCCGGTGCCCGTCGGCATTCCCGGCGAGCTCTACATCGCCGGCGTCGGCGCGGGTCTGGCCCGCGGCTACCTCAACCGGCCGGCGCTGACCGGGTCGCGCTTCGTCGCCGATCCGTACGGCGAGCCGGGCACGCGCATGTACCGCACCGGTGACCTGGTGCGGTGGACCGCCAACGGCGAGTTGGATTACGTCGGACGCGCCGACAACCAGGTCAAGATCCGCGGCTTCCGCATCGAGCTCGGCGAGGTCGAGTCGGCGGTCGCGAGTCACATCGCTGTCGCCCAGGTCGCCGCCGTGGTCCGTGAGGACCGGCCGGGCGACAAGCGGCTGGTGGCCTACGTGGTGCCGGCGGCCGAGATCGAGATCAAGGCGCTGCGCGAGCACACGGCCCACCAGGTGCCGGACTACATGGTGCCGTCGGCCTTCGTGTTGCTGGACCGGATCCCGTTGACCACCAACGGAAAGCTCGACACCAAGGCACTGCCCGCCCCCGACTACGCCAAGGTCGTCGGCGCGACCGAGGCCCGCACCCGGTCGGAGGAGATCGTCGTCGGGCTGTTCGCCGAGGTGCTGGGGCTGCCGCGGGTCGGTGTCGACGACAACTTCTTCGAGCTGGGCGGGGACAGCATCCTGGCCATCCAGGTGGTCAGCCGGGCCCGCAACGCCGGCCTGGTGCTCAGCCCGCGGGACGTCTTCCTGCACAAGACCGCCGAGGCAGTGGCGGCGGCGGCCGAGGACGTCGGCGACGTGGCCGAGATCAGCGACGACGGGGTCGGCGAGGTCGGCCTGACGCCGATCGTGCACTGGCTGGCCGAGCAGTCCGGCTCGGTGACCGGGTTCCAGCAGTGCGCGGTCGTGCAGACGCCGGCCGGGGCCGACTACACGACGCTCGCCGCCGCGTTGCAGGCCGTGCTCGACCACCACGACGTGCTACGGATGCGCTTGCACCGCAAGGAATCCTGGCGCTTGGAGGTCCGTCCGCCCGGCGCCGTCGCCGCGACCGACTGCCTGATCCGGGTCGACGCCGCCGGGGCCAACGAGGACACGGTGCGGGCGCTGGTGATCGCGCAAGGTGCGGCCGCACAAGCCGGCCTGGACCCCGACGCCGGGCAGATGGTCCGCGCGGTGTGGCTGGACGCCGGTCCCGACCGGCCGGGCCGCTTGATCCTTGTGTTGCACCACTTGGTGGTCGACGGCGTGTCGTGGCGGATCCTGTTGCCGGACCTGGAGTCGGCGTGGACCGCCCTGGCCGACGGGGCCGCGCCGGAGCTCGCGCCGGTCGGCACGAGTTTCCGCCGCTGGGCCGAGGTCCTGGCGGCCGAGGCTGCCAGCGTGCTGCGGGCCGACGAGCTGCCGACCTGGCTGGCGATGACCGCCGAGCCGGAACGTCCTTTGGGCACTGGGGAACTGGACCCGACCCGGGACGTCTTCGGCACCGCGCGCCGGCTGCGGCTGACCCTGTCCGAGGAGCAGACGGTCGCGTTGCTGACCGAGGTGCCGGCGGTGTTCCACGCCGAGATCAACGACGTGCTGCTGGCCGGCTTCGCCTTGGCGGTGGCCGATTGGCGCCGGCGCCGGGGCGAACCCGGCAACGGCGTCCTGATCGAGATGGAGGGCCACGGCCGCGAGGACATCGGCGAACGTGTCGACCTGTCCCGCACGGTCGGCTGGTTCACCAGCGTCAACCCGATCCGACTGGACCCCGGGCCGGTCGACTTCGCCCAGGTGTGGGCGGGCGGGCCGGTGGTCGGCGATGTGCTCAAGCGGGTCAAGGAACAGCTGCGGGCGGTGCCCGACAAGGGGATCGGCTACGGCCTGCTGCGCCACCTCAACCCGACGACCGCCGCCGTGCTGGCCCGGCGGCCCCGGCCGCAGATCGGCTTCAACTACCTCGGCCGCATGAGCACGCCGAAGCCGCAGGACTGGGCGGTCAGCGCCGAACAGGAGGCGCTCGGCGGGGCCGGCGCGGACCCGAGCATGTCGCTGCCGCACTTGGTCGACGTCAACGCGATCACCGAGGACCGGCCGGAAGGCCCGCGCCTGGTCGCCACCTGGACGTGGGCCGGGCGGCTGCTGGCCGAGCCGGCGGTGGACGAGCTGGCCCGCGGCTGGTTCCGCGCCCTGGAGGCGCTGATCGAGCACGCCCGCCGGCCCGACGCCGGCGGGTACACGCCCTCGGACCTCTCGCTGGTGTCGCTGACCCAGGAAGACATCGACGAGTTCGAACTGGAAGCTGAGGAATGGTCATGACGAATCCGTTCGACGACCAGGACGGGCGCTTTCTCGTCCTGGCCAACAACGAGGGTCAGCACTGCCTTTGGCCCATTTTTGCCGAGGTCCCCGTGGGCTGGTCGGTGGTGCACGGAGAGGACAGTCGGCAGGGGTCACTCGACTACGTGGAGCAGCATTGGACGGATATGCGTCCGGCAAGCCTGCGAGGTGCGTGAATAACGAGAGAACTGTCCCGGGTTTTCTTGCGCGCACCTGCCGGTAGGGTTATCTTGGGTACTCCCCGAATGGGGTTCCGGTAGAGATCTGTATCACCGTCGTGTCCATTGGTGTGTCCGTTGTTCGTGGGGAGCGCGGCGCAGGTTCGGCGGTGAAGAATGGTGGGGTGGAAACATGACCATGTCCATTGACGAACGCAGTGTCAAGATCAAGGAAATCGTCTGCAGAATTCTTGAGCTCGACGAGGACGAGGTGACCGACACCAGCCTCTTCCAGGAGGAGCACGGCGCCGACTCGTTGCGCGCCATCGAGATCCTGGCCTCGGTCGAGAAGGAGTTCAACATCGTCATCGACCAGGACAAGCTGTCCGAGCTGGTCAACCTGAAGGGCGTCTACGACGTCGTCGCCGACGCGGCCGGCTGGTAGGCCGAAACATTCTGGCGGCACGGGGGCGGCACGCACATGCCGCTCCCGTGCCGGTGGGGAACGCGGGAGGGGGAATAATGTCCCATGTGGTTTCCGGCGCGGCCTCCGGGCTACCGCGCCGGGTTGTCCTGACCGGTCTTGGGGTTGTCTCCAGCATCGGGATCGGGGTGGATGAATACACCGAGGGCATCCGCTCCGGGCGCAGTGGGGTGAGCCCCATCTCGGCGTTCGACACCGAGGGCTTCGCCCATTCCAACGGGGCCGAGGTGGTCGGCTTCGACCCGACCGGCTGGATCAGCAATGTGCCGGTCGAGCAGCTGGGCCGGGCCAGCCGGTTCGCGACCGCGGCCGCCAGAATGGCCGTCGAGGACGCGGGCCTGGCCGAGGGTGAGCTGTCCCGGCGGCGCGGCCTGGTGTCCATCGGCACCACCGACGGCGAGGCCTTCGAGATGGACGGCCTGGTCGACGTGGAGCTGGCCGACGGGCCGGGCGGCTTCGACCCGGTGCGGGTGCGCCGGACGCCGGCCTCGCGGCTGTCCACGGCCATCGCCCAGGAGCTGCGGCTGTCCAATGTGGAGACTTCCACCATCGGCACCGCCTGCTCGGCCGGCAACTACTCGATCGGCTACGGCTTCGACGCGGTGCGCTTCGGCGAGGCCGAGTTCGCGCTCTGCGGCGGCGCGGACGCGGTGTGCCGCAAGACCTTCGCCGGCTTCTACCGGCTGGGCACGATCGCGCCGGAGTGCTGCCAGCCCTTCGACGTCAACCGGCAGGGCATCCTGACCGGCGAGGGCGCGGGCGTGCTGCTGCTGGAGTCGCTGGACTCGGCCCTGGCCCGCGGCGCGCGCATCTACGCCGAGGTGCTGGGCTACGGCCTCAACTGCGACGCGCACCACCCGGTCGCGCCCAACCAGCAGAGCGTGGCCCGGTGCATCGAGCTGGCACTGGAGAACGCCGGCGTCAAACCGTCCGAAGTGGACCTGATCTCGGCCCACGGCACCGGCACCAAGGCCAACGACATCTGCGAGACCGCGGCCATCCGCGAGGTCTACGGCGGCCAGCCGCCGCGCACGGTGTCGCTGAAGTCCATGCTGGGCCACACCATGGGCGCGGCCAGCGCGCTGGCCGCCGCGGCCTGCTCGCTGGCGATCCGGCACGGGTTCATCCCGCCGACGATCAACCACGTGGAGACCGACCCCGAGTGCGGCATCGACTGCGTGCCCAACGTGGCGGTCGAGGCCGACCTGAAGATCGTGCAGAACAACGGGCTCGCGTTCGCCGGCAACAACGCGATCGTGGTGCTGGGCAAGTACGAGGGGGACCGGTGACCGCCGACCGCATGATGATCACCGGCTGGTCCGTGGTCAGCCCGTACGGGGTCGGCCGCGACGCCTTCGTCGACGGCGTGCGCGGCGGCCGCGTCACCGCGTCCGATGTGGACGGTGAACGCTGGCAGGTCCCCGACCGCCGGGCCAGCCTGGTCCCCGGCTTCGACGTGCGGGAGGCGCTGGGCAAGAAGGGCACCCGCTCGATGGACCGGGTCACCGGCCTGGCCGTCACCGCGGTGGGCCGGTTGATCAAGGACGCCGAGGGCAACCAGATCGTCGACACCGGGCCGGACACCGGCCTGGTGCTGGGCACCACCACCGGCAGCGCCCAGTCCATGATGGACTTCACCCGCTCATCGCTGACCGCCGAGCAGCCCTTCTACGTCGACCCGTCGCTGTTCCCCAACACCACCATGAACTGCGCGGCCGGCCAGTGCGCGATCTGGTACCAGCTCAAGGGGCCCAACACCACGATCGCCGGCGGCCGCACCGCGGGCCTGACCGCCCTGACCTACGGCCGCCGGCTGCTGCGGTCCCGGCGGGCGGCCAAGGTTCTGGTCGGCGGCGTCGAGGAGTACAGCAACGCCCGGTCCTGGCTGGACTTCCACAGCCGGGGCGGCGACGACGCGGTGCTGGGCGAGGGCTGCGTCATACTGCTGATGGAGCCGGCCGACACCGTCGGCGCGTACGGGGAGCCGCTGGCCGAGCTGCTCGCGGTCGAAACCGCCGCCTACCTGGACAACGACCCGCGGCCGGCCCTCGAAGCTCGCGTCGGGAGCGTCCTGGCCCAGGCCGGCGTTGAACCGTCCGAGGTGTGGGCGGCGGTCGCGTCGCAGGCCCCGGACGCCACCAACGAGGTCGAGAAGGCCGTGCTCACCGAGGTTTTCGGCGCGCCGGCGGTCGACCGGATCACCACCGGCGACCTGATCGGCGACACGGCCGCCGCCTCCGTGTCGTTCCAGATCGCCTCCCTGCTGGCGGCGGCCGAGCGCGACCCCGAGGCGGCCGGCAAGGTCGTGCTGGTCAGCTCCGTGGACCGCAGCGGAACCGTCGGCTGCGCCGTGCTCCGGCTCATGGGGCAGGTGTGAGGTGAGCGGTTTATCGAGGCGCAGTCCGGTGATCGCCGACGTGCGGGTGCGCGCCGGCCTCACCGCCGACGGCGCGAAGTGGCGGGCCGCCGCGTCGGCCCTGATCACCGGTGACGAACCGGTTTTCGCCGGGCACTACCCGGGATTCCCCATCTTCCCCGGGGTGTGCGTGCTGGAGTGCGTGACCCGCGGCGCCGAGCTCACCAGTCCCGAACCCGCCGTGCTGACGGGCATCGAGTCGGCGCGGTTCCTCGGCGCGGTGTTCCCGGGCGACGAGATCGACATCGCCCTGGAGTGGACCGGTCGGGACGGGGACTGGGTGTGCAAGGCCGCCGTGACGGTGGGGAGCCGGAAGGTCGGCAGCGTGCGCCTGGGTTACGGGGTGGCGGCGTGATGATCACCCGTTCTGAGCTGCGGCGTCTCCTGCCGCACCGCTACCCGATCCTGCTGGTCGACCGGGTGCTCGAGGTCGTGCCCGGCGAGCGCATCACCACGGTGAAAGCCGTGACGTGCAACGAACCCTGGTACGCCGATCTCGGCGACGAGGTCACCGACGAGGAACTGGCCTATCCATCGACCCTGCTGGTCGAGTCGTGGGCGCAGTCGGCCGGCGTGCTGGCGACGCTCACCGTCGGCGGTACGGAGGCATTGCACGACAAGGTGATGCTGCTCGGCTCGGTGTCCGGAGTGGACTTCCACGGACCCGTGCTGCCCGGCGATGTGGTGGAGCACCGCATCGGCCTGCACCGTGTCATGGGCGAAACCATGATCTTCCAAGGCGAGAGCCGCGTGGCCGGGCGGACGGTGGTCACCGTGACCAACGCCGTGATGGCCTTCCGGCCCGCCGACCAGCTGCGCCCGGAGAAGGCCGGGGTAATCGGCGAGGGAATCCCAGCATGACCGACAACATCGGCAGAGTGGCCCTGGTCAGCGGGGCGTCCCGCGGCATCGGCAGGGCGGTCGCGTTGCGGCTGGCCGCCGACGGTTTCGACATCAGCTTCTGCTACCGCAGCGACGAGCAGGCCGCCGACGAGCTGGAGAAGGAGCTGGTCGGGCTGGGCGTGCGCGCGCTGGCCCGCCGGGTCGACGTCAGCGACGGCGCGGCGGTGCGGTCCTGGGTGGCCGAGACCGAGCAGTTCGGCCCGATCGAGCTGGCCGTCACCTCGGCCGGCATCACCCGGGACGGGCCGCTGGTCAAGATGCCCGACGAGGACTGGCATTCGGTGCTGGACACCAACCTGGACGGGGTATTCCACGTAGGCCGGGCCGTGGTGTTCCCGATGATGAAGCGCCGCCGGGGATCGGTGATCGCGATCTCCTCGGTGTCCGGCGTGTACGGGCTGGCCACGCAGACCAACTACTCGGCGTCCAAGGCCGGCGTCATCGGCTTCACCAAGGCGATGGCCAAGGAGGTCGGCCGCTACGGCATCAGGGTCAACGCGGTGGCCCCCGGCATGATCGAGACCGACATGACCGAGGCGCTGACCGCGCAGGCCAGGGCCAAGCTGCTGGCCGGCATTCCCCTTGGCCGCTTCGGCGCCGCCGCCGAGGTCGCCGACCTGGTGGCCTATCTGGCCTCGCCGGCCGCGTCCTACGTGACCGGCTCGGTGCTGGAGATCCACGGCGGCATCAGCATCTGACGGGAGGAGGACGTGATCACTCGCGGGGAAGCCGAGAACTGGGACGCGGTCGTGGTCGGCGCCGGGTTCGGCGGGCTGGTGTGCGCCGCCTACCTGGCCGTCAGCGGCCACAAGGTCGTGGTGTTCGAGCACCACGACGTGGCGGGTGGCAACGGGCACACCTTCCGCCGCCGCCGGGCCTACGAGTTCGACGTGGGCGTGCACTACCTGGGCGACTGCGCGCCCGGCGGGCTCATTCCCGGGATCCTGTCCGGGCTGGGCCTGTCCGAGCGGGTGCGGTTCCTGGAGATGGACCCGAACGGCTTCGACCGGATCCAGCTGCCCACCGTCACGGTGGACGTGCCGGCCGGTTGGGACCGCTACCGGGAGCGGCTGGTCGCCGCGCTGCCGGCCGACGCCCACGGCATCGAGACGTACGTGCGCATCGCCCGGGAAGTCTGCGACCTGCAACGGTCCGGCCTGCTGCGCAGCGAGGGACTCGGCCAGCTGTCCCGGGAAAGCCTGGAGCTGATGGTCATGGCCCGGGGCAGCCTTGCCGCGCTGTTCGACCACTGTGGACTGTCCACACGGGCCAGAACGGTGCTGGCCGGGCAGTCGGCCAACTACGGCGCGGCCCCGGACCAGGTCACCGTGTCCACGCACCTGAGCATGATCGACCATTACCTGCGCGGGGCCTACTATCCCGAAGGCGGCGGCCAAGCTTTGGTGGCCGCGTTGGTCGAGGTGATCGAGGCGCACGGCGGCAGCCTGCGCACCCGCAAGAAGGTCGAGCGGATCACCATCGAGGACGGCAGAACCACCGGTGTGGAACTGGCCGGCGGCGAGCGACACACCGCGCCGCTGGTGGTGTCCAATGCGGACTTTCGCCGCACGGTGCTGGAACTGGCCGGCGGGGAAAGGAACTTCCCGGCGGCGTTGGTGCGCAAGACCGAGAAGACCCGGATGCGCCTGGCGTTCGCCGTGCTCTACGTGGCCCTGGACATCGAGCTGCCCGACCGCCCGAATGCCAACCTGTGGTGGTTCCGGGACGAGGACATCGAGTCCATGTATCGCGAACTGGCCGCGGGCACACCGTCACAGATCCGGTCGGCCTTCTGCTCCTTCGCCTCGGTGAAGGAGCAGGGCCGGGCCGACGTGTGCCCGCCCGGCCACAGCAACTTCCAGGTGATGACGCTGGCCCGGGCCGACTACCCGGACTGGGGCGTGGCCGGCGGCCCGGCCGACGGCACGCGCTACCGGCGCGAACCGGCGTACCAGCGGAGCAAGCAGTGGTGGAGCGACGAACTGCTGCGCACCGCGGAACAGGCCCTCGGGCCGTTCCGCGACCACATCACGCACCTGGAGCTGGGCACGCCGCTGACCCACGAGCGCTACACGCTCTCCAGCGGCGGCACGCCCTACGGCCTGGCCCACTGGGGCGGGTTCGGGGCGCGTCCCGACACCCGGACCGTGGTGGACGGGCTTTATCTGGTGGGACAGAACACACGCGCCGGCAGCGGGGTCTCCGGCGCGATGATCGGGGGGATCTCCTGCGCCGCGCAGATCCTCGGGCGGCCGCTGCTGCCCGAGGTGCTCGGCGGCGCGGTGCTCGCGAACCCGGCGCTGCTGCCCGAGCGGGCGGCCGACTGGGATCCGCTGGCGGTCTCCAGGGGGACCCGGCGGGTGCGGGCCAAGGGCCTCGCGCGGGTGGGTTAGCGATCACGGAACGACAACAACGACGGTTCAAGAGCGGGGAATCTCCATGACTTCCAGTGCCCAGGTGCGACCGGACGGCGCATCTTTCGACGACAACGCGCTTTTCGGCAACGTGCGGCCCCTCGTGGACACGGCGTTGCTGCCGGCCGGCGACGGACAGCCCCGGGTGGTGCGGGCCGCGCACCGGCTCTACGAGCACCTGATCAGCCTGTGGGCCCCCGGCGCCATCGAGGCCGCCTTCGACCTCGGCGTGTTCGAGGCGCTGGCCGATGGCCCGGCCACCGCCGACGAGCTGGCGAAGTCCTTGTCCACCAACCCGAAGGCCACCCGCGTCCTGCTGGACGGCCTCAACGCCTACGATCTGCTGGACCGCACCTGGGACGCCGACGGCACCGTGGTCTACGTGCTGCCCGAGGACGTCCGCGACGTGATGCGGCCCGACGGCCTGTTCAGCCTGGCCGGCAAGATCGGCTACGACCGGCAGATGGCTTGGGGCGCCTGGCGAAACCTGGCCGAGACGGTCCGCACCGGCGCGCTGGCCGACGACGGATCCCAGCAGCACAACCAGATCTCGGCCACCGAGTACGAGTCCCTGGTGCGCGGCATCAACTTCTGGGCCCCGCCGGTCGTGCACGCGCTGGCCGAGCAGCTCAAGGACCAGGGCTGGAGCGCCGACCGCGAGGCCGGCATGCTCGACGTCGGCTGCGGCACCGGCATCTACAGCCAGCTGCTGCTCCAGCAGTTCGCCGGTCTCACCGCGACCGGCCTGGACGTGGAGCGCATCCTGCCGCTGGCCATCGCCCAGAGCGAGCAGCTGGCCGTGGCCGACCGCTTCCACCCGCTGCGCCGCGACTTCTGGCGTGAGGACTGGGGAACCGGCTTCGACCTGGTGCTGTTCGTCAACATCTTCCACCTCCAGACCCCCGAGGACGCCCGCGACCTGGCCATCAAGGCCAACAAGGCGCTGGCCGACGGCGGCCTGGTGGCGATCGTCGACCAGATCGTGGTCGAGGACGAGGCCAACTCCACCCAGAACCGGTTCTTCCGGCTGTTCGCCGCGTCGATGATGGCCACCGGCGGCGGCGACGCGTACACGCTCGACCAGTACGACGAGTGGCTGACCGGGGCCGGCCTGCGCCGGGTGGCCCTGGTCGACACCCCGATGCACCGCATCCTGCTCGCCGGGCGCGACTGACCCACATGCCCACTCGCAGCACGCCGAACGGGAGGAACCGCACTGGTTCCTCCCGTTCGGCGTGCTCTCGGTCAGCGGCCGCTCAGGCTCAGCTGCCGTTCGACCATGCGCTCCAACTCGGCGAACTCGGCCCGGGCCCGGCGCCGGCCCGCGGCCAGCACCGCCAGCGACCCGGCCGTGACCACGGCGATGATCGCCGCCAGCGCGGCCAGCGTCAGCGCGTCCGGGTGGATCAGCGACTGGCCCCGCAGCGCCTGCCAGGTGACCAGCGCGATCACGCCGGCGTAACCCACGGCCGCGACCATGACCAGGCCGGTGCGGACCTTCTCGTCCCGCAGCAGCAGCCAGCGGCCGGCCAGCGCGCCCAGCAGGATCGCGAACAGCGGCAGGGCCTGCAATGCGTGCATGCCGACGAAGTGCGGAATGCGCAGGTCACCGCCGGTGGTGGACCAGTCGGTCAGCGGCATGCCCGGCCCGCCGTCGGGCACGCCGACGCTGTGGCCGCCGATCGTCGCGGGCATGCCGCCCTCGTCCAGGACCCGCTGCTGCTCGGGGGTGGGCAGGTTCATCAGCTCGCCCAGGGCCATGCCGATCACCGACAGGCTCAGGCCCAGCCGCAGGGCCCACGCGGTCGAGCGGCTCCCCGGCTTGGCGATCATCACCAGGATGGCGATCACCAGGGTGGCCACCCACACGAACGCCACCATGAAGCCCATCGCGTTGTAGAACAGGCCGTCCAGCGCGGTCGCGTAGTTGAAGTGCGACATGCGGCCCCGGATCACCTGGGTCAGCACGATCACCCACTCGCCGCTGGACAGCGCCACGATCGCGGTGCCCGACCACCAGCCGATCCTGCGCAGCTTCGGCCGGGAGGCCGGCAGCAGGGAGATCACCCAGGCCAGCGTGACCGTGTAGAGCGTGAACGACACCGCGAACTTGAACGGCTTGAGCCAGACCGGAGCCCCGACCAGCACTCTGTGGTCGACCGCGAGTCCCACCGCGCAGACCGCGATCAACGCGACCATGGCGATCGCGAACATCATCAGCGGCCGGTGCCAGCGCAGGACGCTCCGCATGGCTGCTCCCTTCCCCAGTTCTCGTGTGGTGCTCACCTTGCCGGGTCCGGGGTGACCGCCGCACGGACGCTACGACCCGAATGCGTTGGGGGGGTAAACCCCACCACCGTGGGGCCAGACCCACTGACCGAGGCGGTCACGGCCGGGCAGGATCAACGTCACCATCGGTTTCTGGAGGGATCTGAGCATCATGAGGCGCCTGCGTCTGACCGGTCTGGCCATCGGGCTCTCCGTCGTGTCGGTGCTCGGCTTCGTGCTGGTGACGTGCACCGTGGTCGCCGGCCTGTTGTCGTTCACCGTGATCGGAGCGTTCCTCTTCCTCGGCCTGGCGGCGGCCCAGCGGCCGTTCACCGACCTGCACCTGCGCAGCGCCGAGAAAGTGCTGGGCCGGTCGATTCCGCGCACCCCGCGCACGCCCACCTCGGGCGGGCCGCTGCGCCGGCTCGGACAGGCCTTGTCCGACACGGGGACCTGGCGGGACATCGCGTTCCTGGTCTTCAACACCGTGTCCGGGCTGACGATCCTGCTGGTGCCGCCGCTGCTGTTCCTGCACGGCCTTGGCGCGTTGCTGCTGCCGGTGTTCTGGAACACGTTGGGGGTCAGCCAGCACGGATTCCCGTACATGACGCGGTTCTGGGTCAACAGCGGCAACGAGCTGCAGGTGGGCCTGGGGCTGGCCGCGGTGTCGTTCCTGCTCTGGTTCGTCCTCACGCCGGCGCTGCTGCGGCTCAACGCGGTGATCACCGCGGCGTTGCTGGGCAGTTCGGCCGCCGCGCCGGGCTTCGTGAGCCGGCCGCAGGTCGCGCGCTAACCAGCGCGGTCGTTGATCCGCCATGCCCGCGGGCATGGCGGATTTCGGCTTGCCCGGAAACGGAAAACGGGCGGTGCCGCGATGGGGGAAGATCGCGGCACCGCCTACGTTCGGCCTCGGTGGGGACTGCGCGAGGCCGGCGGGACGGGGAAAACCGGGCCGGGGGCGCGCACACGCCGCCGGAGTGGGGTGGACTCCCGGTTGCTCCCCTTTGGTGTTCCGCTCAATTCTGTCCTGCCGGCCACCGGGGAGCGAGGGTGGCAGAACCACGGTCGCGGTGGGGCTAGACCCCCTGCGTGACCACGTGACGCAACGTTATGACGAGTGAACGGGTGGGGATCCCTGTGAAGCGTTCGGGGTTGAACGACGTCCTTCCGCTGTCGCCCTTCCAGGAGGGGCTGCTGTTCCACGCGGTGGTCGATCCGCAGGCGGTGGACGTCTACACCGTGCAGCTGGTGCTGGACTTCACCGGCCGGCTGGACGCCGCCCGGCTGCGGACGGCCACGCAGGCGCTGCTGGACCGGCACGCCAACCTGCGGGCGGGTTTCCGCTACACCAAGTCCGGCCAGGCCGTGCAGGTCATCCCGGCCGCGGTCACGCTGCCGTGGCAGGAGTTCGACCGGTCGGATCCCGCCGAGGTGGAGCGGATCACCGAGGCCGACCGGGTGCGGCGCTTCGACGTGGCCAAGCCGCCGCTGCTGCGGGCCACCCTGATCCGGCGGTCGGACACCTCGTGGCGATTCCTGCTCAGCAACCACCACATCCTGGCCGACGGCTGGTCGATGTCGGTGCTGGTGCGCGAGCTGTTTGCTGTGTACAACAACAATCCGCTGCCGCGGGTGACGCCGTACCGGGACTACCTGGGCTGGCTGGCCAAGCAGGACAAGGCCGCCGGGCTGGCGGCCTGGCGGACGGCCCTGGCCGGCTTGGAGGAGCCGACCCGGGTGGCGCCGGTCAACCCCGACCGGGCGCCGGTGATGCCCGGCAGCGCGATCGTCGAGCTGCCCGAGGAGGTCACGGCCCGGCTCAGCGGCTGGGCCCGGGCCAACGGCTTGACCCTGAACACCGTGGTGCAGGGCTGCTGGGCGATTCTGCTGGGGGTGTTGACCGGGCGGGCCGATGTCGTCTTCGGGGCCACCAATTCCGGGCGGCCGCCGGAGATTCCCGGCATCGAGACCATGGTCGGGCTGTTCATCAACACCGTGCCGGTGCGCATGCGTCTGCGGCCGGCGGATTCGCTGCTGACGGCGTTGACCCGGTTGCAGGACGAGCAGTCCGCGTTGATTCCCTTTCAGCACATGGGGTTGGCCGAGGTGCAGGGGCTGGCCGGGGTGGGCGAGCTGTTCGACACGGTGATGGTGTTCGAGAACTACCCGCTGGACGCCAGCGGCTTGGACGCGCCGGCCGAGGGGCTGGCGGTGAGCTTCGCCGCCGGCCGGGACTCCAGCCACTATCCGTTGAACCTCAGGGTTTCTCCCGGCCCCCGGCTGCAACTGCGGTTGGAGTACGGGCCCGATCTGTTCACGGCCGCGTCGGCGTCGGCGATTGTCGACCGGGTGGTCGGGCTGATGGCCACCGTGGTGGCGGAGCCGGATCGGTTGCTGGGGCAGGTTGACGTGCTCACCCCGGCGGAGCGGCAGCAGCTGTTGGTGGAGTGGAACAACTCCGCTCGTGACGGTGGCTTCGAGGGTGTGGTGGAACGGGTTCGGCGGGCCAACCCGTCGTCGGTCGCCGTGGTCGACGACAACGGGCCCGTGACCTACGGGTCGTTGGTGCGGCGGGCGAGTCTGGTTTCGCGTGTGGTGGAGCCGGGTTCGTTGGTGGCGGTGTTGTCGGATCGTAGTTCTCGGTTTGTGGCGGCGGTTCTGGGTGTGTTGGGTGCTGGTGGCGCGTATGTGCCGTTGGATGTGCATGCTCCGGTGGCGCGGATCTCGTCGTTGCTGGTGGACAGCGGTGTTCGGCTGTTGTTGGTGGCCCCGGAGTTCGCTTCGCTGGCGGCCGAGGTGGTGCCGGCCGACGGGTCCGTTCGGGTGGTCGTTCTCGGCGATGACGAGGACTCTTCGCTGGTTCCGATCGTTGGTGGCGAGGACGATCTGGCGTATGTGATCTTCACGTCGGGGTCGACGGGCAAGCCCAAGGGTGCGATGGTGCATCGGCGGGGCATGGTGAATCACCTGTTGGCCAAGGCCGAGGATCTTGGGGTCACGGCTGCTGATGTGGTGGTGCAGAACGCGCCGTTGACGTTCGACATCTCGGTGTGGCAGATGCTGTTGCCGCTGATCGTCGGCGGCACGGTTCGGGTGGTCGGGCGTTCTGCCGCCGCCGACCCCGATGCCCTGTTCGCGGTGCCGTGCACGGTGTTGGAGGTCGTGCCGTCTTTGCTGCGGGCGGCGTTGGACGGCTGGGACTCCGGGGCCTCGCTGCCTGATCTTTCTGGCCTGCGGTGGCTAGTGGTAACGGGTGAGGCGTTACCGCCGGATCTGTGTGTGCGGTGGTTCGACCGGTTCCCGTTGATTCCGCTGGTCAACGCCTACGGGCCGACCGAGTGCTCGGACGACGTGACCCACGCCTTCCTCCGTGCCGGCGACGCCTTGGGCGATGTGCGGGTGCCGATCGGCCGGGTGGTCCGTAACACGCAGCTGTATGTGCTGGGTGACGGCTTGCAGCCGGTGCCGGTGGGTGTGCCCGGTGAGCTGTACGTTGGTGGCACCGGCGTCGGTCACGGGTACCTGCACAACCCGACTCGGACGGCGATCTCCTTCATGGCCGACCCGTTCTCGCCGGTGCCGGGCGCTCGGATGTACCGCACCGGGGATCGGGTCCGGTATCTGCCGGACGGACAGCTGGAGTTCTTGGAGCGTAGGGACTTCCAGGTGAAGGTGCGGGGTCACCGCATCGAGCTGGGCGAGGTCGAGGCCGCCCTGCGCGCGGTGCCGGGCATCACGGATGTCGCCGTGGATGTTCGGGCCGATTCCGCTGGTCAGAAGCGTCTGGTCGGGTACGTGGTCGGCGCGGTGGAGCCGGCGGTCGTGCGGGACGCGGTGTCGGGTGTGCTGCCGGAGTACATGGTTCCGTCGGTGGTGATGGTCCTCGACGCGCTTCCCTTGACGCCCAACGGCAAGGTCGACCGCAAGGCGCTGCCGATGCCCGAGGCGGTCACGGTCGGCGGTCGCGCCGCTCGGGGGCCGCGTGAGGAAATCCTGTGTGGACTGTTCGCCGAGGTGCTGGGGCTACCTTCCGTTGGTGTGACGGATAGTTTCTTCGAACTGGGCGGTCACTCGCTGCTGGCCACCCGCCTGGTCAGCCGGATTCGGTCGGTGCTGGGCGTGGAGCTGGCCGTGCGGGCCTTGTTCGACGCCCCGACCGTCGCCACCCTGGCCCGGCAGCTGGAGGTCTCCGGCCACGCCCGGCCCCCGTTGGTCCCGGTCTCGCGGCCCGATGTGGTGCCGTTGTCCTTTGCCCAGCGGCGGCTGTGGTTCCTCAACCGTCTCGACGGCATCAGCTCGGCATATAACGTCACTGCCGTTATCCGCCTCGACGGTGCGGTCGACCAGGACGCCCTGGCCGCCGCCGTGGCCGATGTGGTGGCGCGGCACGAGAGCCTGCGCACGGTGTACCCGGAGATCGACGGCGCCCCGCACCAGCTCGTCCTCGACGCCGCCATCGACCTGTTCACCCAGATCGACGTGACCTCGTCCGCGTTGGATTCGTGCGTCACCGAGGCCGTGCGTCGGGGCTTCGACCTGTCGGTGGACACCCCGATTCGGGTCACTTTGTGCACTGTGGACAGCGAACGTCATGTGCTGGTCGTGGTCGTGCACCACATCGCCTCCGACGGCTGGTCCCTCGCGCCTTTGGCCCGTGACCTCTCGCAGGCCTACGCCGCGCGCATCAACGGCAACGCTCCACTGTGGACTCCGCTGCCAGTGCAGTATGCGGACTACACCCTGTGGCAACACGAATTGCTGGGCAGCGAGGACGACCCCGACAGTATCGTGTCCCGGCAGCTGGAGTTCTGGAAGGGGGCGCTGGCCGATCTGCCCGACCAGCTTGAACTGCCCACCGACCATGCGCGCCCGGCCGTGGCCACCTATCGCGGCTCGCGCGTGGCATTCGACCTGGACGCCGACCTGCACGCCCGGCTGAACAAGCTGGCCCGGGCCAACGGGGCCAGCCTGTTCATGGTGCTCCAGGCCGGTCTGGCCGCCCTGCTGTCGAAACTCGGCGCCGGCACGGACATTCCCCTCGGCACCCCCATCGCCGGGCGCACCGACGACGCCCTCGACGACCTGGTCGGCGTCTTCATCAACACCCTGGTGCTGCGCACCGACGTGTCCGGCGACCCGAGCTTCGCCGACCTGATCGCCCGGGTGCGGGCGGTCGACCTCGCCGCCTACGCCCACCAGGACGTGCCGTTCGAGCGGCTGGTCGACGTGCTCAACCCGACCCGGTCCCTGGCCCGGCAACCGCTGTTCCAGGTCATGGTGGCCCTGCACAACAACGCCGAGGTCCGCATCGACCTCGGCGGCGTGCGCGGCGAAGTGGTGCCGGCCGACCTCGGCGCCGCCAGGTTCGACCTCGCCTTCGAGTTCGCCGAGACGGCCGATGGTCTCCAGGGCGTTGTCGAGTACAGCACCGACCTGTTCGAGGCCGACACCGTGCGGCAGATGGCCGATCGGCTTGTGCGCGTGCTGCGGGCCATGGCCGCCGACCCCAAGCTGACCGTCAGCAGGCTCGACGTGTTGGCCGACGACGAGCGCAAACGGTTGCTGCACAACTGGAACGACACCGCCGTCGCCCTGCCCGATGTCCTGCTGCCCGAACTGTTGGAGGGCGTTGTCCCCGACGCGGTGGCCGTGGCCTGTCAGGACACCACCCTGACCTACGCCGCCCTGCACGCCCGCGCCAACCGCCTGGCCCGCCTGCTGATCAGCCATGGTGTCGGACCGGAGTCGTTGGTGGGCCTGGTGATGCCGCGCACCGCCGACATGGTGGTCGCCCTGCTGGCCGTGCTCAAGACCGGCGGCGCCTACCTGCCCATCGACCCCAACTATCCCGCCGACCGCGTGGCATACATGCTGGAAGACGCCAACCCGGTCGTGGTGCTCAGTGACTCCACCGTGGACACCGACTCCGCCGCGCCGCGCGTGCTGATGGATCAGGTTGACCTACAAGGGTTCTCCGACGCCACCGTGACCGATGCCGAGCGGACCGGGCCGCGCAACCCGGCCAACCCCGCGTACGTCATCTACACCTCGGGGTCCACCGGCAAGCCCAAGGGCGTCACCGTGCCCGTCCGGGCGTTCATCAACCTGCTGCTGGACATGGTGCGGCGCACCGAGATCACCCCCGAGGACCGGTTCCTGGCCGTCACCACGCTCGGCTTCGACATCTTCAACCTGGAGATCCTGGTGCCGCTGCTGGTCGGGGCCCGGCTGGTGGTGGCCGGCCGGGACGAGGTGCTCGACCCCGAGGCGCTGGCCCGGCTGGCCGTGGACAGCGAGGCCACGATCATGCAGGCCACGCCCAGTCTCTGGCACGCCCTGGTCGGCAGCCACCCGGAAAGCCTGCACCGCCTCCGGGTCCTGATCGGCGGCGAGGCCGTCAGCCGCACCCTGGCCAACTCGCTGGTCGCGGCCACCGCCGGCGTCACCAACGTGTACGGGCCGACCGAGACCACCATCTGGTCCACGGCCGCCGACCTGACCGCTGACCGGCCCGGCTCGCCGCAGATCGGCCGGCCGCTGGCCAACACCCAGGTGTACGTGCTCGACGCCGCCCTGCGGCCGGTGCCGACCGGGGTGAACGGCGAGCTCTACATCGCCGGCGACGGCCTGGCCCGGGGCTACCTCAACCGGCCGTCGCTCACCGCGTCTCGCTTCGTGGCCAACCCGTTTGACGGTTCCCGCATGTACCGCACCGGCGACGTCGTGCGCTGGGGCTCCGACGGCGAGCTGGAATACGTCGGCCGCACCGACCACCAGGTCAAGATCCGCGGCTTCCGTATCGAGCTCGGCGAGATCGAGGCTGCCCTGCTGGCCCGGCCCTCGGTCGCGCAGGCGGCCGTGGTCGTGCGCGAGGATCGGCCGGGGGACAAGCGGCTCGTCGCCTACCTCGTCACCTCGGAGCTGGAAGACCTGCGCGCAGAGCTGGGCCGGGTGCTGCCGGACTACATGGTGCCGTCGGCCTTCGTGCACCTGGACGCGCTTCCCCTGACCGCCAACGGAAAGCTCGACCGCAAGGCCCTCCCCGTCCCCGACTTCGAACCCGTCGCCGCCGACGACCGGCCGCGCACCCCGCAGGAGTCCGTCCTCTGTGGACTCTTCGCCGAGGTCCTCGGCCGGCCCGATGTCGGCGTTCGGGACAGCTTCTTCCAGCTGGGCGGGCATTCCCTGCTGGCCACCCGGCTGATCAGCCGCATCCGGGCCACGCTCAACGTCGAGCTGCCCATCCGCGTCCTGTTCGAGGCCCCGAGCGTCTCGGCGCTGGTCGGGCGGCTGGGGCAGCAGGTCGACAACGACGCGTTCGAGACCCTGACCCCCTTGCAGCCCAACGGATCCCAGACGCCGATCTTCTGCGTGCACCCCACCGGCTGCATCGCCTGGTCCTACCTCGGACTGGCCCGCCACCTCGGGCCCGACGTTCCCCTGTACGGCTTGCAGGCCCAGGGGATCACCCGTCAAGCCGTGCTGCCGTCCGACATCGGGTCCATGGCCGCCGACTATCTGGCGCACATCCAGAAGGTGCAGCCCAGCGGGCCGTACCGGCTGCTCGGCTGGTCCTTCGGCGGCGTTGTCGCGCAGGAGATCGCCGTGCAGCTCCAGGAACGCGGGGAGGAGGTCGAGCTGCTGGCCAGCCTCGACAGCGATCCCTTGCCCGATGGCTCCGCCATTCCCGACGACCGACTGCTGCTCAGCAACATCCTGGCGTTCTTCGGCCACGAACCGGACCCCGATCCCACCCCCGCCCGGCTCGTCGAACTCTTCCGTGCGTCCGACAATCCCTTGGCCGTGCTCGACGAACACCAGATCGCCAACCTGCTCGACGTGTGGCGCAACAACGTCCGCCTGCACCGGGACTTCCGGCCACGCCGATTCACCGGCCGTATGGTCCACTTCTCCGCCACCGACGGCCCCGACCCCGACGCCGCCGTCCGCCGGTGGGCACCGCACATCGCCGGCCCCATCGACGTGCATCCCGTTCCCGCCCACCACGATCACCTCATGGCCCCCGAGCCCCTCGCCCACATCGGGCGGGTGCTCGCCTCCCTGCTGTGATTCCTTTGCCGGTGGCGGCCTTTCCGGCCGCCACCGGCGCTACCCTCTCGATCATGAGCTTGTCGATCGAGGCAGTCACCGACGTCACCGACGAGATCCTCACCGCGTTCTCCCGCCTGCTACCCCAGCTCTCCAGCACCGCCGCGCCCCTGGACCGTGACGCCTTGGCCCGCACCGTCTCGTGCGAGACCAACACCGTGCTCATCGCCCGGGACTCCGGGGCCATCCTCGGCAGCCTCACCCTCGTCATGTTCCCCCTGCCCACCGGCCTGCGCGCCTGGGTCGAGGACGTCGTCGTCGACCAATCGGCCCGTGGCCGCGGCATCGGCGCCTCCCTCACCGCCGAAGCCGTCCGCCTCGCCCGCCAGGCCGGCGCCCGCACCCTCGACCTCACCACCCGCCCCTCCCGCGAGGCCGCCAACCGCCTCTACCAGCGCCAGGGCTTCCACCTCCGCGAGTCCCAGGTCTACCGCCACCCCCTGACCTGATTCCCCTCCGTTGCGCGCTGGGCGTGGTTGTGGTTCGGGCGCCCGCGCCGCGCAGTTGCCTGGGGATGGGTGATCCGGGTTGTCGGCGATTCTCCCGCCCGCCCTCCCCAGCCTCCGGGTCCCCAGACCCGGTCCCACCCCCAAGATCAAGGGACCTTCCCTCTCGTCCAACGCCAGGAAGGGCCCCTTCATGACGTGAGGAGTCACTCGATGCGGTGATTGAGGGGCGCGACGGTCCCGGGCCGTGGCAGGTTAGGCCGATCGGACCATCGGCGCGCAGCGCGGCGCGCCCTCCTTGACTAGCCAGGGGAAGTCACCCGTGCTGCACCGCATCGAGCCCATCGACGCCCAGTCCTGCACCGTCCGCTTCCGTCTCGACCGCGACCACATCGGCCGCGCCGGCACCACCTCGGTGGTCGGCGACTTCAACGGCTGGCAGCCCGGCCATGCCCCGTTCGTGTACCGGGGCTTCGGCGGCTACCAGGCGGCGATCGTCGTGCCCACCGGCTCCACGATCCGCGTCCGCTACCTGTCCGAACGCGACGGCTGGGGCAATCCGGACAACATCGCCGCGGTCGACGGATCCGACTCGGTGATCCACGTCCGCCCCGGGACGGTCTGAACCCCGGGCCGATCAGCGCCGGAAGGTCCCGAACCACAGGGTTTCGGCCAGGGCCCTGGCCACCTCGGCGTCGTCGGCGGGGTCGCCGAGGGAGACCTGGCGGGCGATCACCTGCTCGCCGCTCCAGGCCATGACCTGGCCGGCGATCGCCGGGTCGACGCCGTCGGGCAGCCGGCCTGCGCGCTGCTCCTCGCGGAACTTGGCGACGATGCGCCTGGTGAAGCGCTTGATCGACTGCACACTGGCGTCACGGAACGCCTCGTCGTAGCCGGCGACCTCGGTGATCGCCGCCATCAGCGGGGCCCGGTCCCGGTAGTGCCGGATCTGCCGCAGGTAGATCTCGGCCAGCGCCCCGGGGCCGTCCTCCACCGGCCGCCACTTCTCGCCCATCGCGTACAGCTCGTCCTTGATCGTGCCGGCCAGCCGGAGCAGCACGTCGCTCTTGTCCTGGAAGCACAGGTAGAAGGTGGACCGCGCGACCCCGGCCTCCTCGGCGATGCGCTGCACGCTCAGCTCGGTGAAGCGCTCGCCCTGAGCCAGCAGCCGCTCGACCGAGCCCAGCACGGCGGTCTCCGTCTCGGCCCGCCGTTTCGACAGTTGGGCCCGGGGACGGGTGATCGACGCCATCGGGTTTCTCCTCTGCGTCCGACTCTCCGGCGCAGGCTAGTACTCCCGCCGTGGTTCGTGATCAGTAGCTGATGGCCCCTCAGACCGGCCCGGGCGCGACATCGTGCACGACGAAGGTGGCGAACCCGAGCTCACGCCGCAAGCCGCCGAGCCAGGTGTCACGATGCTCGCGGGCGGCGGTGAGCGCCTGGTCGCGGTCCTCGACGGTCGAGGCCGACCGCACGGCCCAGTCGACGAGCGAGCCGGTCCAACTGAACTCGTAGTCGTCCCATTCGGCCAGTGTGCTGACATGCCCGAAGGACGGCTCGAGACCGTGCCGGTGGAAGGCATGCACCAGGCCGGCGAGGTCGGGGACGGAGTCGGCCGGGAGTCCGAGCGCGGCGAGCGCTGCCACGGACGGGGGACCTTCCCAGATCATCTCGCCGATCAGCGCCTGACCGCCGGAGCGCAGGTGCCGCCGGACGGCGACCAGCATGTCCTCCAACCCGCCGAAGGCGTGCCGGGCGCCAACGCAGATCACCACGTCGAAGAGCCCGTCGTGCCAGGTGGCGGCGTCGGCCTCGATCCATCGCACCCGGTCGGTCAGCCCGCGCTCGCCGGTGCGCCGGGCGGCCGAGGCCGGCAGCATGTGGTCGATCCCGACGCCTGTCGTCGCCGGATGGTCCAGCAGCACCTGCTGGAGCCACTCGCCCTCACCGCAGCCGAGGTCGACCGCGCGGGCGCCGATGGCAGGACTCAACCATCCGACCAACTCGCGCAACTTGTCGGGTGCGACCGGCGCCGCGATGGGATGGCGCAGGTGCGCGATGTCGAAGATCTCCGATCGGTCCACCGGGGTGACGCTAGTGCCCCAGCCGACAGCTCCCTCGACATGGTGCCGGACGATATGTTGGACAGTGTGTCCGAGTCGAGCTAGCGTGAAAGGACAAGTCGTCCCGCACTCCCTCGACCCGGCCGCCGCCACCCGGCTCTGGGAGGTCTTGCTCGACACCCTCGCCCGGCGCTGACCGGGTTGACCTCGACCTTGCTCGAAGGCGGACAGTGTCCGGCGAGGCGAGTGAGAGGGGAACGGGATGCGCGCGGTGCGGATCGATCGGTTCGGGCCACCGGAGGTGCTGGCGCCGGTGATCGTCGAGGACCCGGCGCCGGGGCCGGGCGAGGTGCTGGTCGACGTGGAGTACGCGGGGATCACGTTCGTGGAAACTCAGCTGCGGGCCGGAAAACCGCCGGTGGAGGCGATGCTGCCGGCGCTGCCGGCGGTGCTGGGCAACGGGGTGGCGGGGGTGGTGGCGGCGGTCGGCCCGGACGTCGACCGGGCGGTGATCGGGAAGCGGGTGACGGCCAGTCTGAACGGGAGTGGGGGATACGCGGAGCGGGCGGTTGCCCAAGCGCGGCGGCTGATCGACGTGCCCGATGGTGTGGGATTGGATCAGGCGGCGGCGTTGATCGCGGACGGGCGGACGGCGCTGGCGGTGTTGGGGGCCGCTGGGGATCTTGCCGGGGCGACGGTGCTGGTCGAGGCGGCGGCCGGGGGAGTGGGCTCGCTGTTGGTGCAGTTGGCATCGGCGGCCGGTGCGCGAGTGGTGGCGGCGGCGAGTGGGGCGGCCAAGCTGGCGGTGGCGGCCGAGTTGGGGGCCGAGGTCACGGTCGACTACTCCAATCCGTCCTGGGCCGAGGGAATCGGCCGGGTGGATGTCGTATTCGACGGTGTGGGCGGCACGATCGGCGAACAAGCCCTGTCGTTGCTGCGCCCGGACGGGACCTTCTGCCCCTACGGCGCGGCGGCCGGCAGCGGCGTGTTGCGGTCGGACCGCCCGGACGTTCGCACGGCCACGACCGGCATGCTGGACGTGGCCCGGCAAGTGGCCCTGGCCGGCGAGGCCATCGCGCTGGCGGCGTCCGGGCGGCTTCGAGCCACCGTCGGCCAGGTATTCGCCCTCGCGGACGCCGCCAACGCGCACAGGGCCATCGAAAACCGGGCCACGATCGGCAAAACGCTGCTGAAGCCCTGACCGTCAGTTGGCCGAGGCGGCCGACTTTCCGCGCAGCACAGCGTTGGCGCTGCTGGCCTTCTTGATGGCCGACTCGATCTGGGACATGCTCGACGAGGAGCTCAGTCCGGGCACGGTGGCGGATTTCAAGGCGTACAAGGTGAACGTGTATGGATGCTCGCGGCCGCCGGGGCAGGGGCCGAAGTACTGCGTGGTGACGGACCCGCTGCCCATCGCCTTCTGTTTGGCCCCGTTCTGCCCGGGCACGGCGTAGCCGGCGCCGAGGCCCTCGGGCAGGGCGGCGGTGGCGGCGGGGATGTCCCAGATCGCCCAGTGCACCTTGTCGCCACCGTTGGCCACGTCCCGCAGGATGACGGCGTAGCCCTTGGCGTTGCCGGTCCACGACAGCGGCGGCGACACGTTCTTACCGGCCTTATGGCTGAAGACGCAGGTGTAGTGGTCGGGAATGGTTGTGTTGTCGGCGAAAGCCGTGCTGCTGATGGCGAAGTCGCCGGCCTGGGGCGCGGCGAACGCGATGGTCGCGGCGGCGGCCGTGGCCGCGCGCGAGAAGAACAGGGATGCCACTGCGTCCTCCCATGGTTCGGATGGGGCGGGCGGGTGGATAAGGAAACCTTCCTAACAATTACTCAATCCGGACACGGCTGTCAAGAATGCCTCACGTTCGGCCTGGCCGATCGGATTCCGCCGGTTTTCAGCGGTTTCAGGCAGAACGCTTGACCTCGACAATAGTGGAGGTTCGACGATGATCTCCATGGTGCACATCGGTGTGGGAATCGGCAACAACGATCCCAAGGGGCAGGGCCGCGTGGTCGCCGCCGCGCGTAGGGCCGAGCAGGCCGGACTGGACTCGGTGTCCATTCCAGACGTGCTACGCGGCGATGGCGCGCCGACCCTGGAGGCCCTGGTCGCCGCGGCGGCGGTGGCGGGGGCGACGGAAGGGGTGCGGATCGAGCTGGGCGTGCTGGCCGTGCCCAATCGGCACGTCGCCTGGCTGGGCGCGCAGATCCAGGCGCTGCAACACGTTTCCGCCAACCGCATCGTGCTCGGCGTCGGCATCGGCGGCTTCCCTGACTCGCCGCTCTGGCGGGCCCTGGCCGCCCCGCGCCGGGGCCGTGACAAGATCATCGAATCCATGCTCGGCCAGCTGTCCACGCTGATCACCGGCGAGCCGACCAGGGTCAACGGCGAGGAGATCACCCTCGGGCCGTCCGCCCCCATGCCGCTCGTGCTGATCGGCGGGCACTCCGACCACGCGATCCGCCGGTCCGTGACCCACGGCGACGGCTGGTTCCCCTCGCTCATGACCCCGTCCACCCTCGCCCGCCGCGTCGCGACCCTGCACGATCTCGCCGCCGCCCAGGGCCGTCCGCGCCCGCTCGTCCACTTCGGCACCCACGCCGCGCTGGGGTCCGACAGCGCCGAGCAGGTCGCAATGATCCGCTCCGCGGCTGAAAGTTACGGGGTGCCAACCGAAGAGGCCGGCGACGTCACCATCACCGGCGGCGTCACCCAGGTCGCCGACCGCCTTGCCGAGTACGCCGCAGCCGGGGCCGACAGCCTCACCGTCGTCCTCGACGGGCAGGACTGGGAGGGGCAGTTGGACGTCCTGGCCGAAGCCCGATCGCGACTGAGCAGTTCACCCGGCCGGGTAGGCCAGCTCGGACGTTTCACGGGATAGAGTCGCTATCCGTGTCGGGTCAACGGATGAACATGGTGAGGCACCCTCGGCCGCCGGCCATCGACACCCTTCGCTGCACGCCCCGGCGCGGCCTCGACGCCATCGCCTCGGCCGACCACCGGGCGCTGGTGGCCGATGTTCTGTCGTCGGGGCTCGTCGACACCTTGATCGAGCTCACCGACCCGTTCGATCCGTCGGCGAACCTCGCGCAGGCCCGCGCCGACGCGGATACGCTCGACCGCGAGTTCAAGGCCTTCGGCGTCCGCATCCCCGCGGCCACGATCAGGAACATCACGATGATGCGCGCCATCATGGTGCCCATCGAGGACGACGCGCTCGCGCTGGCCGTGGACCGGATCTGGGTCTTCACCACCAACACCGACGACGTGTGCTGTCACGACCGTGCCGAAGCCGAAGCCATCCTGCGGGCCGGCATGACGCCCGAGACGACCCCGAGCACGCCCAACACCCGGTACATCCGCCACATGTTCGCCGAGATCGCCCGGCACTGCGACCCGTCGTTCCTGGCCGTGTTCAAGAGCTTCTTCTACAACGCGATCACCGGCGTGCTCATGGAGGCCGAGTTCACGCCCGAGGTGTCCGACGACGTGGACAGCGACTTCGTCCGCGTGTTCAACGGGTTCTCCCAGTTCTGGTTCACCTCCGTGCAGTTCTGCGACCCCTGCCTGAGCGCCCGCCGCCACGGCGCCTTCTGGGCGGCGGCGCTCAGCTCGGGTGTCGCGTTCCTCAACGACGTCAACGATGTGCTGTCCTTCTACAAGGAAGCCGTGCACGGCGCGGACTTCGCCGCGAGCCGGATCTACCGCCGCTCGATCCAGGAGAACCTGCCCTATCTGGCCGTCTACCGGCAGAGCCTCGACGGTGGCCTGGCCGCGTACCGCCGCATCCTGGAGTTGGCCACCGACGAGCAGCGCCCGCACCTCGACCGGTATCTGACCGGCTTCGCCTACTGGCACTTCCACTGCCGCCGCTACCGCTGGCAGGACATCTATCCCGACCTGACGCCGATCGAGCTCACGGCGACCTGAGGAGGCTTGTGTCGGCGAGGCTCCTACCCTCGTCAAGAGTGCCTCAACCGCGACAGCAATTCGTCATACGCAACTCAGGCCGGCTGGAAGCCCAGCCGCCCGCTGATCTCGGCCCCGCCGGCCATGATCTTCTCGGCCACCTCGGGAAAGGACTCGGCGCTGAGCCGGTACGACGGCCCGGACACGGTGATCGCCCCGACGACCGTGCCGCCGCTGTCCCGGATGGGCGCGGCCACCGCGTTCAGCCCGATCTCCAGCTCCTCGGTGGTGTAGGCCCAGCCCAGCTCCCTGACCTGCATGAGCTGGGTGTTGAGCATGGCGTTGAGGGTGATCGTGTGCTCGGTGAACCGCTCCAGCCGCGGGCCAAGCGCGGCGGCCAGCTCGTCCTCGTCGGCCCAGGCCAGCAGCACCTTGCCGCTGGATGTGGCGTGCGGCGCGGTCCGCCGGCCCACCCAGTTCTGCGCGGTGATGGAGGAGCTGCCCTGCTCCTGGGCAATGTTGATCACGGCGTCGCCGTCCAGCACGGCGATGTTGACCGTCTCCCCGAGCTCGCCGGCCAGCCGCCGGCACACCTGCTTGCCCTCGCGCGGCAGGCTCATCCGCGCCGTGGTAGCCCCGGCCAGCCGGATCACGCCGAAGCCGAGCTGGTACTTGCCGCGCTCGCCGAGCTGCTCCACCAGCCGGTGCGCCTCCAGGGCGCTGATCAGCCGGAACGCCGTGGACTTGTGCACGTCCAGCTCGCCGGCGATCTCGGTGACGCCCAGCTCGCCGTGTCTGGCCAGGATTTCCAGGATGCTCAGCGCCCGGTCCACCGACTGGACCTGGCTGCCCCCGGGCGCGTCCTCCTGATCTCCACGGCCGTTCCTCATATCGCAACCCTAGTCGCCTGACGCGTCTGAGCCGGGATGACCGTTGACGGAGGCCCACCCGAGAGGCATGCTGTTGCGTATCGCAGTCGGAGTTGTGTAATACACAACAGGAGGCCCGTCGTGACGACCACGCTGCCGCCCAGCCTGATCGCGACCCTGCCCGGCGCCTCCTACACCGATCCCGAGATCTTCCGCCGGGAGCAGGCCCGCATCTTCGAGTCCACGTGGTTCGCCGCCGCGCGCTCGACCGATCTGCCGACCCCGGGCTCGTTCCGCAACGTCCAGGTCGGCGCGGAAAGCGTGCTGCTCGTGCGGGGACGGGACAACGCCCTGCGCGCCTTCCTCAACGTCTGCCGGCATCGCGGCGCGAAGCTGTGCGTCGAGGAATCGGGCCAGGTCAAGCGGGCGCTGCGGTGTCCGTACCACGCCTGGACGTACGACCTCGACGGCAAGCCGGTGGCCGCCCCCAACCTGACCAGGATGGCCGACGTCGACCGCGCCGAGTACGGGCTGATCCCGGTGCGCCTGACCGAATGGCTGGGCACGGCCTGGGTCTGCCTGGCCGACGAGCCACCGTCCTTTGTGGACCCGTGGGTCACGGAGAGGCTGATACGGTGATCTTCCGGCAGAGGAGGCGTTGGCGGACATGATCGAGCATCTGGTCACCTCGGGCACCTTCTCCCTGGACGGCGGCACCTGGGACGTGGACAACAACGTCTGGCTGGTCGGGGACGAGCGCAAGGTGCTGGTCATCGACCCGGCGCACGACGTCGAGGCGATCGCCGAGCGCATCGCCGGCCGCCGCGTGGTGGCGATCGTGTGCACGCACGCGCACGACGACCACGTCCGCCAGGCCCCGGCCCTGGCCGACCTGGTCGGCGCGCCGATCATGCTCAACCCGGCCGACGAGCTGCTGTGGCAGCAGGCCCACCCGGACCGCCAGCCCGACCTGGAGCTGCGCGACGGGCAGCGGCTCACCGTGGGCGACATCGAGCTGCGGGCCCTGGCCACGCCCGGGCATTCGCCCGGTTCGACCTGCCTGCACGCCCCCGAGCTGAGCACCGTGTTCACCGGGGACACCCTGTTCCAGGGCGGTCCCGGCGCGACCGGGCGGTCCTTCTCCAGCTTCGACACGATCATCGACTCCATCCGCGAGCGGCTGCTGACGCTGCCCGCCGACACCACTGTCCACACTGGACACGGGGACTCGACCACGATCGGGGCCGAGGCGCCGCACCTGTCGGAGTGGATCACCCGGGGCCACTGAGCCCTCCGAACGGCCTGGTGACGGCGGAACCAGCGTGGCGTACGCCTGATATATCAGTTGGCGAGAAAAGATGTGACGGGAGGATCTCCGCATGGCGGACCGCGAGCAGGCACCGGAGCACCCCGACTTCCTGTGGCGGAACCCGGAGCCGAGGAATGATCAGGGCCACGGTCGCCGCCGAGCCGCTGGTCGACCCGGAGATGACTCGGATCCGCCGATGACCGCCCGGTCAGATGATCGCCCGGATCGCCTTCTCGAAGCCGGTGACGTGATCGCGGGCGATCGTCTCGGCCCGCGTGGCCTTGCTGCCGGCGATGGCTCGGAGCAGGCCCACGTGCTCGGCGATGTGCTTGTCGAAGTGGGTGACCCGGTCGAGGAGAAGGCAGAAGATGCGGGTCGCGAGATTGTTGTAGCGCACCAAGGTGTCTTCGAGGTGCGGGTTGCCGGCCGCGCGGTAGATCGTGCGGTGGACACGGAGGTCCCAGTCCATCAGCTGGTGCCGGCCGAGCGTGCCGATGTCGATGGCCTCGATGGCGTCGGCCACCTCGATCAGCTCCGCCCGCGCGGCCTTGGTGGCGTGCTCGGCGGCCCGGCGGGCGGCCAGCGGCTCCAGCTGGACCCGGATCTCCGAGATATAGGCCAGGTCCGTGATGTCCACGCCGGTGGCGAAGGTGCCGCGGCGCGGGTAGCTGATCACCAGGCGGTCCACCTCCAGCCGCTTGAGCGCCTCGCGCACCGGCGTGCGGCCGACGTCGAGGGACCGGGCCAGCGCCACGTCGTCGATCGGGGCCAGCGGCGGGATGTCCAGCATGATCAGCCGATGCTGGATCGCGGCGTAGGCCCGGTCGGCCAGCGAGGCCGGCGCCGGGTCGAGTTCGCGGGCTGCGGTCACGACGGTCATCCTAGTGACCGCCGGCCGCTCGGCCCACATTTGATATATCAATCGAATATCTGAGTGGAGCCCGCCGTGAGCCAGACCGTCACCCTGACCCTGAGCTGCCCCAACCGCACCGGCATCGTGCGGGCCGTGAGCGGCTACCTGTTCGAACGCGGCTGCGACATCGGCGAACACCAGCAGTTCGACGACTCCGTGCGGCACCGCCTCTTCATGCGCACCCAGGTCACCGCGCCCGACCACACCGACCTCGCAGAGCTGTCCCGCGGCTTCGAACCCGTGGCCGCCGAGTTCCAGATGACCTACGACTTCAACCCCGCCACCAGGCCCAGGATCCTGGTCATGGTGTCCAAACTTGGCCACTGCCTCAACGACCTGATCTTCCGCTGGCGGGCCGGCAGCCTCGGGGCCGACATCGTCGCCGTCGTCTCCAACCACGAGGACCTCCGCCCCATGGCCGAGGCCGCCGGGCTGCCCTACGTGCACCTGCCGGTCACCCCCGACACCAAGGCCGCCGCCGAGGCCCAGCTGCTCCGCCTCGTCGACGACTACCGGGCCGAGCTCGTCGTGCTGGCCCGCTACATGCAGATCCTCTCCGACGCCACCAGCAAGGCCCTGCACGGCCGGGCCATCAACATCCACCACTCCTTCCTGCCCGGCTTCAAGGGCGCCAAGCCCTACCACCAGGCCTACGACCGCGGCGTGAAACTGGTCGGGGCCACCGCGCACTACGTCACCTCCGACCTCGACGAGGGGCCGATCATCGAGCAGGAGGTCATCCGCATCGACCACACCTACAACGCCGCCGCCCTCCAGACCGTCGGCCGCGACGCCGAGGCGCTGGCCCTCTCCCGCGCCGTCCGCTGGCACTGCGAACGCCGCGTCCTCCTCAACGGCAACAGCACCGTCGTCTTCCCCTGACCGGGCCCATGCCCCCCCAAGATCAAGGGACCGATCCTCTCGCCCAACGCCAGGAAGGGCCCCTTCACTACGTCACGTCATGAAGGGGCCCTTCCTGGCGTCCAACGCCCGAAAGAGTCCCTTCACCACGTGCCAAACGCCAGGAAAGGCCCCGTTCACTGCCAGTATCGGGCCTTTTCTGGCATCAGGTCGGGCGGACGGGGCGGCGTCGTAGGAGTAGGAGCACCGTCAGCGAGACGACGATTGCGGTGCCGTGTAGGAGAAGGGCGGCCTGGAAGGGCGAGAGCCACTGGAGGATCACGGAGCAGACGAGCATGCCGCCGCCGAGGCCGAGGGTTTCGGCGGCGACGGCGACGCCGAAGACCTCCTCGCGGCCGGCGTCGGGGGCCTCCTGGAGGCGGGACAGGTAGGTGAACTCGGTGAAGCCGTCGGCGATGCCGGCGACCAAAGCGAACAGAAGTGTTGGTATCAGGGGGAAGTGGGCGAAGACCAGGATGAAGGCGCTGGACATGACGATGCTGCCCACGGCGATCGGGGCGGTGCCGGAGAAGGGGCGTGCGGCGCGGCTGAGCCACCACTGGGCGACGATGCACCCGACGGCCCACACGGCCCAGAACTGGCCGGCGAACACGGCGGGGGCGGCGGGGTCGACCAGCGTCGAGTAGATGGGCATGCCGACCTGGTGCGAGGACGAGCCGAAGCCGTCGGCTCCCCGCAGCACGATGGCCGAGGCGGTGCCGGTGGCGACGGCGACGGCCCAGTTCGGCAGCAAACCCCGGCGGCGCGGGGCCGGTTCGGACACGACGGCCGGTGCGCGGCGGGGGAGCGGCAGGCGGGAATTGGCGGTGGCGGACACCACGAACGTGATGGCGTCGATGGCGAAGGCGGCGGCGTAGCCGGCCAGTGACACGACGATGCCGGCCGAGGCGAAGCCGATGATCATGGCGGCGGACCGGCCGCCGATGAGTAAACCGTTGGCCCGCTTGCGGTGTTCCTCGGCGACGAGCAGCGGCACGCAGCTGCGGATGGCCACCTGGGAGAACGTGCCGCCGGCCCCGGCGACCACGGCGACGGCGTAGAGCACGGTCTGGTGGGCGGCGGCGGGGGTGAGGATGAGCACCCCGAGCACGGCGGCCTGGCTCAGGTCGGACGTGACCATGACGGCGCGGTGCCCGAAGCGGGCGATCAGCCGTGCGGCGGCCGGCGAGGCGATCAGCCCGCACAGCAGCTTCGCGGTCAGGAACAGGCCGGTGAACAGGGCGCTGCCGGTGATCTGGTAGGCGGCCAGGTTGAGCGCCACCATGTTCAGGTAGGTGCCGTATGCGGACACCGCGTTGCCGGTGATCAGCAGGTAGGCGTACGCCGGCAGGGACCGGACGCCCCGCGCCGTGCCTTGGTCGGAAGACACCATCAACTCCGTCAGCTCAGTCGCACTGGCACGCTCGCGCACCCCCGCACGAAGGTGGAGCGAACCCGGTCGGCCCGGCCCGCCGGCTCGATCCGGGTGACCAGATCGCGCAGCGCGCCGAGCACGGCCCGCACCTCGATCCGCCCCAGTTCTGCCCCCAGACAGTAATGCGGCCCGCCGGCGAACACGACGTGGGGATTGGGATCCCGGGCCAGGTCGAGCCGATCCGGCTCGTTGAACACGCTCGGGTCCCGGTTCGCCGAGGTCAGCCACAGCGTCACGATGTCGCCGGCGAGCACCTGCCGACCGCAGACCACGGTGTCGTGCGCGGTGGTCCGTCCGATGTGCATGGCGGCGGTGGTCCACCGCAACATCTCCTCGGCCGCGGTGTCCAGGCCGACCTCCCCGGAGCGCAATGCCTGCCACTGCTCGGGATGCTCGGCCAGCGCCTGACCGATGCCGGCGATCGTCAGCCGGGTCGTCTCGTTCCCACCCAGCAGCAGGCTGTAGCAGTTGAGCGCCACGTCTTCGACGGAATGGGCCCGGGTCAGCAGGGTGACTGGATCCTCGCCGTCACCGCCCCGGCGTTCGGCCGCCAGGCCCAGGAAGTAGCGGACGATATCGCCACGCGCGGTGCGAATGTCCTCGTGGTCCAACGATCCCTGCCCGGCGGTCACCAGTGCGAGGCGAGCGATGTCAAGCAGGGCAGCATGATCCGCGCGGGGCACGGCCATGAGGTCGGCGATGGTCCGGACCGGCAGGGCGTCGGCGACCGCCGAGACGAAGTCGCAGGCGCCGGCCTCGCGCGCGGCATCGACCAGGCAACGGGCCTGGTGCTCGACTTTCGCCTGGAAACCGGCCAAAGCCCGGAGTGTGAACTGACGGTTGAGGAGCCGACGCATGGCGGCATGCCCCGCGCCGTCGGTCACGGGAAGCATTCGGCCGCCGGCCGGATCCTCGCCGGCCAGCAACACATCCAGCACGTTGCCGCGGTCGGACCGGAACCGGTCGGTGTCCCGGACCAGGGTGACGACGTCCCGATGCCGTGTCACCGCCCAGAAACCGGGCCGCCCGTCACGCGGCGGCTGCCAGTGCACCGGGTCCTCCTTCCGTGACCACGCCCAGAACTCGGGCAGCCGTGGATCGTCGAATGTGGACGGATCGGCCAGGTCGAGGATCACCGTCACACGTCACCGTCCAGCCGGGCGGCGCAGTCCCGGAGCAGCTCGGCGTATCGCTCCATGAGGCGCTGGATCGTGCTGCGGCCGACCAGCCCGGCCGCGGCCTCCATGCCGATGCGCACGCCGTCCGCGCCGGAGGTGATCTCCAGGGTCAGCGGGCAGCGCGAGCCGGCCATGACAAACTCGTCCCACGGCACGAAACCCGCGCCCATGTCGATGCCCAGCGAGAAGCCGGGCAGGTGGGTCAGCAGGACCTGCGGGAACACGTGCTGGCCGGCGTCCGAGCCCAGCCAGGACCGTTCGACGTCGTCGCACGACAGCAAAGGCCACCGCAGGGCCTGGAAAACCTCGTCGGCGCAGCGGCGGACCAGGCTCCGCCAGGTGTCGCCGGACCTGACCTCGACACGGATCGGCAGATGCCGGCGAAGCAGGCCGATGGTGTGTTGCTCGGTGTCGGACCGGGAATCGGCCGACATGCCGATGATGGACGTCGCCCGGCCGGTCAGTTCCCTCAACTGGATCGCGCACGCCGCCGCCATCACGGCGAACACCGGGACCCGCATCCGTTGCGCCACAGCACGAAGCGCCGGCCCGTCGTCGGCCGGGAGCGGCAGCCAGCTGCTGCTCACTCCGCCGTCGTCGGCCGACACCAACGGTTTCACCGGATCGCCGAGCGCCGCCGTCCGTGCGGCCAGGGCCTCTCGGCGGTGGGCCTGCGACCAGACCCGTTCCCGGTCGGCGAAGGACGAGAACGGCTCTGCCGGTGGCAGTCGGGCCGGGATGCCGTCCAGCGCTTCCCGATACAGGGCACCGAGTTCACGGCCGAACAGGTCCATCGTCACGCCGTCGGTGATGATGTGGTGCGCCGCCAACACCAGGATGTCGGTGCCACGAACCACGGCCAGCCGGGTCAACGGCGGTCGGGCGAAGTCGAGCTCGGCCGCGAAAGCCCGGCACTCGGCCTCCAGGTCGTCGCCCGGCAGCGTCCGGACCGGCGCTTCGGCCGACCGCAGCACAGTCAGCACCGCCTGCCCGTCGCGATCGGTGATCGCCGTGCGCAGCAGCTCGTGCCGGGCGATCATCTTGTCCATCGCCGTTTGCAGGGCACCGACGTGCAGGCGAGTGCCGACGTCGACGTAGAAGCAGTTGAGCCACACCTCCGGGTGCGCCAAATGCCTGAGGGCACGCCAGATCCGCTGCTGCTCCATGGCGGCCGGCAGCACCCGCACCACCTCTGGCCCTCGCTCGGCCAACAGCGCGGCGACGGCGTCGCGGTGCGAACGCAGCTCGTCCAGCACCTCGTCGGTCACCGTGCCGGCCGGCCCGTCGAACCGGATCAGGCCGTCCTCGTGCCACAGCCGCACGCCGGCCGACTCCAGCCGCCACACCAGGTCCCCAGCGGTCACAGGGCTCCCTGCCGGCGCGCCTCCGACTTCGCCGGGACCTGGCCGGCCGGCGCCGCCGCCAGCGCCCGGCACACGCCGGAAACCGTGGGATCCCGGAAGAACTCGGACAGCCGGATCGCCACCCCGAACTCGTGCTCGATCCGGTTGACCAGCTTGATCGCGTTCAGCGAGTGGCCGCCGAGCTCGAAGAACGTCGCGTCGTCGGGAATGTCTGTTGCGTCGAGGATGTCCCGCCAGGCCGCGCGGACCCGCTCTTCGGTGCTGTCGGCGGCCCGGACCCGCTTACCGGTGGAACCGTTGCGGGCCAACTGGTCCACGATCGTCCACCGCTCGGGCACCATCGCCGCCGGCAGCGACTCGGCCAGTTGCCGACGCCAGACCCGGATCGTCGCGGCCGGGTCCTCCGGCGTTCGTTCCGGTCGAACATGGGCGTGCAGAAGGGAAATCCGGTTCTGCCCGGTCTCACCGAGCACGAGCGCGTCGGCGACGCCGGGCAGGGCCAGCACCGCGGCGGCCACCTCGGCCGGTTCCACGCGCACGCCCCGGATCTGGACCTGGTCGTCGGCGCGGCCGAGGTAGTGCAGCTGACCGTCGGCACCCCAGCGGACGAGATCGCCGGAGTCATAACCTTCGGCGAACCGGCCGCTGTGCTGGTAGCCGGCGACCTGCGGGCCGTCGATGTGCAGACGCCCCACCGCACCCGGCGGCAGCGTCCGTCCGGCGCTGTCCCTGATTTCCAGGATCGCCTGCGGCAACGGGCGCCCCAACGCCGGCGGCCCGTCGCCGGTCGCGGCGATCGGACCGCACACCACGGCAACAGTGGTCTCCGCCGGGCCGTAGATGTTGATCGCCTCGAACGGCGCGGTCGTATCCGGGCGGCGGTTGACAGCTTCGCCGCCCATGTTCAGCCTGCGCAGCGCGGTGTCCGCCGGCCAGCGGTGGGCCAGCAGCTCCTCGCCGATCGGGGTCGGCACGCTCGCCACCGTGACCTGCTGGCGGACCAGCCAGGCCGCCAGGCCGGGCGCGTCCAGCCGCAGATCCTCCGGCACGATCAGCAGTTCCGCCCCGGCAGCCAGGGCCGACCAGGTCTCGGCCAGCGTGTAGTCGAAGCCGATGCCCGAGAACCAGGACACGCGATCCGTTGCCGTCACTGGGAATCGCTGCTGGTAGCCGGCCAGGAACGCCTCCAGGTTGCCGTACCGCAGGCGCACTCCCTTGGGCGTGCCGGTCGATCCCGAGGTGTAGAGGACGCACAGCAGGTCATCGGTCGAAGGCCGGGCAGCGGGCGGGATCGAGGTGGCTTCGGGCAGTTGGCTGCCGTCCAGGATGACCTTGGGCCGGGCGTCGGCGATCATCGCCGCCAGGCGGGTTGCCGGTTGCGCGTCGTCGAGTGGGAGGAACGCCGCGCCGAGGCGGATCACGGCCAGCACGGCCGCGAGGTAGGAAACCCCACGGGGCAAGGCGATCCCGACGATGTCGCCGCGGCCGACCCCCTGGGCGGCGAGGGCTGCGGCCTGCCGATCGGCCAGCGCCGCGAGCTCATCCGGCCCGTAGCGGGTGTCTCCGTCGATCACCGTGGCCTTCAGCCCCGCGGCCAGATCGGCCATGGTCGCCGCCGGCTGCGCCAGCGGCTCCCCGGCGCCGAAGCCGCGCAGAGTCCGGCGCTGGGACTCGGTCACGTCAGGAAGATCGGCCACCCGCCGCACGCCCGGATCGGTCATTCCTTGCAGCACAAGGAGAACCTGGTCGAGGTAGTGTCGGGCGGTCGCGGCGTCGAGCAGGCCGGTGTCGTACTTCAGCCGCAGGCCCAGTTCGGGACCGCGCCGGCTGATCATCAGACTCATCTCCACCGGCGAGGAGTCGGTGGTGCCGGAGACCAGATCCGCCTGTACTCCGGGCAGGTCCAGCGCCCGGACGACGTCGCCCTCGAAGTCCAGCGACACCGGGATCAGCCGCCGCAGGTCGGCATCGGTTCCGGCCAGCCGGGACAGCGGCGCCTGGGCGTGCTCGCCGGCCGTGAACACCAGATCCCGCCACGCCACCGCGGCATCGCCCAGGTCGGTGTCGTCGGTCAGCGCACACCGCAGCGGCAGCAGGGAAACGAAGAAGCCGAACACGTTGTCGGCCTCCGGCGGCCGCTGGCCGAACGTCGTCGCCAGCAGGAACTCGTCCTGCCCGGCGAACCGCCGCAACACCACCTGCCAGGCAGTTGCCACCGCAAGGAACAGCGTGACCCGCCGGTCCGCGCTCCACGTCCGGAGGCGGTCTGTGGTCTCGCGATCCACTGTGCCGTAAACGGATCCGCCCGGGCCGATCGCGTCGCGGCCGCGCGGTCGGTCCGCCGGCAGCCGCAGCAACGGCGGGTGCTCGCCCAGATGCTCCCGCCACCAGGCCAGGTCCCTGTCCTCGATCTCCTTGTCCGGAGCCGGAACGTCCAGGCACGAGCCGGCTTCGGCGAAGACTGGGGCGTCACCATTGTGCAGGGCCCGATAGGCGGCGCTGAGGTCTCGCCACAGCAAACCCATCGAGTGCGCATCGCCGACGATGTGGTGCATGCCCGCCACCAGGAGATGGCGTCGCGGCGCAAGGCGGAGCAATTCCCAGTGGGTCAAAGGCCCCTGAGCGAGGTCATAGTCCACTTCGGACGCCCGCCTGAGCGCATCGGTGATGGCCTTGTCGGGATCGTCGGCCGTTCGGTCGACCAGCGGCAGCGGCGTCGGGGCGTTGGCATCGGCCAAGACCACCTGGTGGACGTCGTCACCGACCAGGCGGAACACCGTGCGCAGGCCCTCGTGCCGGGAACTGGCCAGCGCCAACGCCTTGCGCAGCACCTCGACGTCAAGCTCCCCGGTCAGCTCGACCGCCTGCAACTCGTTGTAGGTCCTCGGCGGCGTCAGTTCCGAGGCCAGCCACACCCGCCGCTGCCCCGCCGTCGCCACCCCACTTTTTGTGTCATGAAGGGCCCCATACTGACGTTGAACGTCATGAAGGGGCCCTTCCTGACGTTCAACGTTGTGAAGGGGTCCTTCCTGACGTTGAACGAGAGGATTGGAGCGTTGATCTTGGGGGCGGGGTGGGTTTTGGGGGCGGTGGGGTGGGGCAGTGATGTGCTGGCGGAGGGTGTTGAGGTGGGACAGGCCGGTGCGCAGGCCGTCGGCGGGCACGCCGAAGTCGATCAGGGCGGCGATCTCGTCGACGCCGGCGGCGCGGACGGCCTCGACGGTGGCGGCGACGCTGTCCGGGGAGCCGATCAAGGCCCGTTCGGCGCAGTAGCGGTCGTAGCCCCGGCGGAACAGGTAGTCCAGATCGTCGGCGTCGGTCGAGCCGAGATCGGTCCCGACGCCGAGACTGCTGGTGACCCGGCTGAGCAGGTCCAGCGAGGAGCGAAGGTACCTGATCAGGGGCTCACGGGCGGCGTCGCGGGCCTCGGCGGCGTCGGCGGCGAGATAGGTGTGCAGCAGCAGACTGACCCGGCCGGTCTCGGGGTCCAGGCCGGCCGATGCGCGGGCCGCGCGATAGCGGGCGATGTTCTCGGCCAGCTGCTCGATGGTCTGGGCCATCAGGTTGGTGACCACGCCGAGACCGGCCCGGCCCGCCTGCTCGAACGACTCCGGGCGGTTGACCACGGCGGCGTACATCGGCACCTCGGGCTGCACCGGCCGGGGGAACAGCCGGACCTGCTGCTCGCTGCCGTCGCCGCCACGGCGGATGATCTCCTCGCCGCGCCAGAGTGCCCGCACCTGCTCTACCTGCTCGTACATCAGCTCACGGTGCCGGCCGAAGTTTTCGGGCCGTAGCACGAAGTCCCGTGGACTCCAACCGTTCGCACAGCCGAGCCCGATCCGTCCGCGGCTCAAGTTGTCCACAATGGACCATTCCTCGGCCACTCGGATCGGGTCGTGCAGGGGCAGCACGACCGAGCCGGCGTTGATGCGGATCCGGTCGGTCTTGGTGGCCACGGCCGCGGCCACCACCGCCGGATTCGGGAAGATGCCACCGAACGAGTGGAAATGCCGCTCCGGCAGCCACACTGAGGAGAAGTCGTGCTGGTCGGCGTACTGGGCGGCGTCCAGCAGCAGATCGTACGACTCGGGACTGTCGGCGGGGTAGTCGCCGAAGAAGTAGAGACCGAGGTCCAGTTTCCGCTGGGGCGGCGGGGTTTTCCTGGCCGCCGGCTTCAGAAAGCCGGTGCTGCGCATGTCCCGCAACGAGTCCTGCACGGCGCCGACGATTCGGTCCACGTCGGCGTCGGTGTGTGCGGTGGACAGGAAGAAGTTGCGCCACTCCCACACCAGCACGCCGCGCATCAGCAGCTGGTGGTAGAGCAGCTCAAGATCGCCATGGTGGCGGAAGCGGAACATGGAGCCGAAATGCTCGACGTGGAGCGGGAATTCCTCGTCGGTGAAGAATTGGTTGAGCCGGGCGACCATGCCGTCGGTGCGGGCGTTCAACGCCTCTTGCAGGCCCGGGCCGCTGTCGCGGAGATGCGTCAGCACGGCCTTCGCCGCCGCCATCGACACCGGGTGTTGGATGTAGGTGCCGCCGAAGAACGTGGTGTCCCGCATCGGCCGGCTGTCGTCGTCGAAGTGCCACAGGCCGCCGTCGACGCCGTCGAGGACATCGGCCCGGCCGGCGATCGCGCCGATGGGGAAGCCGCCGCCGAGCACCTTGCCGTAGGTGGCGACATCCGCCGTCACCCCCGACCAGCCCTGCGCGCCCCGCAGGTGCGGGCGGAAGCCGGTCAGCATCTCGTCGAAGATCAGCACGATGCCCGTGCGCGCGGTGATCTCCCTCAGCCGGCGCAGGAATTCCACCGGCTGGGTCAGCGGATGGCGGCTCTGCACCGGCTCCACCAGCACCGCCGCCACGGTGCCGGCGATCCGCTCGATCGTCTCCAGGGCTGCCGGGTCGCCGTAGTCCAGCACCACCTGATCGGCCACCGCGCTGCGGGGGATGCCGGTCGACACCGGCACTGTCGTCAGGGCATCCTCCCTCGACGCCGTGCCCAGCACGTTGTCGGCATGTCCGTGGTATGAACCCGTGAACGTGACGATGCGGTCCCGACCCGTGGCCGCCCGTGCCAGCCGGATCGCCGCAGCGTTGGCTTCCGTGCCCGAGTTGGCGAACGCCACCCGCTCGTGCCCCGTCAGTTCACACAGCAGTTCCGCCGCCTCACCCGTGTCCTGGCTGCGTGGCCCCAGCCTCAGGCCCCGGGCGAGGTGGCCGCGCACCGCCTCCGTCACGAACTCCGGGTCGTGACCGAACAACAGCGTGCCGAACCCCATCGTGATGTCGACATACTCGTTCCCGTCGACGTCGGTCAGGTACGCACCGTGTGCCTCCCGGCCCGCGATCGGGTAGTGCATGTTCTTGGTGTGCCGCCGAAATCCCACGATCGCCCGGCTGTCCGCCAACCGCGGCCGAAACCGTTCGGCGAGCTGCCTCGATCCCTTGGTACGGTTGGTGAACCGCGCCACCAGGTCATCGAGGGCCCGCTGTTGGCGGTCCGACGAGCCATCGACCATCCCCGAGTCCGGGTCGACCTGCACCCGCGGCCCATGCACCACGGGCGCGGGTGCTTCCGGCGCTGGTGGCGGCTGGGTGAGGACGCTGGCGATCGAGAGCCGGATCTGTTCCAGGCCGTCCGGCATCACTGCCCACCCCGGTTGCTGGCCAGCAGCTGGCCGATCTGGGTGACCAGGTCCAGCTGGGCCTGGGCCAGCACCTGGATCTGCGCGGCCAGCCGGTCCACCGACTCCTGGGTGGCGTAGCCGTTGGCGGGTGGGGGAGTGACCGGCGCGGTGTCGCTGGTGGCAGGCGGGGGCGTTACCGTCGGCTCGACCTTCGGCGCGGCAGGGGGCTCGACCGTGAGACCTGCGCGCTGGGCGATGAGGTCGGCCAGCAGGCGCGGGGAGTCGGCGTCCTCCAGGAGCTCCCGCATGGAGATCCGCACGGTGAACTGCTGTTCGAGCTCCCGCAGCATGTTGACCAGGTGCAGGGAGTCGGCGCCCAGCGCGGTGAACGGGCGACGCGGATCGGTGATCTCGCCGCCGACATAGCGGGCGGTCAGCTCCACCACTCGCGTGACGACGGAATCCACTGCGGGCATGTCGTGAATCCTCTCGGAGGGGTGGGCATCGGCCGGGGACGGCGGCGGCACGGCCAAGGGCGGCGGGCCGGTCCAGTAGTCGCGATGCTGGAAGGGATAGCCGGGCAAGGGAATCCGGGCGCCGGCGGTGCCGGCGAACAGTCGGGACCAGTGGGGATCGTGGCCGAGCCGGAACAGCTCGGCGGCGGTGTCGAACACGGTGCGGGCGTCGTCGGCGTGCCGGATGCTGGGCAGCACGCCGAGCGAACCGTCGGGGCCGAGTTCGACGGCGCAGCCGGCCAGGTCGTCGACGGTGCGGCGGACGGCGTCGAACCGCACGGGCTGCCGGGCGGAGGCGACGAAGTAGGCGGTGTCGGGCAACCAGCCGGGGGCGCGCACGAGACCGTCCACACAGGACACGAAGGGCAGCTCGACCGGCTTGATCGCGACATCGGCGAAGAGTTCGGCCAACGCCGGCAGCACCGGATCGAGCATGCGGCTGTGAAAGGCCCGGTCGATCGGCAGTGTCCGCACGTCCACTCCGTCGAGGCCTCGGACCCGGTCCAGCAGCTCCGAAGGCCCGGCGAGCACGTGGTTGGCCGGACCGTTGACGGCGGCGAGATCGAGGCCGGGCACGGCATCCAGGATCGCGTCCACCCGGTCACGGTCGGCGAGCACGGCGATCATGCCGCCCGGAGCCATGGCCTGCATCAGCTCGCCCCGCCGGGCGGTCAGCCGCACGCCGTCGGCCAAGGTCAGCGCACCGGCGGCGTAGAGGGCGCCGAACTCGCCGACGCTGTGACCGGCCACGACGGCCGGGCCGAGGCCGAACTCCCGCCACAGCTCGACCAGCGCGGCCTGCAACGCGAACAGCGCCGGCTGGGCCAGCGATGTCGGAACAACCCGCCTCTGTCCCGGGACAGAGGTCAGCAGGGAGAGCAGACCACCACCCCCGGGACATACGTCTTCGGCCAGACCCAGCACCCGCTGGACGGTGGGGAAGCGGGCGTGCAGACCACGGGCGGAGCCGGCCAACCGGCCACCCTGCCCCGAGGCGAGAAAGGCGATGCCGGCAACCTCTTCCGGCACCACGCCGACGCGGCTCGGCCCACCCCGGAGGTACTCGGAAAGCCCGTGCCGCAACGAATCGAGGTCGCCGGCCGGCAGAACCAGACGGTGCGAGAAGGAACGCCGGCCCAACGTCAAAGTGGTCACGACATCGTTGCGGCCCACCGAGTCGTCCAGGGCCGCGAGCTGGGCCCGGGCGCTGTCGCGGAGAGCGTCCTCGGTCCGTGCGGACAGAGTGACCACATCCGGCGCGGGATGGCCGCCTCGATGCTGACGCTCTGGCGGTTCGGCCAGGATGACGTGCACGTTGGTGCCGCCGACGCCGAAGGCCTGCACGGCGGCCCGCCGCCGTTTGCCGTTGCGGGGCCACTGCTGCACTCGTGACGGCAGGAAGAACGGGCTTCCTTCCAGCTCCAGCAACGGATTGGGCCGCACGAAGTTGGGCAGCGGCGGGATCTCGCCGTGCCGCAGCACCAGCATCGCCTTGATCAGCCCGGCGAAGCCGCTGCACGCGTCGCTGTGCCCGATGGCCGGCTTGTTCGCGCCCAGCGCGCAGAATCCGACGGCGTCGGTGTGCCGGCGATAGGCCTCGGTGAGCCCGGCGAACTCGATCGGATCGCCCTTGTAGGTCCCGGTGCCGTGGGTCTCGACGTAGCCGATGTCGGTCGGCGTGACCCGGGCCTGTGCCAATGCCCGCAAGGTCGCGTCGCGCTGGGCCGTCGGGCTCGGCGCGGTGTAGGACCGCTTGCCGGAGCCGTCGTTGGTGACGCCGATGCCCTCGATCACCGCGTGGATCGTGTCCCCGTCGGCCAGCGCGCGGTCCAACCGCTTGAGCAGCACCGCGGCCACGCCCTGGCCGCCGACCGTGCCGTTGGACATGGCGTCGAACGCCCGGCACTCACCGGTCGGCGACAGGCTGGTGCCGCGGACCCGTTCGTACGCCGTGACCTGCGGGACGTGCACTGCCGCCGCCCCGGCCAGCGCGATGTCGGCGTCCCCGGAGCGCAGGCCCTGGCAGGCCACGTGCAGCGCGGCCAGGCCGCTGGAACACGCGCTCTGCACGGAGAACGCCGGACCGTTGAGCCCCAGCCGGTAGCAGGTCTGGGTGGCCAGGAAGTCGGCGTAGTTGCCGATGATCAGCTCGACGTTGGCGGCCCAGCTCCGGCCGGCCGGCTCGCGGTCGATGTTGTTGTGCAGATAGGTGTGCAGCGGATACAGGTGGAAGCCCGCCGACGCGTACACCCCGACCCGCAGGTCCTCGCCCGGCGCGCCGTACCCGCCGTCCTCCAAGGCGTGGTGGCAGCACTCCAGGAACAGCCGCAGCTGCGGGTCCATGACCGTGGCTTCGCGCTCGGTCATGCCGAAGAACTCGGCGTCGAAGCCGGCGATGTCCGACAGCAGCGCGCTGGCCGCCATGTGGTCGTCGTCGGGCGCGATGTCGGCCAGCTCAGCGGCGTCGAACCGGTGGATGTGCACCGTGCCGGCGCGGATGTCCCGCCAGAACTGCCGGCGGCTGTCGCTGCCCGGCAGGCGGAACGCGGTGCCTATCACCGCGATCGGAGCGCAGTCGGACATGCGCGGACACCCTCACTTCCCCCGGCGGGCCGCCACGACGGGCCCGAGTGCCCATCGTGGCAGCCGTGCCGCCGTGGAAGAAATGTCCGATTGGACATACCTTCGGGTAGCCCGCATCTCTTGACAGAGGGTCGGTTTGTTTGCGTCCTCAACCGAGCTTCGGTCGGATTCACTCAGATGGCGGCTATGCCTCCAGACATAGTCACCGCCCGTGAGGCGCCAAGTCCTTCGACCACAGCACCGCGCCGGAGTTGTCCCGCAGCCGCACGGTCATCGCCTCCGTCTCCGCGGACACCGAGATCTGCCCGAAGAACTGGAACTCGGTGGCCGGTGAGGCGTTCGCGTACGGGGGTGCCTTGACGAAGACCTGCTGCGCGCCGAACGTGGTGTCCACGGCGGCGGGCGGGAACGCGCCGGCGTTGAGCGGACCGGACGTGAACTGCCAGAACGGGTCGAAGTCCTGGAACGCCGCCTTGTCCGGGTCGAAGTAGTGCGCCGCCGTGTAGTGCACGTCGGTGGTCAGCCACACGGTGTTGCGGATGCGCTGACGCTTGACGAAGCTGAGCAGGTCGGCGATCTGGAGCTCCCGGCCGAGCGGCTTTCCGTTGTCCCCCTGGGAAACCGCCTCGAACTTGCCGCCGGCGTCGGTGACCACCTCGCACAGCGGCATGTCGTTGGAGATCACCTTCCACGTGGCGGTGGACCGGGCGAGTTCCCGCTTCAGCCAGGCCGCCTGCTCGAAACCGAGGATGCCGCCGTCGTTGAACGCCTGCTTGTCCGGGGAGTTGGCGTCCCGGTACCAGCGCATGTCCAGCACGAACACGTCCAGCAGCGGCCTGTGGTGCAGCACCCGGTAGATGCGGTTCTCCTTGTCGTACACCGGATTGATCGGCACGTACTCGTGATAGGCCTGGCGGGCCCGGTACTTCAGCACGTCGACCCGCTTCTCGGTGTACAGCGGGTCGTCCAGGATCTCGCCCGGGTACCAGTTGTTGTGCGTCTCGTGGTCGTCCCACTGCTGGATCTGCGGCACTTCGGCGTAGAACCGGCGCAGGTTCTCGTCCAGCAGGTTGTACTTGTAGTTGCCCCGGAACTCGGCCAGCGTCTCGGCGACCTTGGACTTCTCCTCGGTGACGATGTTGCGCCACAGGCTGCCGTCCGGCAGTGTCACCGTCGGCTCGATCGGGTCGTCGGCGTAGATGTTGTCGCCGTTGCAGAGGTAGAAGTCGGGGTCCAGCTTGCGCATCTGCTCGAAGATCCGGTAGCCGCCGCGCGCGGTGTCGATGCCGAAGCCCTGCCCGGCCAGATCACCCGACCACACAAAGGAAACGTCCTTCGCCCGCCGCGGCACTGTGCGCAGGCGCCCGGTCAGCGCCTCGCCGGCCAGCGACGAGTCGTGCAGGTCGACCGGCGTCACCCGATAGTAGATGTCCGTGCCGTCGGGCAGATCGCACAGCACCGTCTTGCCGGTGAAGTCCGACCCCGGCAGCAGCAGCGCCCCCGGCACCCGCCTGGCCCGGCGGAACGTCGGATCGGTGGCCACCTCCACCAGCATCCGGGCCGGCCGGTCCGACCGGGCCCACACCGTGGCCTGGTCGGCCAGCACGTCACCGCTCTGCAGCCCGTGCGTCAGCGCCGGCCGACCGGCCCGGACCAGCCCGGGTGCCGCCCCGGCCGGCCCCGCCGCCAACCCGCCCGCCACCATCGCGCCGCCAGCGGCGACCGCCCCGCGGAACAGCGTGCGCCGGGACAAGACCATCACTCGACCTCCAGACTCGTGGTTCCCCAGCTTCCTATCCCGCCGGGGCGAACGCCACGTGACCGGTCGGTGAAGCTCAGTGGTGGTCGGCGCAGCAGGGAGTGGGGTTGGGCACCTCGAACGGGGCATATCGCCCGGACCCGGCCGGGGTGACGGCCAGCACCAGTTCGCCGGCCTGCCATTCGGGGCGGAGGTGGTCACGGGTGTCGAGCACGTCGTCGGGGCCGGGGTGGTCCGGACCTCCGATGACGTGCAGGCGGGTGATGGGGGAGCGGGCCAGCAGATCGGCGATGGAGACGGTGCCGGTCAGCTCCGAGGAGCCGGGGAAGACGACGGCGCGGCCGGAGACGCCGTGGCGGGTGAGGGCCTCGAAGGCGGCGGCCGCGAGGTCGGGCGGACCCGAACGATCGGCGGCGGTGGCGACGCCGCCGTCGAGTTCGAGCCTGTCTTTGTCGACGTCAAGGGACACAGCGACATGGGGGTGTGCCCCGCGGATGAGGTGGGTGCAGGCGACGACCGGGAGGCGGAGACGGTCCACGAGGTCGTGGATCAGGTGGTCCGCCTCCCGCAGCGATCGACTGCCGGTGTCGACGCCGAAGAGGGTCACGACGGCAGGACCCACAACGGGTTGGTGTAGAACCACAGGTCCCGCCACGGGTCGGCGGAGCCGAGCACGTCCATGGCCGGCCCGACGGGATCGACGGCCGCGCCCCGGATGCCCACGGCGGTGCGGTTGCCGTCGGTGCCGCGCAGCCGCACGTAGCGGGGCCGGTCGACCCGGCCCAGCGGGTAGGTGAACCGCACGGCGCCGGTGGACTTGGTGACCTCGAAGGACTTCACGACCTTGGCGGTCGGGGCGACGAAGCCGTCACGGTCGGCGGCGGCGCCGGTGACGTCGCCGGCGATCACGTCGATACGGGCCAGCAGCGGCACGAACTGGGCCCAGTTGGGGCCGTTGGCCAGATCCACGGAGATCACCAGGTCGACCTCGGCGCCCCGGCGGACGTGCAGCATGCCGCCCAGCGGCACCTCGTCCCGGCCGTTGCGGGCCCGCAGCCGCACGTCCAGCCCGCTGATCAGGCCGCCGTGGTCGACCCACACCCGGCCGGCGCGGATGCCGTCCATCACCGCGGCGTAGGAGAAGTCCCGCGCGCCGACGTGGGTCCGGGAGTAGTAGCCGGGCCAGAAGTCGGCGTCGGTCAGGTTGAGGTCGCCGCCGTAGACCGGGTCGTTGTACTTGCCGTTCTTGACGAAGTCCGAGCCCGGGCCGCGCACCGCGTTGTCGGCGTAGACGTTGTGCGAGTCGGAGTTGGCGGTGATCCACCACGGCTTGCCCTCGGCCAGCAGGCTGTCCCACAGGCCGCCGACGGTCGAGGTCATCCAGTCGAAGCCGCCCCAGGTGCGGTAGCTCTCCAGCGGGTAGCCGGGGAAGGAGTCGGCGCTGGGGCTGTTGTCGTAGCCGCCGCGGCCGCTGCCGGGGCCGTGCGGCGCGGGGATGCCGGCCCCCTGGTGGCCGGGCGCGCCCTCCATGCCGACGGCGATCGACGGGGCGGCGTCGCGCCACGCGCGGATCTCGTGCGGCGAGTCGATTCCCTTGCGGGCCGGGTGGTTGGCCAGGAACAGGGCGTCCTGCACGCGGCGGCGGCGCACGGCGTCGGCCAGGAAGTTGACGCCGGCGATGGCCAGCGCCTCGTTGGCCGGGGTGCCGGCGGTGGCCGCCTTGACCACGCCGTCGTAGGAGTTCTCGAACTCCTTGAGCAGCGCGACCTCGTTGCGCCCGGGGTGCACGAACACGGTGCCGTGCTCGGCGGCCGGGATGTTCCACTCCAGGCCCTGGAACACCAGCGTGTCCTCGACGGCGTCGCGGGCGGCCACGATGTCCGGGTTGACCTTGTCCACGCCGATCTTGGCGTGCTGCTCGCTGCCGTGGTCGGTGATGACCATCCAGTCCAGCCCGTAGGCGTTGGCGTGCCGGACGTGGTCGATCACCCGGTACTTGCCGTCGGAGCTGTACTGGGTGTGGATGTGGTGGTCACCGGCCAGCCACTGGAAACCGTTGCGCGACGGGCGGTCGCGCTCGGGGGCGGCGGAGGCGACGCCCGCGGTCAGCACGCTGGCCGAGGCCAGGCCGGCGCCCAGCAGCCCGGCCCGCCGGAACATCGATCTGCGCGATAACTCGTCGGGGCTGAGCGCCTCGTCCGGCACCGCGGGGTCGGCGACGGCCGGCACGGGCTCGTGCGAGTGGTGATGGTGATGGTGTCCCACCTGGACCTCTTTCCGGGGCGACTCGGGCGTTCCGGGCGAAGCCTCACCTGCGTGGACAAACTGCGTCTAAACGGCATATGACGCGGAGGTGTCGATCGGCTGCGTGCTCATTGGTGGCTTGACCAAGAGGTCCGATGTCTTCAGACTTTGTTTCCGTCAGAAATCATCGATCGTCCACGATCTGCTGGACGACGACCCGGGTCGGAGGCGCAATGTCGCGGTTCTTGCTGCTGGGTGTGGCGTTGATGGTGGCCAGCGGCGGCGCGACCGCCGTCGCGGCCCCGGCGACGTCGCCGGTCGTGGTCAACGTGGCGGCGTTCGGGGCCGATCCGAGCGGGCGGGTCGACTCCGCGCCCGCGGTCACCGCGGCCCTGCGCTACGCCAGGAGCCACAACACCCGGCCGGTTCGCATCGTCTTCCCCAAGGGCGCCTACCAGCTCTATCCGGAGCGGGCCGAGACCCGCGAGCTGTACGTCTCCAACACCGTCGGGGCCGATCAGCAGTATCGCGACAAGACGATCGGCCTGCTGGTCGAGGACATGCACGACGTCACGATCGACGGCGGCGGGGCCGAGCTGATCTACCACGGCCTCCAGACGGCGTTCGCGGCGATCCGCTCGACCAACGTGACGTTCACGAACTTCTCGTTCGACTACGCCGCGCCCGAGGTCGTCGACGCCACGATCGCGTCCGCCGGCGTCTCCGGCGGGCACGCCTACCGCGTGCTGTCCATCCCCGCCGGCAGCCCGTACAAGGTCAACGGCACGCACATCACCTGGCTCGGCGAGACCAGCCCGGTCACCGGGCAGCCGTACTGGTCGGGCACGGACGGGTTGGAGTACAACCAGATCCACGATCCGGTCCAGCAGCGCACCTGGCGGGCCGACAACCCGCTGTTCAGTAACGTCTCAGCCGTTACGGACCTGGGCAACCGGCGGATCCGCATCGACTACACCACCGGGACCGCCCCGACCGACGCCGGGCTGGTGTACCAGATGCGGCTGATCGAGCGGGCCCAGCCGGGGGCGTTCATCTGGGAGTCCAGCAACGTCACGCTGCGCTCGATGAACGCCTACTACCTCCAGACCTTCGGCATGGTCGGCCAGTTCAGCCAGGACATCACCATCGACCGCGTGAACTTCGCTTCCGACCCGCGCTCGGGCCGCTCGACCGCGTCGTTCGCCGACTTCGTGCAGATGTCCGGGGTCAAGGGCAGAGTGTCCATCACCGACTGCCTGTTCGACGGTCCGCAGGACGACCCGATCAACATCCACGGCACCTACGTCGAGGTCGTCGGCCAGCCCGCCGCCGACACCCTGACCCTGTCCTACGAGCACCCGCAGACCGCCGGCTTCCCGCAGTTCTACCCCGGCGACCAGCTCCAGCTCGTCGACATGCTCACCACCACCCCGGTGGCCGGCGGCCAGGCGAAGGTCGTCGCGGTCGACGGGCCCAGCGGCTCCGACCACAGCAAGTCGTTGACCACCATGACCGTCAAGCTCGACCGGCCGGCGCCGGCCGGCGTGCACATCGGCGGCACGGTCGCGGAGAACCTCACCTACACCCCGTCGGTGGTGATCACCGGCAACACCTTCCGCAACGTGCCCACCCGCGGCGTCCTGGTCACCACGCCCAAGCCGGTGCTCATCGCCCACAACACGTTCGACGGCATGACCATGTCCAGCGTGCAGGTCGCCGCCGACGCCTACCAGTGGTTCGAGTCCGGGGCCGTGCGCGACGTCAAGATCCGCGACAACACCTTCACCCGGCCGTCCAGCCCGGTGATCATCGTCAATCCCACCAACCAGGTGGTGGACCCGGCCAATCCCGTGCACCACAACATCTCCGTCGAGGACAACCGGTTCGACATCGGCGACGTCACGGTGGTCGACGCCAAGAGCGTCGGCGGCTTCACCTTCAGCGACAACACCGTCCGCCGCCTCGACGCCCCGAGCGCCCCGCCCTACACCTCGCCGCTGTTCGTCTTCCAGGGCAGCACCGGCATCCAGATCGCCCATAACCACTACGACCAGGGCCTGAACACCTCCGTGATCAGCAACTGACCCCCCGCTGCCCCCAAGGTCAAGGGACGTCTCCTCTCGCCCAACGCCAGGAACGGCCCTTTCACTGCGCCGGACGCCAGGAACGGGTCTTTCCTGACGTCAGGGGTGGCCGCGGCGGACGGTGGTGGTGGGGACGATGGTGCGGCGGGCCGGTTGGCCGGCGCCGGGGCCGAGGCGGTCGAGCAGCAGGGTGGCGGCGCGGCGGCCGACCTCGTGGGCGTCGTAGGAGACCACGGTGATCGGCCGGTCCAGCAGGTCGGCCAGCTCGAAGTCGTCGAAGCCGGCGAGCACGGTGTCGGCGGACAGGCGGCGGATCTCCCGGTAGGCGGCCACGGTCAGCCGGTTGTTGGTGCAGAACAGGGCGGTCGCCCGGCCGACCAGGTCTCGGGTGGCGGCGGCGACGTCGTCCGGCCCGCGGCGGATGAGGTCCTCACGCGGGGCCAGCCCGGCCTCTTCGTGCGCCGCCCAGTAGCCCCGGAACCGCTCGGCCCCGGTGTACCGGGTGGGCGCGTTGCCCAGGAAGCCGATGGCCCGGTGTCCCTCGGCCACCAGCGTGGCGGTGGCGGCGTGAGCGCCGCCGAAGTCGTCCACCAACACAGTGTCCACATCGATGCCGGCCGGCGGGCTGGCCGCGAGCACGATCGGAATCCCGCCCAGCGCCAAGGGATCCAGGTGCTGGTGGCGGGACCCGGCCGGCACCACGATCATGCCGTCGACCCGGCGGGCGACCAGGTCCTCGACCAGCTCGTGCTCGCGCTGGACCTGCCCGGCGGTGTTGCCGAGCACCAGCCGCAGCCCGTGCTCCTCGGCCACCTGCTCCGCGCCCAGCGCGAGCTGGGAGTAGAAGGGGTTGCCGAGATTGGTGACGACCAGGCCGATCATGCCGCTGGGCCGGCCCAGCCGGAGGTTGCGGGCCACCTCGTTGCGGCGGTAGCCCAACTCCCGCACGGCCGCCAGCACCCGGTCCCGCGTCGCCTCGCTGACGTTCTCGTCCTTGAGCACCCGCGACACGGTCATCGCGCTCACCCCGGCCCGCGCCGCCACGTCGCGCATCGTGGGCGTCGCGTTCGGAGGCACGGCGGTGGCGCTTTCTGTGAAATCGGCACGCTTTTCGGTCATTGTAGGTGATGATCAGTCCGGGTGGCCCACCACGCCGCGCCGAGCAGCGGGGCGTCCACCGCGCGCAGGGCGGTGCGCAGCTCGGCGGCGGAGTGCAGGCTCGCCTTCAGCGGACCCTCGACCAGATCCCAGGACGCGGCGATCGAGCCGCCGACGACCAGCACCGTCGCCTCGAACCTGGCCAGCCACGGGCCGATCGCCGCGCCGAGCGCGTGGAAGGCGTTGGCCAGCACGGTTTGGGCATGCCGGTCGCCGGTGCGGGCCAGCTCCGCGATGGCGTGCACGTCGGGGGAGTCCTCGCCGGCGTAGGCGGCGCGAATCGCCCGCCGTGACACGGTTTCCTCCAGCGGCCGGCCCAGGTAGCGCACCAGGTGGGCGCTGCCGTCGGGCGGCACCAGCGGGCCGTCGTTCACCGGCACGCCGTCGTCGAGGAACGCCGATCCGATGCCACTGCCGAGCGTGAGGCAGACCGCTCGACGATGCCCGGCTGCCGCCCCGGCAACGTGCTCGCCGATGCCGAACGCGTCGGCGTCATTGAGGAATCGCAGCCCGGCCGGCTCGGGCAGCCGTCGCGTCAACTCGGCCTTCACGTCGACGCCGTACAGCGACTCGAACTTGCCGACGTCCTGGAACAGTCCGATGCCCGCCTCGTAGTCGAACGGCCCCGGCACCGCGACGCCCCACTGCGCCCCGGCCGGGGCGTCGAGTTTCGCCGCCGCCGCGGCGATGCCGTCCAGGATCTCCGCCTTGCCGCCGTTCGGAGTCAACGGCAGCCGCACGGCGATCTCCGCCGAGCCGTCGCGCACCAGCGCCGCCGTCACGTGGGTCCCGCCGATCTCCAGCACCGGCACCGGATCCATTTGTCCTCCGAAAGGTCAGCGCATCGCCCGGAAAGTACCGGCCCGCAACGCATTCTCGATGTCCTCGAGGCTGCGTGCGCGAGTTTCCGGGACAAATCGCCGGACAAAAACGACGGCGAGCGCGTTGACCGCCGCGAACAGCCAGAACGTGCCGGTGGCGCCCAGCGCGCTGGTCAGCGACAAAGTGGTCAGACTGACCACGAGGTCGAACAGCCAGACGGCGAAAGTGGACACAGCGACCGCGACCGACCGCACCTCCAGCGGATACATCTCCGGGCCGGCCAGCCACACCACGACCGACAGGCTGCCGCCGTTGCAGGCGATGTACCCGAGGACGCCCAGAATCACCACCCAGCGGGCCGCGCCGTCCGGGGCCGGCTGGATCATCAACACCGCCGCCAGGGCAACCAGGCACAACACCGCGCCCGGCAACAACGTCAGCAGCAGTCGTCGGCGGCCGAGGCGATCCACCAGACGGATGCCGACGGCGACCATGAGGAAGTTGACGAGGCCGACGCCGACGGTCGTCAACATCGCCGCGTCCCGGCCGAATCCGGCGTCGCCGAGGATCGTCGGGGCGTAGTAGATGATCGCGTTGATGCCCGTGACCTGGGACGCGATGGCCAGGCCGATGCCGGCTATGAGCGCCGGGCGCAGCCAGGGGGCGCGCAGCATTGCCAACCGCCCCTTGGGAACCGTGGCCAGGTCGGCGATCTCGGCGTCCACCGCTTGATCGTCGGGGCGGACGCGGGACAGCACGGCGCGGGCGGCAGCCGGGTTCCCATGCGTGAACAGCCAGCGAGGACTTTCCGGCAGGGCAAGCATTCCCAGCAGCAGGATCACCGCCGGCAGCAGACCGAGGCCGAACATCCAGCGCCAGCCGTCGTCGAGGGCGTAGCCGGCGAGGTACGCGGCGAGAATGCCGACGGTGATGGCCAGCTGGAACAACACCACCAGGCCGCCGCGCCGGTCCGGCGAAGCGAGCTCGGCGACGTACACGGGCACGGCTTGGGCGGCCAGGCCGACAGCGAAACCCAGTACCAGGCGGGCGATTCCGAGCGTCCACAGCTCGGGCGCGATCGCCGCCAACAGCGCGCCGACCGCGAACACCGTAGCGGCCACGATGATCGCGCGGCGGCGGCCGAGCCGGTCCGACAACCTTCCCGACGAGCACGCGCCGGCGATCGCCCCGACGATGATCGCGCTGGTGATCAGCTGCTGGCCGAGGTCGCCCAGGCCGAAGTCGGCGGCGATCGTGGGCAGCGCCCCGGAGATGATGCCGGTGTCGTAACCGAACAGCAGACCGCCGAGGCTGCTGACGCCGGCGATGACCAGCAGCGACCGGGTCATGACGGCCGCCCTTCCCGAACCAGGGCCTTGACGACGTGGACCGGCCGGTCGCCGAGCGGCCGGAGACGATATGCGCCAACGGAAGCCGGCACGGTCAGGGTCTCGGCGAAGACCAGGTCGTGGACGCGGCCGTCGGCGGTCTCGATCAGCACGCCGTCGCCGGCCGAGACGTTGAGGATGTGGAAGCGGCCGTCGGTGTTGTCCTCGGCGGTTCCCTGATCCAGGACGAAACGGCGGACCTCGTACCAGAGTTCGGGCAGGGCGCCGATGAGTTCCTCGCGCCAGCCCGGGCCGGTGCGGAGGGCTCGGGGCTGCTGGATCAGGTCGTGGACGACGTCCTCGCCCTGGCGATCGCGGTCGAGGTTGGCGAAGCCGTGGTCGTAGGGCAGCGGCCGGGAACTGCCGTGGGCGTCGCGGCGCAGCCAGTCGTAGAACCGCAACGAGTAAAGGTAAGGCGTGGCGCTGATCTCCAGCACGAGGTTGCCGGCGCCGGAGGCGTGCGGGGTGCCGGCGGGGATCAGGTAGAGCTGGCCGGGTTCGGCTTCGTGGCGCTGCACGAAGCGGTCCACCTCCATCGGCTCGCCGCGCTCGATTGCCAGCTCCACCTGCTTGCGCATCAGGCCGAGGTCGGCATCCTCTTGCAGGCCAAGGTAAACCTGCGCGCCGGAGTTGGGACTGGCGGTGACGTAATAGGATTCGTGCTGGGTGTAGGGCCAGCCGAACCGCTCCCGCATGTACTCCGTCCGGGGATGCAGGTGCAGGGACAGATTGCCGCCGCCGACGGTGTCGAGGTAGTCGAAGCGGATCGGGAACGAGGTGCCGAACTCGGCGTGCACCTCTGTCCCGAGGAAGACCTCGGGGTGGAGCACGCACAGCAGTTGGAACGGCAGCTCGACATCGGCCTCCGGGGCGCCGACGAGGATGCCGGCCTCGGGGGCGATCAGCTCGTAGCCGAGCGCGGTGTTGCCGGCCTGCGGGGAAAAGCCCAGCTCCCGGGCCGCCCACTGGCCGCCCCATGGCGTGGAGTTGAAGTACGGGCGCGTGCGCACCGGCCCGGTGGCCAGGTGTTCGAGCGTGGCCGACATCGCCGGACCGTCCAGCGAGGTCGGGTCCTGCGGATCGCGGAGGTCTATCCAGCGATCGATGCGCTGGGCGATGGCGTCGCGGTGGCCGTCCGACATAGGCCAGTCGGCATAGAACAGGCGACGTAGGTCCCCGGGCATACCGTGCCGGCCGAGGTTCACGCCCACCGGCAGGTCGCCGGCGGCGACGGCGGCCTCGGCGTAGCGCTTGGGCAGGTCGGCGTACCACAGCACGTCGTGGTCGAGCAGCGCCGCGCCGGGGCCGTGCACGACCAGGATTCCGTTGTCCGGCAAGGTGATCTGCGGCAGTTCGCGGTAGACGTCGGCGATGCTGTTGCCGGCCAGCTTGAGGTAGTGCGGGTCGCAGCCGTCGTCGCCGGTGCGGCGGCGGACGGTGTCCCAGTCCGCCTCGTATGTCCGGAGATCTAGGTCCCAGGTCGTATGCCCCTCGGCCCGGATGGCGTCGAGCAGGCCGGCGACCGCCGCGGTCCAGTCGAGCGCGGCCGGCCCGTCCACGGCAAGCACCGCGGGCGCCGACGGCAGGGACCGCGCGGCGGCGGCCCAGCCGCGGACGACCTCCCCGGTCACCGGGGCGTAGCGCGGGTGACGGTCGTAGGAACGGGTCACGGCGACCTCCGATGCGGTGTTGTTAACGTTAACGATGGCCGCGAGGCTGTGGAGCGTCAAGTCTTGTCGTTCTGTGTGGTTATCGTTAACAATCCGAGGATGTCGTCGCATCCCACACTCCGCCGGCGCTGGCTGGTCGACACGGTCGTGGTGCTGGTTGCCGCGGCCTCGCTGTCGACCGTCGCCGCTGGTCCCGGCGTCGCGGCCCCGGCCTACGCCGAACCGTCGGTGTTCACCATCGGCAGTCCTGACCAGTCCGACGCCGAGTTCGCCCTCTCGCCCGGGGACTACCAGAAGTACCCCTCGGCCTTCCCGCAGGACGCGACCTACACCGTGGGTGTCAGCCGCGCGAGGGACTGGCCCTACATCCAGCCCGGGCCGGCGGATGCCTGGGCCGGCGGCAAGCCCCATGCCGACACCATCGACTACACCTTGGGCACGGTGCCGGCCACCGACCTCATCCTGCGTATCGACCATGTGGACACACACGACATTTCCCCGCCGACGATCGAGGTGGTGTCCAACGGGCACTCGGTCGAATCGGCGGCCACGCCGGCCGGCGGCGGCGCCGGGGTGTACGGCGTGGGCTCCTTCTCCGGCACTACCGGCTACGTCAACCGCCCGCACGAGATCGGTGTCCTCATCCCCCGGGACACCTTGACCGTCGGCCGGAACAACCTCGTCCTTCGCACAACCGCCGGCTCGTGGGCGGTCTACGACTCGGTGCGTCTCGTGCCGGCCCCCAGCAGCCTCGGTGCGGTGCGGGTGCTGGCCGACACACCCACCGTGCTGTTCAAGTCCGACCAACGCCAGCTGGTCGACGTCGATGTGCAGAACACGGCCGGTGCTGCGGCAGCGGTCTTCACCGCGACCGTCGGCCGCGACACCGCGCAGACAGCGATCGCCTCGCTGCCGGCCGGCCGGTCGACGCAGCGCATCGAGGTGCCGGCCGCCGCCGGACCGAGACCGTCCAAACTGGACATCACCGCCGCATTGGCCGGGCAGCCGGCCGGGACGTACTCGATCAGCCTGCCCTACCAACGGCGTTGGCAGCTGGACGTCATCAACGGCAGCCACCTCGACATCGGCTACCACTACGACCAGGCGACCACCCGGCAGCTCCAGGACGCCTTCCTGGACCAGGCGGTGAGCCAGTGCGCCGCCACCGCGAACCGGCCGGACGCCGAACGCTACCGGTGGACGGTCGAGCAGGCGTGGATGATCGACGACTACGTCCAGGACCGCCCGGCCGACAAGGTCAAGGCGCTCGGCGACTGCGTGGCCGCCGGCCAGATCGAGCTGACCGCCTCGTACGACAACAATCTCAGCGACCTGGGCAGCACCGAGCAGCTGATCAGGGCCCAGGACAAGGGAACCCGGACGTTCGCCGAGAAGTTCGGCCGGCCGGCGACCGCCGCCATGCAGGACGACGTCACCGGCGTGACCGCGCAGAAGACGCAGCTGCTGGCCAAGCAGGGCGTGACCATGCTGATCAACGGCTCCAACCCGGACCACACCGGGCGCTGGAGCGTGCCGCACACCGCCCAGGACTTCCCGGCGCTGTACCACTTGCGGGGGCCGGACGGCAGTTCGGTGCTCACGTTCTTCGCGGCCAACTCCTACGACGAGGGCTACAAGCTGAACTGGCAGGGCCTCAAGTGCGGCCTGGCCCCGTGGCCCAGCGACGACCCCAATGACACCTGCGGCACCGCGCCCACGCTGCCGTACCACCCGGTCGCCGCCCCGTCGCCGGCCCAGATCCAGGACGTCACAACCAAAACAGCCGTCGGGATCGCCAACTGGTTCCCGGGTCTCCAGGTCGGCCGGTACCCGCAGTCGGTGTACCCGCTGCTGTTCTTCGAGGACTCCACCCCGCCGATGAACGGCATCTCCGACGTGATCCACACCTTCGGCCAGCAGTACGCGTGGCCGAAGCTGGTGATGTCGACGCCGTCGCGGTTCTACCAGGACGCCACCACCGCACCCGGGCTGACCTCGAAGTCGGGCTATACACCGGATCTGAGCTCGCGGGACGCCTCGCGGCTGCCGGTGAAGAGCGGTGATCATCCCGACTGGTGGTCGGACGGCGCGGGCTCGTCGGCGTTCGAGACCGGCGAGAACATGCAGGCGCAGGCTCGGACCGGCAGCGCGGAAACCCTGGGCGCGCTGGCCCCGAGCGCCAACCAGCAGTGCCTGGTGGATTCCGCCTATCGCGAGGAGGAGCTCTACACCGAGCACACCTGGGCCAGCCCGGAGCTGCTACCCGACGATCCACAGTGGGCGGTGAAGAAAGCCCATGCCGACAAGGCTTCCCGGTTGAGCACCGACGCGATGGACGCCGCGACGGCGTCCCTGGGCGGGCAGATCGCCAACCCGTCGGGAAACCCGGCCATCGCGGTCTTCAACTCGGTGTCCATCCGCCGTAGCGATGTCGTGACCACAACGGTTCCTGACGGCTGGTCCGGGCAGGTGGTGGACGTCCAGACCGGAGCGGTGACACCGTATGAGTCGGCGGGGGCGGGCAAGATCAGGTTCATCGCGGCCGATGTCCCGGCCGTCGGGTATCGGACGTATGAGCTGCGAGCGGGCGTGAAGTCGCTGACCGGTAAGGATTCCGCGCTGCACTGGGACGCCGGGCGGGGAGTCCTGGAGAACCAGTTCTACCGGGTGTCCCTGGATATGGACACTGGTGTCATCAAGTCGGTGTACGACAAGGCGGCCGGCCGGGAACTCGTCGACCCGACCTCACCCTTCGGGCTCAACCAGTACGTCTACCGGCCGAACCCGCAGCGGGACGGGAAGACCACGCCGGACAGGCAATGGTCCCCAGGGCGGGCCACGGTGGCCGTGCAGTCGACGGGGCCGGTGAGCGTCAGCGTCACGGTCGCCTACCCCGACACGCCGGGCGGCAAGGACAGCGCCGGGGCGGCGACCGGCGTGGAATCGGCCGGGGCCACATTCACCCTGTACGCCAACACAAAACGCCTGGACATCGCCGACGACATCGACAAGACCTGGGTCACCACGCCGGAGGAGGGCTACTTCGCCTTCCCGTTCAAGGTGGACAAGCCCACCGTGACCTATGAAGCGCCTGGCACGCCGGTGACCCTGGGCGCGGGCCAGCTGCCCGGCTCGTCCATGGACTGGCAGGCGGTGCGCGGCTACGCCGACCTGTCCAACGCCGGCGGGGGAGTCACGGTGTCCACAACGGACACGCCGCTGATGGAGTTCGGGCACATCCGCAGCATGGAGCTGCAACCGCGGCCCGGCCGCCTCGACCAGCCCGGTCCCGACCCGGCCGCGCCCACGCCGGACAACGGATCGGCCTTCTCGTACGCGTTCAACAGCCTGTGGAACACCAACTACCGGCAGGCCCAGTCCGGGCCGGTCAGCTTCCACTACTCGATCACCAGCCATGACGGGGGATTCGAGCCGGTGGCCGCGACCGGCTACGGCTGGGGTATCCAGACACCGCTGGCGCCGACGACGCTGTCGCCGTCACACGCCGGCGGCTACCCCGGTGGCGCGAAGTCGCTGGTGTCGGTCGACGCCGCCAACGTCTTCGTGCAGGCGGTGAAGCCGGCCTATCCCGGGCATCAGTCGGCGCTGCCGCTGACCATCCGCCTGGTGGAGGTCGCCGGCAAGTCGGGCACGGTCCGTCTTCGATTGCCGTATAGGGTGACCGCGGCCCAGCTGGAAAGCCCTGCGGAGCAACCCAACGGGCCCAAGCTGGCCGTGGTCAACTCCGGCACAGAGGTGCTGGTTCCGGTCGGCCAGCACGGGATCGTCACCGTCGGCCTGCGGCTGGCCGCGCCCCAGGTTGTCACGACGCCACTGGTGTGCGCCACCGATTTCGCGCTCGCCCCGGACGGCTTTCGAGACTATGCCAAGGCTTTCCCGCACGACGTCGACTACACCGCCCAGCAGGACCCCGGCTTCACCACCGGCGTCTCCTATCCGTCGGCCACAACCCCTTGGGTTGCTGTGCAGGGCGGCAGCGTAGCCAGTCCACAGTGGAGCTACATCCAACCCGGCCCCCAGGACGACTGGGCCGGCTCCCGACCCCACACCTTCACCCTGAGGTTCACCGTGGACAAACCGCGCGATCTCACCTTGAGCCTGTGGCTGCTCGACAGTCATTCGCCGACCGTCGACATCGAGCTGAACAGTCAACCCGCGCAACGCCTTCAGCCACCGCCGGGTGGCAGCAGTCAGACCATTCCGCTGCACAACGTCAAGGCTGGGGAGAACACCGTCACGATCACCACCAGTGCTGGCTCCTCGCTGGCCTACGACGGGTTCGCCATCAGCGGGTGAGCCCGGAACTTGGTCCCTCGCTTAGGTGCGCGCTGCTTCAGCTGATGCACTTCGGCGCTGGGCACGGGCATTGTCCGGCAGCGGGTTTGAGGGTGTGACGCAGGTGATCCGGGACGCGCGTCGCGGGGCCGAGTTTGCGGCGTGCCTGGATCGGAAGGTGGCTGCGGAGCTTGACCTGCTTCCGTCGGCGTGGTTCCCGGTCAGGCTCGGGTGACGTCGATCTCGCCCGGGCGGATCTGCTGGTGGCACGCGTCGCAGATGGTGGTGGGATGGAGTTCCGCGCCGCAGGTGTGGCGGAACACGGCCTTGGGCACGCCGTCGCCGGTATGGCGCTCACCCCATTCGCGCAGCATGAGGATCACCGGCACAAGGTCGATGCCGGCCTGGGTGAGGTGGTACTCGAAGCGGGGAGGGTGCTCGGAGTACTGGGTGCGCGTAACCACGCCGGCCTCCTCCAGCCGCCGCAGGCGCCCGGTCAGCAGGGTGCGCGGCGCGCCCGTGTGCCGAGCGAGATCGGAGAAGCGGTGGAAGCCGTACATCAGCTCGCGCAGCACCGGCAGCGAGTAACGGTCGCCGAGGATCTCCAGCGCGTCGGTCATCGAGCACTCGCGCGGAGTCGGTAGCGATTCTGGACCCACTCTGATACCGTACACCACGGTCAGTCCACAAAATGGACTTAGTTGGGAGGTGCCCGTGGTCGACGTGGCCGAACTGGTGCGGCGCAACGCCGACTTCGCCGCCGGCGCGTTCCGGGAGGGGCCTCGGCTGCCATCGCCCCCCTCTGCGCAAAATCCACCCTCCGGAACGTGAAGGTGTAGATGATTGTCGCGGTGGTGCTTTGGGTGGGGTCGTCTCGATTATGCATGAAACGGGATTTCACCCGTTAGTGATTCGATTTGGATCTTGACGGGGAGTATTCTAGGGGTATGTCAGAAATCACCCGAGAGCTAGAGTCCGCCGAGCCTTCGGGAGCGATGCTGGACCTGCTCCTCGGCGCGGATCTTTCCACCCTCACCCCCGAGCAACAAGTCACCGCATTCGTCATGGCCCGCAAGATCACGGCGGTTGCCGACCATGCTCGGCTGTGCATTCTTCGGAGTTTCGAGGACCTGGCCGAGATGTCCATGGCCACCCACGAGTCCGAACAGTCCCTGTTCCGCCAACAGGAACGCGCCGAAGTCCTAGACCGGCTGCCTCGGCTGTGCGAGCAGCTGCGACGCGGCGAGATCGACCTACGCCGCCTGGAGACCGTGGACGAGCGGGTGATCCACCTCGACCCCGCCACGATCCCCCACATCGAAGACCAACTGGTCGAGGTCGCCGCCGAGCTCACCCGCACCCAGTTGGCCCGCCGCACCACCAAGCTGGTCGCCGAGGCTGATCCGCTGGGCTACGAGCAGCGCCGGCAGAAGGCCCGCGACAAGGAACGGCGGATCGAGTTCTACCCGCTGCCCAACGGCATGGCCGAACTCCGCATCCGCATGTCGGCCATCGACGCCCGCCAGTGCTACGACATCACCACCGCCGACGCCCGGGCGCTGTGCAAGGACTGCCGCACCACCGACCAGAAACGAGTCGACGCCTTCCTGGACCGGTTCCTCGGGTACGGCATCGACCGCACAGTCCAGGTCCACGTCACCCTCTCCATGGAAACCTTGATGGGCCTGACCGAGGACCCGGGCCTGCTCGACGGCTACGGCCCCATCGCCGCCGACTCCGCCCGCGAACTCGCGATGCTCGGCCCCTGGCGCGGCGTCCTGCTCGATGAGTACCAGCGGGCCGCCGCGATGGCCACCCACCTCTACAAGCCCCCAGCCCGCTGCCGGGA